>CAMDAQ010000007.1 GCA_945888705.1 Singulisphaera sp. GP187
ACGGGCATCGCGCTCGCGGTCGCAGGTCTGGCTGCCGCCTGGCTCTCGATCGAGGTGAGCATCGGCTATGCCTTCCTGGGCCTGATCAGTGGGATGCTGGCACTTGCGTACACCGGCGGACCGTTGCCGCTCGCCTATGTCGGTCTGGGCGACCTCTTCGTGCTTGCGTTCTTTGGCGTCGTGGCCGTGGTGGCCACGGGGCTGGCGCTCGGCGCTGATCTTGGTGCGCCGCTCGTCGTTGCGGGTGTCGGGTGCGGCCTGCTCTCGACGGCGATCCTGGCGGTGAACAACCTTCGTGACCGCGAGGGCGATGCACGAGCGCGCAAGCTCACGCTGGCGGTGCGCTTGGGGGAGCGCTTCGCCCGGCTTGAGTTCGCTGCTTGCGTGGCGGGTGCGCTGGCGTGCTTCGCATGGCTCGCCGCAGGCCAGGATCCGATGGCTTATCTGCCATGTGTGCCGTCCGCGCTGCTGGTGGTGCAGGTCGTGCGAGTGCTGCGCGGGCTCGACGGTCGACCGTTGAATGGCGTGCTAGCCTCCACGGGATCGGCCCTGCTGGCGACGGCAGTGCTGTTCGCCCTCGTCATGACCCGGTCCTGATGCAGTCCTTCAGCGTTGCTTGGTACGAACTCCCGTTGCGCACGCCGTTCCCGGCGGGCGGGGAGATGGTCCGCGTGCGACGCGGGGCGATCCTGCGTGTCGAGGAGGATGGCCGATGTGGATACGGCGAGATGGCTCCGCTGGCGGGGCTTCACCGCGAGTCGCTGCAGGATGCGCTCGAGGGCGTTCAGGAGGCCACCTGCAGCGGATCCATGCCCATGGCGCCGAGCGCCTCGTTTGCGCTCTCCTGTGCGCAGGCCACGCTGGTGGACGAGCGTCGCTTCGGCTTCGGCCGCAGCGAGCAGAGCGGGGTCGGCGTGAACGCGGTCTTCTCGGGCGATGCTGCCGCCGCACGCGCGGCGATCGAGCGCGGTGACTTCTCCGGCTACCGCACCGTGAAGGTGAAGGTCGGCCTGGGCAAGGTCGCCGATGATGCAGCGCTGATCGCCGCGATGCTTGATGGGCTCGATTCCGCGGTCCGCCTGCGACTGGACGGCAACCGCCGGCTCACGTTGACTTCGGCCGTGCGCATGATGAAGCGGCTCGACGTGGCCCGCATCGAATACATGGAGGAGCCGCTGCGCAACCCGCTCGAGCTGCCCGAGCTCAGCCGTCGTACAGGCATCACGATGGCCATCGACGAATCGCTGCACGAGCCCGAGCATCGCGAGGCGCTCGTCGGTGCGCCCGGCGTCGAGGTGCAGGTCCTGAAGCCGAGCCTGCTCGGTGCACTCGAGGAAGTCGAGCACGCGGTGACGCGCGGCCGGATCCATGGCATGGACACGGTGCTCTCGAGCTGCCTCGAGTCGTCCTACACGCTGGCCTTGCTCGCGCGGCTGGCAGCGGTCACCGCCACCGGCGGTCGCGACCACGGCCTTGCGTCAGCGGGACTCTTCGAATTCGATGTCGTGGAGCAGGCTGCCGTGCGGGAAGGCCGCATGGAGATCGCGCCGGCGCTCCCGATTCCCAGGCTCGAGTACGTGCCGCTCAAGGAGGCAGTCGTTCCATGGACGTGATCACTTTCCAGATGGGCCCCGGGGGCATCGTCGATCCGCAGTGGCAGGGCGTTCGCGCCGCCTACGAGCACTCGCTCTGGGCAGAGGGGATCGGCGCAGGGGTGCGCGTCGGCGTGAGCGCTTCGCTCGATGCGGAGGCGATCAGTGCGCTCTTCGCGGTCGTGCGCCGTGGTGCGTGCGCCGTGCTGCTGAATCCGCGCGATCCCGAGGCCCGTCGAACCGCCGTCTGTGCGCAGGCCGGTGCCGCCAGCCTGCCTGCACCGAGTGCGCCGAGCTGCACGGTGCCCGGTGCGGATCCTGATCCATCGCGCCCCACGGTGATCGTGCCCACGAGCGGTTCGAGCGGCGAACCCCGGTTGATCGTGCATTCCGCCGCCACGCTCGTCGAGGCCGCCGTGCGCGCATCCAAGGCCTGTTCGTTCGCCGCCGATGACTGCTGGGCGCTCACGATTCCATGGCATCATGTCGGTGGGCTCGGCATCCTCATGCGAGCCGCACTCGTGGGTGCGCGCGTGGCGATCGTGCGCAGCGAGTCCTCGGTGCCGCTCCATACGTTCCTGCTCGCCGCGCCGTCCGTCACGCACGCCTCGATCGTGCCGACCCAGCTCGCCGGGCTTCTGCACGCCGCGCGCCGGGACTCGAGCCTGCACGAGCGCATCCGCGCGATGAAGGCGCTCGTGATCGGCGGTGCGCCGTGCCCGATCGACTGGCGCAACCAGGCGCTCGCCAACGGCTGGCCGCTCGTCATGACCTACGGCATGACCGAGACCGGCGCGATGGTCGCTGCCGGTCGTCCCGCGCCTGACTCGCCCGACGGTTGGTCGGGCCGATGGCTCGATGGTGTCGTGGCCAAGCGGCTCGGCGCGGATCTCTTCGTGCGCTCGCCCACGATGGCGCTCGGTGCGTGGCGTGATTGCGCGATCGAGCCGATCGTCGAGGCGGGTGGCTGGCTGCGCACGAACGACCAGGGCCGCTTCGAGCAGGGCGCGGTGATCGTGTCCGGGCGCAGCGACCGCGTGTTCATCTCCGGCGGCGAGAACATCGATCCTGTCGAGGTCGAGACGCAGCTGCTGCACCATGCGGCCCTGCTCGGCGCGCGAGTGATCGGCGCGCCGGACGACCGGTGGGGCATGCGCCCGGCAGCCTTCGTGCGCACGGATGGAAGCGCGGTCGACTGGGACGCGCTCGTCGCATCGCTCGCCGAGCGTCTGCCGCGCCATGCGCTGCCGGACACGATCGTCGAGTGGCCGGCGGAACTGCCGCACAAGGCGTCGTTGGCGCAGTGCCATGCCGCGCTGCCCTCGTCGCGTGTGCTGTGGAGCAGGCCCGCTCCAGAGCGATCAGCGGTCGGCGAGCCGGCGGATGGCGTCGGGCACGGCCACTGACGCTCCGTCACGCCCCACGCATGCGTGCACGAGCGTGATGCGCGCGGCGCACCGTGAGCCGAGCATGAGCTCGTGGAGCATCGTCACCGAGCGCTCGCCGCAGGCGGTCATCGACGAGTGCACCTCGACGGCATCGCCCACGCGCAGCGGCGCGTGAAGGTCCGCCTCGATCCGAACGATCGGCATCGCGGGCAGACGTCCGGCGAGCATGTCGGCGATCGGGGCGCCGTGCGCAGCGAGCCAGTGCTCGAAGCCGCGGTGCGCGATCTCGATGGTGCGCGCCGTGAAGACCACGCCAGCCGCATCGGTGTCGGCGAGCGAGACGATGTGTCGGAGCGCGTGCTGCACGCACGCATCCTAGGGGTTCAGCAGGAGCCCCATGCGCTGAGCATCACGCCCAGGTCGGATCCGTCGACCGCGCCGCTGCCATCGATGTCGGCGGGACCGGACGCGCCCCAACCGCTGAGCAGCAGGCCAAGATCGCCGCCATCCACGAGGCCATTGCCATCCAGGTCGGCCGGGCATGCCGGTGGCAGCGTGAAGGGCGTGAGGAACCGGAAGCTCGAGACAGGTGGATTGCCCGCACCGCCCGGGTTGTTCACGATCTCGACCTCGGCGCCGCCGATGGGGTCGAGCATCTGCACGCGGGTGCCGCCTGTGTAGAGCAGCTTCCCGTTGCCGAGCGTCCACACGCCGCGTGGGCTCGTGAACGTTGGATAGAAGTTGCCCAGCTGCCCGGTCGCGGACAGGTTCCAGAGCCCGCGCGGATCGCTGAAGCCGGCCACCCAGAAGCCGCCACCGGCGGCAGGCGCGATCTGCTGTGGGAAGTCGAAGTAGCTCAGGCCATCGGAGTCGAAGAAGGGCGGCGACTGCACGACACCCGCGTCGCTGACGAACTCAAGATCCTCGCCGCCGAGGGCCGCTTCGCCCGAATCCGCCACCATGAACCCACCGGGCACCGCGATGATGCCGCGCGGGTTGCGCATGAGCGGACTCTGCAGGAAGAGCTCGAAGCCCGAGCCGTCAAGGTTCATGCGCCAGATGCGACCGGGCTCGGAAAGCGTCGTGACGAATGGCTCGGTCACGTAGATCTTGTCGTTCTTCACGCAGCAGCCGTAGGCGCGGGTCAACCCCTGCGCGGGGCCGCAGAGTTCGCGGATGAACACGCCCTGCGCGCTGAACTCGCGCACGGTGGCGTCGACCTCGTCGGTCACGATCATCGTGCCCGTGGGGCTCGACACCACCTGGATCGGCTGATCCAGGAATGCGGTGTCCACGATCACGTTCTGGCTCACGATCGCACCGGTCGTGGCATCGAAGGCCCAGACCGTCTGCCGGAGCGAATCCGGGCAGAGCAGGACAGGGGTGCCGCCGCCGGGAAGGGCGAGCGCGAAGGTGGCAAGGGTCGTGGCGATCATGGGCAATCGAGTGTAGGACCAGACCGGCTCAGGTCAAAGCAGGAGCACGGATTCCGCACGCCGCGACCGGGAACCTGCGCCTGCACGCGGCATCACCAGCGTTCGGTCGCATCCTTGGGCGCCAAGTGCCACGGCGACGGTTCGACGCCGTTGATCCTCGTGTTGCCCGGGATCGTGGTGGTGCGCACCGGGTGCAGGAAGTCACAGGGAAAAGGCAGGTTCGGCTTGGACAGTGTGTCGAGACGGGCCGTGTCCTCCGACGACAGCGTGATCGTGCACGCGCCGAGGTTGTCGTCGAGCTGCGCCATCGTGCGCGCACCGAGGATCGTGCTTGTCACTCCGCTGCGGTCCATGACCCAGCGCAGGGCGACTTGTGCCGGCGTTGCCCGGTGCACGGCGCCGATCTCGCGCAGGGCATCGACGATCGCGAAGGTGGTCTCGTTGAGATACGTGCTGTCGCTGCGTACGCGCGTGGAGCCGTCGTCCTTGGGTCGGTGCGTGCGATCGAACTTGCCCGAGAGCACGCCGCCGCGCAGGGGCCCCCATGGCGTCACGCCCAGGCCGAGCGCACGCGCCATCGGCATGAGCTCGCCCTCGACGGTGCGCTGCAGCAGCGAGTACTCGATCTGCAGCGCCACGAACGGGACCCAGCCCTTCAGGATCGCCTCGTACTGCATCTGCGTGCACACCCAGGCCGGGTGATCGCTCAGCCCGAGGTAGCGCACCTTCCCGGAGCGCACGAGCATGTCGAGCGTATGCACGGTCTCGTCGACCGGCGTGTGCGGATCGAGGAAGTGCACCCAGAGCAGGTCGATGTGGTCGGTGCGCAGGCGACGCAGCGAGTCCTCGACCTGGTGCATGATGGCTTTGCGACCCGAGCCGCCGCCGTTGGGATCGCCCACGTGCATGCCGCCGCCAAACTTGGTGGCCAGCACCATGCGGTCGCGCAGCCCCTTGCCGCCGCCGGTGGTGAACCACTCGCCCAGGATCGCCTCGCTGTGTCCCTTGGTGTAGATGTTCGCGGTGTCGATGAAGTTGCCGCCGCGTGCGACGTAGCGCTCCAGCTGGGCGATCGATTCGTCGGGGCCGGTGCCGAATCCCCATTCGGTGCCGAAGGTCATCGCGCCCAGGCAGAGGGGACTGACGCGAAGGCCAGAGCGGCCGAGGGTGACGTAGTGGTCGAGTGCCATGGAGGCACTCTAGGTGCACGTGGGTGGCGCGGGTCGCTACCTTGTCCGCATGCCCAGCATCAGCCCACCGCGACGGCCGCGACGGACCGCGCGTGCCATCGAGCCCGTGCCGATGCCGACCGCGAAGACGCCCGGCGCCGAGGCGCGGGCGGAGCACCGGGATTCGGTCTACCACATCTACATGGCGGCACTCGCGATGCTGGCGATCCTCGTGTCGGTGGGGCTCTTCCTGTCGCCGAGCGAGCCCGACATCATCGGGGTGCTCACCGTCGTCGACTTCGTGCTCTGCCTCTTCTTCTTCTATGACTTCCTGCGCCACCTGTGGAGAGCACCGTCAAAGCTGAAGTACCTGTTCGGCTGGGGCATCGTGGATCTGCTGAGCAGCATCCCGTTCGTGTTCCAGACGCGCTGGCTGCGCCTGGCCCGGCTGCTGCGGTTCCTGATGCTGCTGCGCGCCGCACGCATCCTCTGGGAATCGGCCAAGGTCGAGCGTCGCAGCATCGTGATGGCGGGAGCGACGTTCTTCATCCAGATGCTCTTCATCCTGATCTGCATCGTCGTGCTGCATGTCGAGCATGATGCACCCGACGGCAAGATCCGCTCGGCGAGCGATGTGCTCTGGTGGGCCATGACCACCGTCACCACGGTGGGGTACGGGGACATGTATCCGGTGACCACGCCCGGGCGGATCGCCGGTGCGATCCTGATGGTGTCGGGCATCGGCTACCTGGCCACGGTGCTGGGCGTCTTCGCGCAGTCATTCGTGCCCCAGCGCAACCATCACTGAGCCCGGTACCCGCCGGCGGCCGGTCACTCCTTCGCGGTCCAGCCGTAGGTCTCGTACCGATGGTCGAACGACCCGTCGGGCCGCAGGTCGAGCACACCGAAACCCTCGGGCACGCCCTCGAGCGTACCCTTCCACCACGAGCCGCTGACGGCGCCATCGTTGATGTAGGTGATGCCGTCGGTCTCGCAGCGGTCGCGCAGGTGGATGTGTCCGCTCAGGCAGAGCCGCACCTTGCCGCTCGCGCGCATGAGTTCATGCAGCTCGGCGCAGTCGGTGTGCATCTCGCCGCCAGAAAGGATCGTGTCGTTGCCGCGCGATGGCGGCTTGCCGTAGGTGATCGTGGTGATCGCGATGATCGGGATGTGGCTCACCACGCACACCGGCGTGCCGTCGGGCGTGGCCTTGAGCTCGGCCTCGAACCACGCGCGCTGCTCGGGATCGAGGAATCCCTTGTAGCCGTTGCCATCGGGCTGCACGCTGTCGAGCACGATGAAGCGCCAGCCGCCCCGATCGCTCGAGAACCAGTTGCGCGGCTGCGCGAACGTCTCGCACGCCCACTTCTTGCCCCAGTCGGCGGCATCGAGCGGCACGTCGGTGCGTGAGCGGTTCCAGCCCAGGATGTCATGGTTGCCGGTCGTATGCAGCACGGGCACCGACACGTCCTTCATCATGCTCTCGAAGCACCCGCGCATGACCTTGGCCCGGTCGCGCTTGGCGTCGAAGACATCCATGACGGTGTCGCCGCCGGTGATCACCAGATCTGGCTTGAGCTCCTGCGCACGCGCCCAGGCCTGCGCGGCCCCGCGCTCGGCCTGGCGCTCGGGCTGCACGTGGATGTCGGTCATGTGGATCAGGCGGAAGGGCTTCGATGCGACTGCATCCTGGATCGGTGCGGCCACGGCATGCGCGCGAGAACGGCCAAGGAACGGTGCCAGCGCGAGTCCGGCGGCGGCGGCGAGGGCGTCACGACGGTCGATCGAAGAGCTCATGCGCGCGTCATACCATCATCATGCAAGGCTTGTGCAAGCCGCTCGACGGACCTGGGTGAGCTGCCTTCGGCCTTGTTGTTCACGATGACGAAGCCTGCGATGCCCGCCGTCACGGCGTGTCGGTTCAGGCGCACCCACGAGGCCAGTCCGGTGGGATCGGGATCGACGATGCGGTCGAACGGCGCGTAGCGCTCCTTGGCTTCCTCGTACGAGAGCCCGCTGTGGAGCATCCACCTGCAGCAGAGCACGCGGTTGGCCTCGACGGGGACATGCTCCGCCTGCGCCATCGGCCCCGGCATCGATGGGTGCACCGAGTAGCAGTGGCTCGCACCGGTCGATCGCAGCATGCTCAGGTACGACGGACGCAGCATGCGGCGATCACGCCACTCGATGGCGTAGAGCGGTCCCGGCGGCAGGCGAGCCAGGAACCCACCGACCTCATCGATGATGCGCTCGGCTTCGCTGTCGTTGCGGACGCCCAGATGCGAGAACTGGAACAGGATCGGCCCGCATCGCTCGGCGAGCCCGCCTACGCATGGCGCCACGATCTCGTCGGCTGCAAAGGCGGCATCGAGCCATCGCGACGGCCGATGCGGCGCGCCGGGCGCAGGTCGCCAGCCATCGAGCGGCTGCGTCGGCTGCATGATCGACTCGTGCGCCTTCACCAGGAAGCGGAAGTCGCGCGGGACCTGCTCGGCCAGCCGCATGAACTCCTCCAGCGGCGCAGGCCGGTAGTAGGTCTTGTCCACGCCGACCGTGCGCAGGAGCGGGTGCTGCGAATAGGCACGCAGTCCATCGCGCGCGAGCGCCGACTCGCTGTGCCGACCGGCGTAGACCAGGCCTTTCCATCCGGGGAAGCTCCACGAGCTCGTGCCGAGCCTGATCGTTGCAGGCAGCGATGCGCCGAGTGCGGCGAGCGCGGGATCCGGGGCGGCCGGCGCCACCGCGCCATCGATGGCCGGCTCGTCACCCGATCCGCCGAAGAGCGACCATTGCTCCCCGGTCGACATCGCTCAGCGCACCTCGATCTCGATGGCGCTCACGTCATCGGCGTAGTGCGGCGAACCTTGCAGCTGCGTGGTGTGCTCGAGCATGCGCGCGAGCGGCCGGGCCGTCTGCAGCGCATCGCGGGTCAGGAACTCGCGGAACTGCGAGTGGCTCCAGACCGAGCCGTCGTCGAGCTGGATCTCGACGAGCCCGTCGCTGTAGATGTACAGCCGGTCGCCGTGGTCCAGATGCACCTGCGTCTCCTCGTACGGCAGGCCGTCGATCATGCCCACGATCGGGTTCTGCGACTCGAACTCGCGGACGCCCGAAGGGCCGACCGCCATGACCGGGGGGTGGCCGCCACCTGACCACCGCAGCGAGCGCGTGCGCAGGTCGAGCACGCCGTACCAGCCGGTGAAGTACAGGTTGTTGTGCTTCGACATCTGGAACGATGCGTTGAGCGCCGCCATCACCAGCCCGGGCTCGCCCAGGTCGAGCGAACCGGTCAGGCCCTGCAGCATGTTGCGCACGCTCACCGAGAGGAGCGACGGCCCGACGCCGTGGCCGCAGACGTCGATCAGCCAGAAGGCGAACCGGTCCCCGTCGAGCATGCGGTAGCCGAAGCAGTCGCCGCCGAGCGAAGCCGAGGGCGTGAACTCCCAGCTCGTTCGCAGGCGGGGCTCATCGATGGGTTCGGGCAGGAGGCTGCGCACGTACTCGGCGGCCTGATGCAGCTCCGAGCGCAGCGCCTCGTACGCGGCGTTGCGCTCGAGCGCGGCGATGTAGCCCTTCGAGTGGTAGCGGATGCGCGCGATGATCTCGAGCGGATCCGGCAGCTTCACCATGTAGTCGTTCGCCCCGCGAGCGAAGGCCTCGGCCTTGGTCGTGCCTTCCTCCTTGGAACTCAGCACGACCAGAGGGATCTCGGCGGTGCCGGGTTCCTTGCGGAAGTCCCGCACGAGGTCCAGCCCGTCCACGCCGGGCATCACCAGGTCCTGCAGGATCACCGTGGGCTGCACGCGAATGGCTTCCTCGATCGCCTTCGTCGGATCGCTCACGAAGTGGTACGCGATGTCGGGCTGCGTGGCGCAGATCCGGCGCATCGCCTCGCCGATGATCGCCTGGTCATCGATGAGCAGGACGCTGATGCGAGGGGTGTTCGTTCCGGCAAGTTCGCTCATCGTGCGCTCCTGGGTGCGGCACAGGCGATGTCGATGGCCTGCGCGATGCGTTGGATGGGAAGGACCTCGACGGCAGCGCCGAGGGCGACCGCGGCGCCGGGCATGCCCCAGACCACGCTGGTCGCCTGGTCCTGGGCAATGGTGTGCCAGCCCGCACGTCGCAGCGCACGCAGGCCTTCGGCGCCGTCGCGGCCCATGCCCGTGAGCAGCACCGCGACGCCGCACGGCGTTCCCACGAGGCTCTCGAAGAAGACATCGACGGATGGGCGATGCGCCAGCGTGCGCGGCTCGGCACGGTGCATGAAGAGGCCGTTCACCAGCACCAGGTGATCGTCGCTGCACGCCACGTGGATCGTTCCGACGGTGGGAGCGTGACCCTCTTGCGCGAGCACCACGGTCTGTCCGGTCTCCCTCGCGAGCCACTCGGCCAAGCCGGGCGCGAACGCACGGTCGATGTGCTGCACGATGACCACGGGCGCGGGCAGAGCCGTGCCACGCGGCAGCACGGCAGCCAGGGCTTGAGGTCCGCCGGTGCTCGCGCCGATGGCGATGATGCCGCGTCCGTCAGGTGTGGCGCGTGCAGGCTCGATCGCGCGCACGGCGTGACCGCGGTCCAGTTGGCGCACGTGATCGATCTTGCGCGCGAGCGATTCGAGGCCCTCGATCGCGCCACCCGGGCCGAAGGTCGGCGTGGTCGTGACGTCGAGTGCACCGGCACCGAGCGCGTCATACACGCGGTCGAGGTTCGCCTGGATCGATGCCGTGACCACGATGATCGGGCACGGCGTGCGGCGCATGATCTCCCGCGTCGCCACGGCACCGTCCATGACCGGCATCTGCATGTCCATCAGCACGAGATCGGGCCGGTCGTGCGCGCAGTGCTCGATCGCCTGGCGACCGTCCTCGGCGATCCATGCGACCTCGGCGCCCGGGATCCGCAGCACCGACTGGCGCAGCACTTCCACGGCAAGCTTCAGGTCATTGACGATCGCAACGCGCACGCGAGGACTGTACCCGTGGCCTCATCCAGCCGACGCGGCGATCAGGTCGGCGACGGTGTCGAGGAGCGTCCGGTCATGAAACGCACCCTTGGTCAGGTACGCGGTCGCGCCGGCCTCGAGGCCAGCAAGGCGGTCTTCCTCACGGTCCTTGTACGAGACCATGACCACCGGCACCGAGGCGAGCTTCCGGTCGGCCCGGATGCGCCGCACGAGCTCGAGGCCATTGATGCGCGGCATGTCCACGTCGCTGAGCACGAGGTCGTATCGATCGCGCTGCAGCGCGTTCCAGCCATCGAGCCCGTCGACCGCCACGTCCACCATGTAGCCCGCACGCGTGAGCATCTGCCGCTCGACCTCGCGCACGGTCAGTGAGTCCTCGACCACCAGCACGCGGTACCTGCGCGACCTGGCATCCTCGCTGCCCGCGGCCGCACCACGCAGCGTTCCTTCGTCGAGCCGCCGGGTGGCGTCGATCGCCATCGCATCGGCATCGAGGATCAGCACCAGCTCGCCGCTCTGGCGCACGCTCGCACTGGAGACGTGGGGCACGGTGCCGAGCCGCTCGTCGAGCGGCTGCACCACCACGTCCTCCTCGCCGAGGAATCCATCCACGATCACGCCGAGCGTGCGCTGGCGGGTGAGAAGGCTCACCACCGCCAGGGCGCCGCTTTCGGCATCGCCCGGGATGCCGAGCAGCTCATCGCCGCGCACGAGCCCGATGACCTCGTCGTTCACGCGCGCGGCCAAGCGGCCTTCGACATGCTCGAGCGCGTCATGGTCGAGCCGGTCGATGCGCTCCATGCGTGCAAGCGGCATCGCGTAGGGCTCGCCACCGATCGACACGATCGCCGCTCGCAGCACGCTGAGCGTGACCGGCAGGCGCATGCGGAACGTGGTGCCGCGGCCGAGCTCGGTCTGCACCTCGACGCTGCCACCGACTTCATGCACCGTGGTCTGCACGACGTCGAGCCCGACGCCTCGGCCGGACAGGTCCGTGACCGCCTTCGCGGTGCTGAAGCCGGGCAGGAACAGGAAGTCCGTCAGCTCGCGGTCGCTCATGCGTGCCACGAGCTCCGGCGTGCTCAGGTTTCGTTCGATGATCTTCGCGCGCAGCCTGCCAAGGTCGATGCCGCGGCCATCGTCGGCGATCTCCACCACCAGCATGCCCGCCTGGTGCGAGGCTGAGACCCGAAGCGTGGCCTGAGCCCGCTTGCCGGAGCCCGCACGCTCGGCTCGCGATTCGATGCCGTGATCCAGCGCATTGCGCACAAGATGCGTGAGCGGCGCTTCGAGCTTGCGCAGGATGTCACGGTCTACGCTCACCGACTGTCCCTCAAGCCGTGCGGAGGCATCCTTGTCGAGCGATCGGGCCAGATCGCGCACGGTCCGTGGGATCGTCAGGCACGTATCGCCGAAGGGTCGCATGCGGCAGTCGATGGCCTCGTGGTGCAGGGTGGTGCTGAGCTCCTCCGTGCGGCGCAGGTGCGCCTGCAGGTCAGCCTCGAGGAGCGCGACCTCGTTGCGGATCGCCGCGTGCGCCTGCTCAAGATCGAGATCGCTCACGTCCTGGCGCTGGCGCCGACGGTCGAAGAGATCCTCGAGCGAGCGTTCGCGCGTGCGGATGGCGCGCAGCCGTGCCTGCATCGCCTCGAGCCGCCGTGCCTCGACCATGCCCTCGCCCGAAAGACGCATGAGTCGATCAAGGTTGCGCGATCGCACCATCACGCTGCTCTCGCCGGCCACGGGCTTGGTGGTCGTGGAGGCAGCAGTCGGCGGTGGTGCGGCGTGCGTGGACACCGCCGATGGCAGCGGGGCTGCCGCAGCCGGCGCCGCAGGGGCGGGCCCCGATGTTGGCAGCGCGGGCCGTTCCTGCAGAATGTCGGCTGCCGATCGTGGCCCATTGGATGTGGTTGACGGCGATGCCGAGGAGGATGCCGTTGGTGGGGTCTCTGGCTGCACCTGCGGCAGCGCGGGTACCTGGGGCATCGTCGTGGTCGGCGCGGCAGCCGGTTGCTGCAACTGCGATGCAAGGTCGGCTATCGCCGCGGCATGCGCGGTGTTCCATGCCGGCACGTCGGCCTCGGCCACCTGCGCGCTCTGCACCAGGAGATCCGTTCCCTTGAGGAGTTGGTCGACCCGCGCGGGCACGATCGGCTCCTGAGCGCGCTGCAGGCGCACCAGGCAATCCTCCATCGCGTGCGCCAACGTGACGACTTGCTCGAAGCCGACGATGCGAGCCGCACCCTTGATGCTGTGCGCCGCGCGCATGAGCGGTTCGACGAGCGATGGATCCGTGGCGTTCTCGAGGGCCACCAGGCCATCGCTCAGCGCACGGCCATGCTGCTCGGCCTCGGCCTTGTACAGGTCGAACATGCTGAAGCCGCCGAGGTTCATGCTCGCACCGCCTCGGCGCACGCCGCGAGAAGGGCATCCACATCAAGAATCCCTGCATGACCGGTCGCGCACGGCATCAGGTGCGTGGTGAAGCCGGCGCCCGACGCCGCCACCGTGAGCGGGGCGGCAAGCAGGTCCTGCGAGTTGCCGGCGACCGTACCCGGGACCTCGTCGGCTTCGAAGGCCCACGCGGCGCCGCGTTCGCCCAGCACGATCATGCGCGCGGCATCGTCGCCGGTCGGTGACCAGCTGAAGCCGCAGAGCGAGGCCAAATCCATCACGATGGCGACCTCGCCCTCGATGTTGGCCAGGCCACGCAGCGCGCGATGCGATCGGTGCGGGATGCGGTGCGGCTTGACCGCGCGGGTCACGCGCAGGACGCGCGCCGCCGGCACGGCGATCCACGACGACCCCACGCGTGCGAGCACGGCATGCACGTCAGTCGCGCGCTCACGCTCGATGACGCGAGCGAAGGCCTCGGCGTTGGCGTCGAGTTCCGCGGCGGTGAGTGGGCGGTGGTCGGTCATGTTGCGCTCCGTCCGCGCGTGGCCGCCCGTTGCGCCCGGGTCCGCCATCGCTGTGCTTCGCCCAGCCGACCGAGCCGCTCAGCCACCGAGGCCAACGCCAGCATCGCCAGGTCATGCTGCGGCGCCAGATACACGACCTGCTCCAGCAGGCTGCGGGCACGCTCGTGTTCGTTGGCCGCCATCGCCGACTCGGCTTGCGCAATGAGCGAATCGACGTGCTGCGGCAGGGGCATTCCCTCGCTCGACGCGGCGATGGCCGGGCTTTCTTCGTTTCCGTGCGCCGTTGGCTGAAGACGCGGCAGGGGCATCGTGCGCGGGTCGTCCTCGCTCATCGATCGCGGCGCCTTCGGGTTGGTCGCTTCCAGCACGCGCGCATGCCGTTCGTTCGAACGATCCGACACCATCGGACTGCGCTGCGGCGCCACCAGCGGCGGCAGTTCGCCGCGGTGCCACGTAAAGCTCTCATTGCGATCGTCGCGGCGCCAGGATGGCCCCAGCTCGACCCGCTCCGCATGCCCGAGCATCAGCAGTCCGCCCACGGGCACGGCGCGCACCATGGCCGCCACCAGCGCATCGCGCGTGGGTGCGTCCAGGTAGATGAGCAGGTTCCGGCACATCACCACATCGAACGATCGGCCGTCGAGCACCTCGATCATGTGCGCGCTCGAACGAACGTGGGCGCACGACACAGCCGCCTTGGCGTTCGGATGGATCCATGCGCCCTGCGGCTCGATCCTGATCCATGGCTGCGCCCACGACGGCACGCTGCCGCGCAGCGCGAGCGATCCCGACCACTGCGCACGACGCGCAACCTCGATCGCCACCGGATTGCGATCGAATGCTTCCACGCTCACGCTGCCGCCGGGCCCCAGCGCCGCCAATGCCGTGGCGGCTGCGGCGTACGCCTCCTGGCCCGTCGCGCAGCCGATGCTGGTGATGCGCACGGGCCGGCCGCGACCCGACAGGTGCGCATGCAATGCTTCGAAGCTCATCGGGTAGCGGAAGAACCATGTCTCGGGTACGGCGACCTGGGCCACGAAAGCATGCAGCGCCGCTTCGTCATCGCGGAGGTGCCGGGCGAGTTCAACGTCATCTCGTGCCCCCACGCGCCGTCGCTCGGCAGCGCACAGCGCTTCGAAGGCCGCCCCTTCGCAGTGCGCCGCATCGATGCCGCCGTTCTCGGTGAGCAGTGCGCGCACGGGATGGCTCATGCGGGGAATGCCCCGTCGCGCACGATGGCCAGCGCCGGATGCCGCGCCAAGGTGCCGGCGTCGATCGCCTGCACGCTGCGCCCACCATGCGTGCACATCGGTCCGAGCCACGCAAGCGCCTCGATCGAGAGTCCGGGGTGGCTTCCGGTCAGGTCGAGTTCCGCGAGCTCAAGCACCTCATCGACTTCAAGCAGCAGCGCGGGTGCACCATCGGGCCGCATGAGCAGCGTGCGGCTCGCTGTGGTGGCGGCGGTGGCGGGCAGGCCCAGGAGCGCCGCTGCATGCACGAGCGGCAACCAGGCACCGCGTGCACACGCGAAGCCCCGGCACCAGACCGGCGCGCCAGGCACATGGCGAGCCGCGATCGCCGGTGCGACTTCGTGCACATCCTTCGCCGCCAGCGCGAACCGTTCGCCGCCGATCATCACGCACAGGTGCCGCATCGATCAGGCCCGGCGGATCTTGAAGGCCTCGACGGCGGTCTTGAGTTCAGCCATGGCCGCGAGCAATCGGTCTGCGGCACGCGATGACTCCTCGGCGGCGAGCATCGTCTCGCGCGTGGTCGTGGTGAGCTGGCCCATCGCATCGCTGATCTGGCGCGCACCCTCGCTCTGGCTCTTCATGCCGCGGTTGACGTCGGCGAACTGCGCGCTGCCTTCGTCGACCTGCTCGATGATCTGGCCGAGCTGACCGCCGATCGTCCCGACGTCGCGCACGCCGCGGCGCACCTGCTCGGCGAAGCGGTCCATCTCCATCACGCCGGTACTCACCGCGGTCTGCATCTGCCGCACGGTCTGCTCGATGTCGAGCGTGGCTGCCGCCGTCTGGTCCGCGAGTCGACGGATCTCGCGCGCGACCACCAGGAATCCCACGCCATGCTCCCCGGCCTTCTCGGCCTCGATGGCCGCATTGACCGAGAGGAGGTTCGTTTGATCGGCGACCTTCGTGATCGTGGTCACGACACCATTGATCGTTGCAGCCTTCTCGCTGATCGCCGACAGTCGCGCGGCGATGCCGGAGGTGGCGTCCTCGAGCCCGCGGATCGTCTCGCCCATGCCGTCGAGGCCGCTGCGACCGCTGCGGGCGAGCTCCGCTGCGCGTGCAGCGGTGAGCGCCACGCGTTCCATCGTGTCGCCGAGCTCGCTGCTGGTCGCGGCGATCTGCTTGGCTGCGGCGGCCACTTGCGTGGTGCTGGCGCTGAGCCCATGCGAGTTGCGCTCCTGCTGCCGTGCCGTCGCGGTCAGTTCCGTGGCGGTGGAGTTGATGTTGATGGTGGCTTCCTTCACCTTGGTGATGAGTGACTCCATACCCTGGTGCATGGCACCGAGGGCGTTGACCAGGTTGGCTGCTTCGTCCCGGCCATCGGAACTGGGTGCCGTGCCGCTGAGGTCGCCACCGGCCATGACCGTGGCACTCGTCGACGCGACTGCGAGACGCTTGCCCACGAGGATCGCCGGAGCAAGCAGGAGCACGGCGAGCAACGTCACGCCGCCACCTGCGGTCAGCACCTGCGTGATCAGCCCTGCTTCGGCGCCCGCGAGTGCATCTCGCTCGCTCTCGCGCACGATCACATCCCACCGATTGCCGTCGGGCAGCGGCAGCACCTGGTGCGCCCATATGCAGGGCTCGCCGCTCACGGGATCGTTGGCGGCCTGCAACTTGGCCATGCTCATCGTCCCGCTGACGCCCATGGACTCGCCGAGCATCGGCTCGAAGATGGCGGCGTACGGTGATGCCTCCACGGCCTTGGTGCGCAGCATGCCCTCGACGGCGTCCTCGGCCGCGTCCTTGCGATCGGTGGTTGCGGTGATGAACGCTCGGGGCTTGGTGAAGCCGGGAACGGCGCTGCCGGAGCTGATCACGAACGCATCGACACCGTGCAGTTCGCACTCCTCGCGCACCAGCGCGGCAAGGTCGCGCAGCGCACGATCCGCACCGGCGATGCCCTTGAACGCGCCATCCACCGCGATCGGTGCAACAGTCTCGATCATCGCCTGGCCGTCGTACACGTATGGCTCGGTGATGCGCGCCTTGACCTGCTGCGTCGAGCGCCAGAGATCTCGTACGCCTGCGTAGTACAGGCTGGTCTCCATGTCGATGTTGGCCTTGAAGGCGAGCGCATTGCCGTTGCGCCAGTCGAGGAAGGCGTACGGCACGAACTGACCGCTGCCGGCGTGCTGCACGCCCGGGATCGGGTTGGCGAGGTAGTGCGCATCCTGGCCGTCGGCATTGGGCTCGAAGGCGAAGTACGTGCCGATCGCCCAGGGATTGGCTTTCAGCAATTCGCCCATCAGCGTGAGCGTGCGTTCGCGGTCACCGCTGCTGCCATCCCACCGGGTTGCGCGCTGAAGCGCCATCGTCTGCACGAGTTCGCAGGCCACGCGGTTCTGTGCATCGAGTCGAGCGGCCACCTGCGCGGCCACGCGCTGCAAGCGGACCTCGGTTTCCTCAACGGCCTGCTCGTAATCACCGCTGATCTTGATGGCGGTGAAGATGCCCAATAACAGCACGGCAGGAATCACGCCAAGCAGGGTGAGGCGGCCTGCGATGCGCTGGTGGAACGGCAAGTGGTTGGTGGCCATGTGGAATTGTCTGCAGTGCTTGGTGGGAATGAGCCGATCCGCTACACTCGTCGACGCTGGGAACGGCACGTTGCCGTCACCTCAGCACGCCTCGTCCGAGTTTCGAGCCAGCTTTCGTCAATGTGGGATCTCGAATCATCGGCCTTGTTGTCCCGCATTGAAAGGAATGCCTCGTGAAGCTCTATATCGGCAATCTGCCGTTCGGTACTACTGAAGACGACATGCGCTCTTTCTTCGAGCAGTTCGGTACTGTCGTCGACGTGTTCATCGCCAAGGATCGCGACACCGGTCGCAGCCGCGGTTTCGGTTTCGTCACCATGGGCGACGCTGCCCAGGGCAACGAAGCCATCGAGAAGACCAACGGCACCCAGTTTGACGGTCGCACCCTGACCGTGAACGAAGCTCGTCCGCCCGCGCAGGGTGGCGGCGGTGGTGGCGGCGGCGGCCGCGGTGGCTACGGTGGCGGCGGCGGCGGCGGTGGCCGCGGCGGCTACGGTGGTGGCGGCGGCGGCGGCCGCGGTGGCTACGGTGGCGGCGGCGGCGGTGGCCGCGGCGGCTACGGTGGCGGCGGCGGTGGTGGTCGTGGTGGCTACGGCGGCGGTGGCGGCCGTGGTGGCTACGACGGCTGATTCAGCCCAACCAACCCAACACACTCCAGCGAGCCAGCCTTCGGGCTGGCTCGCTGTGTTTCATGAGTCGATTTGGCCGGCTTGGTTGCTTGTTGTAGTTCTTAGACAAAACATCAAACAAGGACCGGTTCGGCACGGCATCGAAGCACCAGATCGCGCCGGCCAGTGGGCGGGCGTCCGGCCCACGGGCAACCGCCCGAGCAGCGAGGTTCAGTTGCCTCGGCTGCCCTTGGGGCGCTGGCCGCCAGAGCGACTCTTGCCACCGCCTGTGGGGCGATCCGATGGGATCGAGATGTCGCGACCGGCAAAGCCCTCGCCCTTGGCGGGCGCGCCGCGGCCACCGCGGCGATCAAGCGGCGACCATGTCTGCTCGCGATAGAACTTGGCCTTGGCTGGCTCGACCAGGAGCAGCGCCGGGGCGGTGTCCTCAAGCGCCTGCCAGTCCTGCTGCAGGAGCTTGGTGCGCAGGTATGCACGACGCCCGATCGCCCGGCCGTCACCCTCGGCCGAAGCCAAGTGGTACCAGCGGTACGCCTCGCGCTCGTCGGCAGGCAGGCCGTTGCCGAATTCGTACATCAGCCCCAGGCGGAACTGCGCTTCGGTGATGCCGCGCTCGGCGGCAAAGCGGTACTGCGCAGCGGCCAGCGTGTTGTCGGGCGGGGCGTCCAAGCCAAGCTGGTAGAGCGCGCCGAGTTGGAGCGCGCCCATCGGCACGTCGAGCTCGACGGCCCTGTTGAAGGCCTCGGCCGCATCCTTGATGTTGCCGATCACGCCTTGGCCGCCGTCGGAGAGCAGCACGCCGCGGCGGTACAGCGCCTCGGGGAAGTTCGCGTCGACGGCGGCATCGAGCGACTCGATCGCGGCAATGCGGTTGGCCGGCTGGTTGGCACTGCCCTTGAGCAAGAACCAGTACTGGTCGTAGAGGGCACCCGGAACCGCGGCTTTGGCTGCCTTGGCCGAGAGTTCGGCGGCATCCTCGCCGCCGCGGCCAGTCTCGACCAGGACGCGCGACAGTCGCCACTGCGCGGTCGAATCACCAGCATCCGCCGCCGCTCGCAGGTGCTTCTCGGCTTCGGCCGGATTGGGCTCGAAGCCCGGCCGGCCTTCCTGGCAGAGCACGCCCATGCGGAGGTGGGCACCGAACAGCCCGGATTGCGCGGCACGCGCGTAGTGCGCCATGGCGGTGTGCACATCGACTGGACCGCCGATCCCAAGTTCGCACATCTGTGCATAGGCAAAGCATGCGCGGGGGTCCTCGCCCGCCGCGACTTGCTGCAGCGCACGGGCCTTGGCCAGATCCTGCGGCACGAGCACGCCCACTTCGAGCAGGCTGGCCAGTTCGAAGCACGACTTGGCGTGGCCCGACGCGATCGCGCGCTCGAACATCACCACCGCGGCCTTCACGTCGGGCTCGACGCCGTGGTTGCCCAGAAGCCGCATGCCCGCGTGGTACGCGCACTCGGCATCGCCAGCTCCACCGGCACGAATGAGCCGCTGCAGGCACTCGGCCTGCTGGGCAGGATCCTCAAGCAGCATGAGCGCCAGCCGCGAGTTGCCGCGCGCTTCGCCGGCGTCATCGGCCTTGCGGTACCACTCACGTGCGCCCGGCAGATCCTGCTTGACGGTGCCGCGGCCCTGCGCGAGCAGATCGCCCAGGACCAGCATGCAGTAGGGGCTTCCGGCCTTGGCGCCAGCGCGCGCCACGCGCTCGGTCTGCTCAGGCATGGGCACCTGGCCCAGCAGGTCGACCAACAGCACCTCGGCCGAATCTCGGTGGCCACACTCGGCAGCCCGCAGGCGCCAGCGCTGCGCACTTGCCTGGCTGCTTGCGTCGCTGCTCAGGTCCTCGAAGTGGCTGACCAGTTCGAGCGATGCCTCGCGCGCGTTGGCCGGGTCGTCGGACAGCGCAGTCTTCTCGAGCAAGGCCAGTCCCTTGGTCGTGTTCCGATCGACGCCGTCGCCAGTCAGGTAGGCCTGGCCATCGGCCAGCATCTGCGCCGGCGTCTGGCGGCCACTGACAGCAATGAAGGTCACCGTGGCCGCCGTGGCGACGGCGACACCGGTGGCGACAGCCACGATCGTGCGGCGAGGAAGAGGCATTTCCGGAGTCTAGCGAGACGCGGCGCCGGATCAATCCCGCGTCGGTTCGTTCTTTGATTCCGCGCCTGCTCCCTCGGCTGCACGTCCGGGAAAGAGCAGGCTCAGGCCGATCGAGCCGCCGAGGATCGCTGCGATGACCGACAGGGTGACGAGCGGCGGGGCGTGGTAGCCCATCGGCTGCAGGATCAGCTTCACGCCGATCACCGCGATCAGGATCGCCAGGCCCGTCTTGAGGAACCGGAATGCGCCGAGCAGGCTCGCCACGGCGAAGTACAGCGCGCGCAGGCCGATGATCGCCATGATGTTCGAACTGAACACCAGGAATGGATCCTGCGTGATGCCGAACACCGCGGGAATCGAGTCGACCGCGAAGACGAGGTCGCTGACCTCGACGATGAGCAGGACGGCCAGGAGCGGCGTAGCCATGAGCCGGCCGGCCTGCCGCGTGAAGAAGCGCTCCCCGTCATACGACTCGCTGATGGGAATGATGCGGCGCATGAGCCGCAGCGCACGGCTGCGCGATGGATCCACATCCGGCTCGTCGTCGCCGCTGCGGAGCATCTTCACGCTGGTGAGCAGGAGGATCGCGCCGAAGACATACATCGTCCAGGTGAAGAGCTTGAGCAGTGTGAGTCCACCGGCGATGCACGCGCCGCGCATGAGGACCGCGCCGAGGATGCCCCAGAAGAGCACGCGGGGCTGGCTCTCGCGCGAGACCTTGAAGCGGTCGAAGATCAGTGCGAAGACGAACACGTTGTCGATCGACAGCGACTGCTCGACGAGGTAACCCGCCAGGTACTGCGCGCCGGCATCGGCGCCGAGCGTGGCCCAGATGCCGGCGCCAACCAGCATGCCCAGTGCCACCCAGAACGCCACCATGCGCAGGGCCTCGCGCATGGCGATCTCGTGCGCGGTGCGGTGCACCAGCTTGAGGTCGGCGATGATCGCGAGCGTCACGCCCACGATGAATGCGCCCCAGACCCAAAGCGGAACCTGCAGCGGAGCGGCGGCTGCCTGTGTGGTGACGTCGTCGGGGGCGATCATGGGCGGCGCAGTGTAGGTGCGCTCAGAGATCGATCTGGATGCCGAGCTCGACCATGCGCCCCGGCGGGATCGAGAAGTGCAGCGGGTTGTTCGCGCCCGCCTGCGACATGGTGCAGAAGAGCCGCTTCTGCCAGCCGGCGAGCTCGCTGTGGCCGCGCGGCGTGAGGATCGTGCGGCCGAGGTAGTAGGTCGTGGAACCTTCGCGCGATTCGAGGCCGTACTGCGCCGCCAACTTCGTCAGCCGTGGCACGTCGACCGACTGGTTGAAGCCGTGCTGGCAACGCACGCGGAAGAAACCATCGCGCAGCTCCTCGACCTGCACCTGTTCCTCCTCGGGCACGCGAGGTACCGGTGCGGTGCGGATGCTCATGATCGCCACGTGCTGGTGCAGGATCTTGTTGTGCTTGAGGTGATGCAGCAGGGTGGGCGGCACACCCTCGTCGCTGGGCGTGAGGAAGATCGCCGTGCCCTGCACGCGCGGCACCGGGTGGGTGTCGAGCGAGTTCAGCAGCGCTTCGAACGAGAGCACCTGCTTGTTGAACTTGGCGCTCAGCACCTGCCGCCCGCGGTGCCAGGTCCACATGAGCACGAGCAGCGTGACGGCCATGGCCAAGGTGATCCAGCCGCCGCTCGGGATCTTCAGCACGTTGGCCAGGAAGAACGCCAAATCCACCAGCCCGATCGGGATCGCGAAGAGCAGGCAGGTTGCGACGCTCCATCCCGTGCGACGCTTGTAGGCGGTGTACAGGACGGTCGTGATGAACATCAACGCTGCCACGCTCAGGCCGTAGGCATCGGCCAGCGCCATGCTCTTCTCGAAGATCATGACCAGCAGCACGCAGGCCAGCATCATGATCGTGTTGACCAGCGGTACGTAGATCTGGCCGCCATGGTCACTGGTGTAGATCACGCGCAGGCGCGGCAGGAGTCCGAGCTGGATTGCCTGGTGCGTCAGGCTGAAGAGGCCCGTGAGGATCGCCTGGCTCGCGATGCAGGTTGCGGCTGTTGCAAGGATCACCAACGGCAGCTGCGCCCAGCTGGGTGCCATGGTGAAGAACGGCTGCTCCACCGACATGTCCTGCAAGTACATCGCACCCTGTCCGAAGTAGTTCAGGAGCAGACCGGGCATCACGATCGAGTACCAGGCGGCACGGATCGGGAAGCGGCCGAAGTGGCCAAGGTCGGCGTAGAGCGCTTCGCCACCGGTCACGCACAAGATGACGCTGCCCAGCGCCGTGAAGCAGTTCCACGGATGGGATCGTGCCAGTTCGATCGCGTAGGTGGGGCTGCAGGCCTTCAGCACTTCCGGATGCAGCATGATGCCGCGTACACCGAGCAGTCCGATCACCGCGAACCACACCACCATGAGTGGACCGAGCCAGGAGCCGATCGCGGCGGTGCCGAATCGCTGCACCCCAAACAGCACCACGAGGATGACGCAGGTGATCGGCACGGCAAAGCGGCTCCAGCCCGGCGAGACCACGTCCAGACCTTCGATGGCGCTCAGCACGGACAGGCTCGGCGTCAAGACACCGTCCGCGTAGAGCAGGGCAGCGCCCATCAGCCCCATCACGAAGAAGGGCAGCGACAGCGTCCGGATCGACTGTCCCGGCGCGGGGAGCAGCGACATGAGCGAAAAGATGCCGCCTTCGCCGCGGTTGTCGGCCTTGAGGATCAGCCATGCGTACTTGACGCTGATGATGATCGTGAGCGACCAGAAGAAAAGGCTCAGCACGCCAAGGACCGTGGATGGATCCCTCGGCATGCCGTGATGGGCCGAAAGTGACTCCTTGATGGCGTAGAGCGGGCTGGTGCCGATGTCGCCAAAGACCACCCCCAGCGCCACGAGGGTGATGGCCAACTTCGCCGCGGTCCCTGAGGGACCGTGGGTGTGGTGGTCGGCTGGCGTCGAGTCGGTTCCGGCCATGGTGGGCGACGAAACTTCAGGATGGTACCGAGTTGCATCCTGAGGCAAGGGCCGCGACACTCCACCGCCCGCGCGTGCGGGTCCTCGCCCCCGAAGGAGCTTTCCATGCGCATCGACCCATCGTCGTTTTCCACCGGCCGCCGTCAGTTCATCCTCACTGCTGCCGCTGCAGGGGCAGCGACGCAGTTGCCGTGGTGGGTGCGCCGTGCCGCTGCGCAGGGTGCTGCGAGCAAGCTCCGTGTGGCGTGCGTCGGCTGTGGCGGCATGGGGGCATCCGACCTCGCGCAGGTCGCGAGCCACCCCGGCGTCTCGATCGCCGCGCTCTGCGACGTGAACCGTGACACCCTCGCCAAGCAGGGCGAGACGTACGCGGTCCCGACGGAGCGCCGCTTCACCGACTACCGCGAATTCCTCGCCAAGGCCGGCGACGCGATCGATGCCTTCATCGTGAGCACGCCTGACCATGCCCACGCGCCCGTGGCCGTGCAGGCCATGCGCATGGGCAAGCATGCGTACGTCCAGAAGCCCCTGACGCACTCGCTGCATGAAGCGCGCGTGATCGCGCAGACGGCGACCGCGAAGAAGGTCATCACGCAGATGGGCATCCAGAACACCGCCAATCCCGGCCGTCGCAAGGCCATGGAGCTGCTCAAGGCCGGCGTGCTTGGACAGGTCAAGGCCGTGCACATCTGGACCAACCGGTCCACCGGCTGGTGGCCGCAAGGCGGTGATCGTCCGGCCGGCAGCGATCCCGTGCCGGCGAACCTCGACTGGAACTCGTGGCTCTGCGTCGCTCCTGAGCGCCCGTACAAGAACGATGCCTACGCGCCGTTCAAGTGGCGCGGGGTGCGTGACTTCGGCACCGGTGCGCTCGGCGACATGGCCTGCCACTTCTTCGACGTGCCGTACAAGGCGCTCGGACTTGGCTACCCCACGCTGATTCGCGGCGAGAGCGAGAGCCTGACCGCCGAGCAGTATCCGTCGAGCGAAGTGGTCGAGCTCACCTTCGAGGGGGTTGCGGCTGCAGGCGGCAAGGCGCTCACGCTGACGTGGTACGACGGTGGCCGCATGCCGTCGACGTCGATCCTGCCCGGCGTGCCGGCTGACTTCAACATGGCCAAGCGTTCGCGAGATGGCGCCACGATCGTGGTGGGCGAGCGCGGCACGATGATCGTCTGCCACCCGGGCGACGTGCACCTCTTCCCGGGCACGCTCGCCGACGGCACCAAGCTGCCCGAGCTGCCCGAGTACAACCACTGGCACCAGTGGGTCGATGCCTGCATGGGCAAGGGTGCCACGAGCGCGCCGCTTGAGTTCGCGGGCCCGCTGACCGAGGGTGTGCTCTGCGGCGTGATCGGCGGCGTGGTCGCCGGCAAGACGCTGCGCTACGACTCGGCCAAGCAGACCTTTGACGATGCCGCCGCCACGGCAATGGTGCGCCGCAGCTACCGCGACGGCTGGAAGGTCGAGGGGCTTGGATGAAGCCCGCCACCAGCGCGGTCGTCGCGCTGACGGCGCTCAACCTGCTGAATTACCTCGACCGCTTCGTGGTCGCGGGTATGGTCGAGCCGCTGAAGAAGGCCTTCGGTGCCGATGATGCCGACATCGGGCTGCTGACCAGCGTCTTCCTGGTGTCGTACATGTTCGCGAGCCCGCTCTTCGGGGCGATGGCGCGTTCACTGCGCCGCACGGCGATCCTCGGTGCAGGCGTCATCGTGTGGAGTGCGGCCACCGTGGCCGCGGGCTTCGCCGGTGGGTTCGGCGCGCTCCTCACGAGCCGCGCCATCATCGGCGTGGGCGAAGCCGCGTATGCGACGGTGGGCCCGTCGATCCTGGGTGATTGGTTCCCGGCGCAGCGGCGCAGCACGGTGCTGGCGATCTTCTACGCGGCCATTCCCGTCGGCAGCGCGCTCGGGTTCCTCGTCGGTGGCCTCGTGAGCGAATCGATCGGCTGGCGCGCCGCGTTCTGGATCGCCGGTGGCCCCGGGCTCGTGCTCGGGCTCCTGTGCTTTCGGCTGACCGAGCCCGTGCGCGGCGCGATGGATGAGCCTGCGGCGTCAAGCGGTGCAGCCATCCAGTCCGCGCCCACGATGGCGACCGCGCGCAGCGGCCGCCGCGAGGCGCTCTGGACGCTCGCCACCAACGCGCAGTGGATGTGGTCGGTTGCGGGCTACACCGCCTACACGTTTTCGCTCGGCGCACTCGCCGTCTGGATGCCGGCGTTCATGCAACGCGAGCGGGGGTGGTCACCGGAATCAGCGGCGATCACCTTCAGCGGCATTGTGGTCGTGACGGGTTTCCTCGGCACGATCGCAGGCGGAGCCATCGATGCGCGGCTCGCGCGCGGCCGCGCGGCACCGAGCCTGATGCTCTGCGCGATCACCGCACTGGTCGCGGCGCCGCTGCTCATGCTGGCCATCGCGACGCAGGATCACACGATCTGCATCGTGGCCACGGGAGTCGGTTGCTTCATGGCGTTCGTGTCGCAGGCCCCGATCAATGCCGCGATCCTCAACAGCGTGGGATCCGATGCGCGCGCCTTCGCCGTCGGCATGAGCACGCTCATGATCCACGTGCTGGGCGATGTGCCGAGCCCATGGCTCGTGGGCAAGGTGAGCGATGCAACCGGCTCGCTGGCCAAGGGTCTGGGGCTGGTGCCGATCGGCTTTGCGGCCGCAGCGATCATCTGGGGCGTGGGAGCGATTGCCCTGCGCCGTCGCCCGTAGGATCCCGCGCCGTGCTGATCCACGTGGCGAATCTCTTGCTCCTGGGGTGCTACCTCGTGCGCGACATCCTGCTGCTGCGCGTGGCGGCGGTCGTGGCGAGCGGGTGCTTCATCGCCTATTTCATGATGCTTGACGTTCCGAACTGGGAAGCCGCGGGGTGGAACGTCGTCTATGTCCTGGTCAACGCCCTGCAGATCGCGTTGCTCGTGCGCGAGCGCATGCGTGGCCAGCTCACGCCGGCAGAAGCCGCGCTGCGAGAGCGGATCTTCCCGTGGATGCCCGCGCACAAGTTCGCGACCTTGGTGCGTCTCGCGTCACCCGCGCGCGTGGGGCCCGGGGATCCTGCGCTCGTCGAGCGTGGTCATCCCGTGGCGGCGCTCTGGCTCGTCGAGGGCGGCGAACTCGAGGTCGTGGTGGATGGCCGGCGGGTGGCGACGTGCATTCCCGGCGATTTCGTGGGCGAAATGGCGTTCATCGATCGCGCCGCGGCGTCGGCCACGGTGCGCGCCTGTGCACCGAGCACGCTGCTGGTCTGGGATGCAGAGCGCCTGCACACGATGCTGGCCGACGAGCCCGAGATCCAGCGCGGCTTCCACGCGGCGCTGGGGACCAATATGTCGCAGAAGCTCCGCCGCAAGGCAATGCAGGCGGTCAGCGGTTCGGTCTGACCGGCGCTCAGCGCTCGGGCATGTTCTCGTCATCGGGTTCGCGCGGCGGATCGCGGGGTTCGGGCACCGGCGCGGGTTCGCGCGCAGCGCGGCGAGCGGCTTCCGCTTCCTCCTCCTTGATCTTCAAGTCTTTCTCGCTGGTGACCATCAGTACGAAGCCGCGTTCGACGACGAGGTAGTCGTTCTTGCCCACGGTCGCGTGGCCACGCACGATGCCAGCACCCAGTGCGCGGTCGCCCGACTTGGCGCTGTGGAATTGTGCTTCGTCGATCGCGATCAAGGCACCGCTGGGCAGCTCCATGACCATACTCACGGCACCGAGTCCCAGGTCAACGGACGGCTTCAGCACGCCGATGGCCACCAGCGGCGTGCCGGGTTCGTCACCGAAGCCGCCTGCAAGCCGTTGCGCTGCCTTGTCGATCGCTTCGGCGTTGCGTGTGCGCGCGAACTCCGTGATCGAATCGAACACCTCGGTCAGGATCTTGGTCGCTGGGGCGTTCTTTGCGAGTTCATCGGGGCAGCCAGCCATGGCAAGTACGAGCGCATCGAAGCGCTGCATGATGAGCTCAGGCTTCGCCGAGCCCGTGCCCTTGCAGGTCGAGCAGGCATCCTGCTCGTGATAGATCTGCCCCTTGGTGAACAGCTTCTCGGCCTTGCGCGTGCGTTGGCGCACGACCGCGCCGTCGCCGCCGCAGGCTTCGCACGCCATGCTGCGACGCAGCGATCGCGCAGCCTGCGCGACTTGGCTTGGGGTGGTCTTCTTGACCGCAGACGGTGCGGGAAGCGCCGGCGAGGCGGCACTGCTCTCGGCAGCCACAGGCGCAGCATCCTGCGCCGCCGCCGGCACGGCCAGCGCGCAGCACGCCACAGCAAGCATCGTTCTCAGGATCGTGTTCATGGAGCCACCTCCTCGTTCGGCTGCGCAGCGGGGGCTTCTTCAGCTGGAACCATGATTTCCTCGGTGATCTCCTCGATGACCACCGCGCCATCGGGAGCGGGCTCAGGGGTCCACTCAACCCATGAACCGCTGGCATCGAAGTCGGGCCGCAGGATGCCCGACTCGACCATCTGGTCGGTGAGCGATTGCCATCGGCGCGCCTCCATGCGACCGAGCTGCGCCGGGGTCATGCCCTCGGGCATAATCAGCGGTCGCTGCGCCTTGGAGCAGAGCTCCATCGCCTGCTCGTCCATGGCGCGGTTGAGCTTCATCATGCGTGCGTGGTAGGGGGTCGGATTCGCCAGGTACGCGGCCCACCCTTCCCGCACGCAGTCGACAAACGCTTTTACGCCGTCCGGGTCGGCGTCGACGCGCTTGGACGTGGTGATCAGCACCGTGGAATAGGGATCGAAGCCGCAATCGCTGACCATCAGGCACTTGGTCTGGATGCCGTTGCGCAGGAGCGTGATCGGTTCGCTGCTGCACCAGCAGACCACGCCGAGCTTCAGGTCGCGCTCGAACGTGGCCACGCCGGGCGAGCGGCTGACGAGCGTCACGCCTTGGTCGCCGAGCATGTCGTTCATGTGGCGCACGAACGGCAGCCCCGGCTCGATCTCGATCGTCAGCCCCGTGGTCCATGCCTGCGCCAGCGTCTGCGCAGGGTTGGAGTCATGCAGCATGATGGCGGTCGGCGCGTGCTGGAACGTGGCGAACAGCCCGACCACGTCTTGGCCGCTCGCGCGCGCGAGCAGGATCTGGTCCGCCTGCGCGACGGCATAGTCGCAGGTGCCCGCGGCGACGAGCGTGCAGGTCGGCGTGCCACCAGTGCCTTGCAGCAGGATGACCTTGTAGCCCGCGCGATCGAAGATGCCGTCCTCGACCGCAGCGAAGAGGCCGCCGAACTCAGGCTCGGCGACCCAGTTGAGCTGGAGCGTGATGGGAGTGAGCGAGGGCGGCTCGACCGGTGCCTGAGCGGCAGGCTGGTCGGCGGCCTGGGCGAAGAGCGAACATGCCAGCAGGATCGTCGTGATGGCCATGCGATGAGCCTACCGCGATCCCCCGACGATCACTGCGGGCACTGACCCCACGAGACGAGCATGATGCCTAGGTCGGCGCCGCCGACGAAGCCATCGTCATCCAAGTCCGATGCCGCGTCTGCGGTACCCCATGCGGTCAGCAGGATGCCGAGATCGGCGCCGCCGACGAAGCCATCACCGTCCAGATCCGGCGCACACGCCGGAACCGACTCGCCCAATTCCGCGACACCGATCTGCTGCCCGTTGCCATCGGCGTCCTGATCGTTCCAACGGCCATTCGACCCAAGAAGTTCCGTGAAGTCCTCGATGCCACCGCTGTTGTTCGGTTCGCCCGGGTTCCAGTTCGTGTAGGTGGCCGGCGTGCCATCGGTCCAGGCGAACTGTCCTTCGACTTGGACATCGTTGAAGCCGATCCAGAGTCGACGGTCCACACCACCGTAGTTCGCCACGTTCGCACGCACCCACTCGTTCTCCTCGGCATCCTCGATCGAGACGAGGTGGCCGCCGAGCTGCACGGCCGTGGCTTCGGCCGCTGCCCACGTGGCTGCTGCGTACGCCACGTACCGCGTGCCGGTCTCGGGGCGCGTGACCTCGAAGAGTGCACCATCGGCGATCGTCAGCGTGCCGGCACCGCTGGCAGCGCCGGTCTCGCTCGAGCCATAGCCGCCGATGCGCACCAAGTACTGCTGGCCGGCGGTCACCGCGATGGTCACGCGCGACTGCGCACCGCACGTGTCGTCGCTGCAGCCGAGGATCGACGTGGCGGTCGCGCCGCAGTCGCAGCCGGCGTAGACGGCGAGCTTGGTGTCCCACGTTGCGCCGCCACAGGTCGCGATGGTGACCAGGCCGGATGCCGACGGCGTCCAGCAGAACCAGATGTCCTTCCACACCTGGGACTGGCTGAAGAAGTTGCACTCGGGATTGATCGGTCCGTCGGTCGTGGCCTCCACGCTCGTGAAGGCGAACGAGCCCAGGCCGGCGATCGCCTCGGCGCTCACGCACGCATCGTTGACGGGGGGAGCAGCCATGGTCGAGGCTGCGAGTGCGTGGACGATGAGGGCGGCGGTGGTCATGGTGGCTCCTGGATCGTCGGATTGTGCCGCCAAGGTGGCGCGGGTCCAAGGGCGAAGGGCTCGAATCCTGGCGCACCCGGCCAACGGATCGTGCGTAGCGCGATCGCCCGTCGTTGGTTACGGTGCACCGATGCACTCGATCCTTTTCGCGATCCTGCTCGGTGCAGCCGCCGGCTGCCAAGCACCCGCCACCGCGCCGACGCAGGCGGCGGTTCCGGCCGCATCGCCCGCGCCTCAGCAACCTGCCCGCGACGCGGTGCCTCAGGTGGCTCCGCCTGCGGATGCGGCTCGCGAAGCCGTCAAGGAGCCTGCGAAGGAAGCCCTTCGCGAACCCGCAAAGCCCAAGCAGTCCGAGTGCAAGTTCCTCTGCCCGGAGTCGGTCGATCTCACGGCACTCGTCGAGGCGCCGCCCAAGCCAGCGTCCGCAGAGCAGGCCAAGGATGAAGCCATCCTGCTCTGGCTCCAGGACCGGCGCACCCGCGAGGACGAGTCGCGCGCTTGGCGCAGCCTCAGCTTCGACCTGACGTGGTTCGATGAAGCGCTCGATGCGCGTCTCGACACCACGTGGTACCCCGTGCTGTTCAAGACCTTCAATGAGGTCCGTAACGACGTGAGCCTGCTGATGCTGGATCTGCCCGAGTCCTTTAAGCGCGAGCGCCCCCACACGAACCCCGCGATCTTGCCGTGCTTGCCGCGCGAGGATGCGATCACCGTCGGCGGCAAGGTCACGCTGGCCAATGGCTACCCTTGCGGGCCAGCCCTCCGTGCCACCGTCTTCGCGGCGCTCCTCTCCAACCTCTTCGAGGATCGCAAGGATGCGCTGCTGGAGCGGGCACGCGAGGTTGGCTTTGCGCGCACGCTTGGCGGCGTGAACTATCCATCCGATGTCCGCGCGGCGGAGCAGCTCGGCACGGCGCTCGCGCGGCAGATCATCGCCGGCGATGCGTGGGCCAAGCGCAAGGTCGAGCTGCAGGATGAGCTCGCGGCGATCGCGCAGTTGCGGGAACGCCGGCCAAAGCCGGTCGAGCCGGAGCCCGCGACGGACGCGAGCAAGACCACGACCACGAAGCCCCAGACCGGCAATGGGAGCCCGAAGTGACCCACGGGGGTGCGTCGATGGGCCGCCAACAGGAGTCTGGCATGCCCTCTGGTCTTGCGTCGATCGGCATCAGCGTCGTCACGCCGATGCACGATGAAGAGGCCTGCGTGCAGGAATTCCTGCGGCGCACCGACGCCGTGCTCGCCGCAATCCCAGGCGACCACGAGATCGTGATCGTCGATGACGGCTCGACGGATCGGATGCCGGCACTCGTTGACGAGGCGCTCACGCACATGAAGCGGCTGCGTGTGGTCACGCTCGCCCGCAACGTCGGCCAGTGCAGCGCGCTCATGGCTGGGCTGCAGGCCAGCCGCGGCTCGACGGTGGTCGTGATGGACGGCGACCTACAGAACGCGCCGGAGGACATCCCGGCGCTCGCGGCCGAGCTCGCTCGTGGCCACGATCTCGTCAGCGGATTCCGAGGCGGCCGCGTCGAGGGCCCGATCCGCCGGATCCCGAGCCGGCTGGCGAACTGGCTCCTTCGACGCGTGAGCGGCTGCGATGTGCGCGACATGGGCGGCTACAAGGTGCTGCGCGGCGAGGTCGCGCGCAGCCTTCGGCTGCGGCCCGGGCAGCATCGCCTGCTGCCGGCGATCGTGCACATGCGTGGCGGCTCGACCAGCGAGATCACGGTGCAGCACCACGCACGCTTCGCGGGGCGCAGCCACTACGGCCTTTCGCGCACGCTCGATGTCCTCATCGACGTCGTGCTGCTCTGGATGCAGGGCTCCTTCAAGAGCCGGCCGATGTATCTGTTCGGGCGCGTGGGGATCGCGCTCATCGCGATCGACTGCATCATCATGCCGTGGCTGCTCTACGAGAAGTTCGCGATGGACAAGGACATGGGCACGCGTCCGCCATTCCTCGTCGCGATCATGCTCTTCCTGAGCGCGCTGTTCATCTTCGCCGCGGGATTCATGCTCGAACTCCTGAGCGAGGCGAACAACACCGTCGGCGGCGTGCAGCCATACTTGGTGCGCAGCGTGCGGCAGGGGCAGGCGGGCTAGCGCGGCGCGATGGCAAGGGCCCAGGGTGTGCGTGCATCATCATGGGTTCCTTTATAGATTCTCGCTATGGACAAAGTCCCAAGCGAAGCAGAGCGTCCGCTCGTCATCATTGCTGAACGGGAAGAGCTGCGCGGAGACGACGTTTCGTTCGTCTCGCTGCTCGTGCCCTTATACCGGCGGCGATGGGACTTGGTGGCGCTGTGGCTGGCACTTGCGGCTGCAAGCGTCTGGGTTTTTCCAATGCCGTCAGACTCAACGAGATGGTCCTTCTCGGCGTCCTTCGAGCCCTCGCCGGAGATCAGGGGCCAAGGCCAAGGCCAAGGCCAAGGCCAAGGCCAAGGCCAAGGCCAAGGCCAAGGCCAAGGCCTTGATAGTCTCGCAAGCCTTCTCGCCGGGATGATGTCGACGTTTGACCCTAATACGGCGACGCAAGAAAAGATCGCCATCGACTGGTCACGGCTCGGATCGGGCTCGAAGACGGAGTTGCTGCGAGGGCAATTGAACATCTCGGCGCAGACTGGCGGTGAGGATGTGCCCATGTCCGTAGCCGCACTTCATGCAGCGGCAACGAAGTGGACAACGGAACAGGCGGCCGCTTGGAGTGGTTTCCGCGCCGCTACCGAAGCGGCGCTCCTTGACCGTGCGAATGCCCTCGTTGGTGACGCTACGACGACCATGGACGTGCGACAGGCAGCTGAAATGGCTCTGGCAACTGTGCGTGCGGCGGCCGCCACGCCGCCGCGGTGGTTCGTGTCAGCCATCGCTTCGACAGATCTTTCGGCAGCAGGGATCGGCAAGACGTGGGGCTTACGAATCGTCGCGTCGCTTGCCGCCGCTGTGGCGGTCATGGGTTTCGCCATTGGATGGTCGCGTGTTGCTTCGGCAGCCAGGGTGCAGTTAGGCGACTGATCCCCCCGCCCTTGAGCCGGACGTGGACGTGCGCTAGCGTCCGCGCCCCCATGCCGTCGCTCCTTGATCCACTGACCGTCGGGCGCCTCACGCTTCCCAACCGCGTCGTCATGGCCCCGCTCACGCGCTGCCGTGCCGCGCAGCCGGGCGACCTGGCCACGCCGCTCATGGCCGAGTACTACGCCCAGCGCGCGAGCGCGGGTCTCATCATCAGTGAAGCCACGTGGATCGAGCCGCAGGCCAAGGGTTACCTGTGGACGCCGGGCATCCACTCCGCGGCGCAGCGCGATGCATGGCGGCAGGTGACCGATGCCGTGCATGCTGCCGGGGGCCGGACCGTCTGCCAGCTCTGGCATGTCGGACGTATTTCGCACGCGAGCGTGCTGCCTTCAGGCATGGTGCCCGTGAGCAGCATGGCCACCGAGCACGACGCGCACACCTTTGCGCTCGATGCCGAGGGCAAGCCCGGCCGAGTGCGCTGCACCCCGTGCCGCGCGCTGGCGTTCGAGGAAGTCCTCACGCTGCCACGCACCTACGGACTGGCCGCCGCCCATGCGATCGATGCGGGCTTCGATGGTGTGGAGATCCACGCCGCCAACGGCTACCTGCTCGAGCAGTTCATGAACGGCGTGCTCAACACTCGCGAGGATGCCTACGGCGGCTCGATCGAGAACCGCTGCCGGCTGGTGCTGCAGGTGGTCGAGGAAGTGGTGAGGATGATCGGCGGCGAGCGAACCGGCATCCGGCTCTCGCCGCACGGGCAGGGGATCGGCCCGCGTCCTGATCCGGAGTGGGAACCCCTCGCCATGCGGCTCATGCGCAACCTCGCGGCCCGTCGCGTGGCCTTCGTGCACATCAACGATCACACGTCGAAGACCGTCGAGAGCCCGCATCGTGAACTCTGGCGCGCTATGCGCAAGGAGTTCGGCGGACCGTTCATGGTCTGTGGCGGCTACACCCGCGAGACTGCCGAGCGTGAACTTGCGGATGGCGTCGCCGACGCGGTCGTCTTCGGCAAGCCGTTCATCTCGAATCCCGATCTCGTGGAGCGGCTGCAGCGCGGCGCGGAGCTGGCTCCGTGGGACCAGGCCACCTTCTACGGTGGCGATCACCACGGTTACACCGACTATCCGCGGGCGAGCTGAGAGCGATCGGCGGACGGTTCGCTAACGCGACGGTCGGCGTAGCAGCGCAGGAACCAAGGATGCAGCGTGCTGCGGCGCGGGGCCGAATGCGATCACCATCGTGAAGGCTGGCCCGCGCGGCTACGCTGCAGGCATGCACTCGATCGCCCGCTGCGTGATCCTCGCTCTCTCCCTCGTCGCGATGCCAACTTCGGTCCGCGCCGAGTCGTCTGCGCCCGGCTTCGCCAAGGCGCTCGAGCTGGCCGGTCCCAACCGCGCCGAGCTTGAGTCCGCCCTCGCGCAGGCCAGCCCGGCGCTGCGCCCGCATCTGGAGTGGCTCATCGCGCACATGCCTGAGGCCGACCTGCGCTCGGTGAAGGGCGGGTTCCTCGCACTCGATGCACAGCAGGCCCTCGATGCGTGGCAGTCGGCGCCGTGGCGCGCGCAGGTGAGCGAGGACCTCTTCCGCGACGCGATCCTCCCGTACGCGAGCGTCGATGAGTCACGCGAGGCATGGCGCGAGCGGCTTCGCGCCATCGCTCAACCGCTCGTCGCCGATCGCACCTCGCTCGCCGCCGCGGCCACCGCGGTGAATCGCGGGCTCTGGCCGATCATCAAGGTGCAGTACTCGACCAAGCGCCGCAAGGCGAACCAGAGCCCATCCGAATCGATGGAGACCGGCCTCGCCTCGTGCACGGGGCTCAGCATCCTGCTCGTCGATGCCTGCCGCAGCGTCGGGATTCCCGCGCGCTTCGTTGGCGTGCCGATGTGGATGGACGGCTCGGGCAATCACTCCTGGGTCGAGATCTGGGATGGCAGCGCGTGGCGCTTCACGGGCGCGGCCGAGGCGACCGGCGAGTCGCTCGACCAAGGCTGGTTCACCGCGCGCGCTGCCGAACAGCGCAGCGACGACCTCAAGCACGGCATCTACGCGGTGACCTGGCAGGATTCGCCGCTCGCCTTCCCGATGGTGTGGAATGCCGCAGGGCCGGTCTCACGCGCACGCGATGTCACGGATCGCTACCGCTCGCTCGGCACGGCCGTCCCGGCCGGGCAGGTGCGCGTGTACGTGAGCGTGGTCCGTGGCGACCTGCGCACGGCTGAGCCAGTCGTCGTGAGCGATGCGCAGGGGCGTGAGCTCGGGCGCGGCACGACCAAAGATGAGCGCTTCGATGCCAACGATCACTTCTCGGTGCTCGTGCCCGAAGGCACCGCAGTGATGGTCTCGGTGAACGGCGCCGAGGCCACGATGTCGACGACCGCGGCCAAGGATCCGACCATGGCGCGTTTCGTGCTCAAGCCCGCAAGCTTTCCATCGCCCGGTGCCATCGGCGACGAACCCAAGCGCTCCGCCAAGGGGCCCGCGGGCAAGGCCGTGACCAAGGCAGCAGCCGAAAAGCTCGAGGGTTCGCTGTGGAAGTCTTACGCCGCCAAGCACACCAAGGCCGCAAAGGCCGAGCTCGAATCAGGCGCGATCACGGCCGATGGCGTCACGATGCCGATCTGGTTCGCGATCCATGGCGAGAATCCCGAGGGCGGCCGCAGCCTGTGGATCAGCATGCACGGTGGCGGGGGCGCTCCCAAGCAGGTCAACGATCAGCAGTGGGAGAACCAGAAGCGTCTCTACGACTTCCCGGACAAGGGCTTCGCCGCGGGCGAGGGTGTGTACGTGGCGCCGCGCGCACCGACCGACACCTGGAACCTGTGGCACCAGGGCCACATCGATGCGCTCTTCGCCCAACTCATCCGCGACATGATCCTGGTGCACGACGTCGATCCTGATCGTGTCTACATCACCGGCTACAGCGCCGGGGGTGATGGCACGTACCAGCTCGCCCCGCGCATGGCCGACTGGTTCGCCGGCGCGGGCATGATGGCCGGCCATCCCAACGAGACCCAGCCCGATGGCCTGCGCAACCTCGCGTTCACGCTGCACATGGGCGGCAACGACGGCAACTTCAATCGCAACGGGATCGCGCGCGAATGGTCGACGCGGCTCGATGAGCTGGCCGCGAAGGATCCCGGCGGCTACCCGCACTTCGTGAAGGTGCACGAGGGCAAGGGCCACTGGATGGAGCGGGCTGATGCCGAGGGCATCGTCTGGATGGCCAAGCACACGCGCGTCGATCGCCCGACGAAGATCGTCTGGCTGCAGGACGATGTCACGCACGACCGCTTCTACTGGCTGAAGGTCAAGGCGCCGAAGGCAGGCAGCCGCGTCGTCGCGAGCCGTGCCGGCAACACGATCACGATCGACTCGTGGCGCGACCTTGGCGAACTCACGATCCGGCTCGATGACCGCATGGTCGACCTCGACCAGCCCGTCATCGTGCGCACGCCCACGGCTGTCCTGCACGATGGCCCGGTCACGCGCAACCGCAAGGTGATGGAAGCCACGCTCGCGGAGCGAGGCGATCCCACGGGCATCTACACGGCCGAGGTCACCGTCACGCTGCCCGCGACCACGTCGGAGCCCGCGCCGGCTCCCGCCGGCGGCGCCACGCCCGACAACGCGCCCTGAGCCGGCGCCGCGGGCATCGTTTATCGACAGTCCCGGATTCCTTCACGGCGGTTTCCCCGTCGGCGCGCGCCCGGTGCTGGCCTACACTTGCTTGTCCTCCAAGGAGACCAGCTCGTGAACCCAGCCATCATGACCGAAGCCGCTGCCGCGACCACCAACGCCACCTTCACCGCCGCCGAGAAGGCGAAGCTCGAGGCCGACGTCGAGGCCTACTGCCAGGAGATCCGCCCGATCGAGGAGATCGCGTACCTCGAGCGGCGGTTCAACCCGGCCATCGGCGACTTGGCGAAGAAGCACAACCTGCTCGGCATGAGCATGCCCAAGCAATACGGCGGCCGCGGCGCCGACAGCCTGACCTACACGCGCGCGCTCGTGCGCATCAACAAGGAAGGCACCGGCGTGCGCACGTTCTTCAGCGGCCACTGCTCGATCGGCCAGTTCCCGATCCTGAAGTACGGCACCGAGGAGCAGAAGCAGCGCTACCTGCCCAAGTCCTGCCGCGGCGAGTGCACGCTGGCGTTCGGCCTGACCGAGCCCGAGGCCGGCTCGAACCCGCTCGAGGGCACCTGCACCTACCGCCGCGAGGGCGACAAGATCATCATGAACGGGGTCAAGTACCTGATCTCGAACGGCTCGGTCGCCGACGCGGTCATCGTCTTCGCGTTCCCCGAGGGCGCGACCGGCGCCGATCGCCGCATGAGCGCGATCATCGTCGACACGGCGGGCGACACCTTCGAGAAGGAGCAGCTGCACTCGAAGCCCGGCATGTACACCAGCGACACCGCGATGTTCCAGATGAACGACCACCCGGTCGACGGCCGGAACGTGCTCGGCAAGGAGGGCGAGGGCTTCCGCATCGCCATGCACACGCTCGTCTCGGGCCGCCTGAGCGTGGCCGCGGGCTGCCTGGGCACGATCGAGGACCTGCTCGATGAGTGCGTGCGCTACTGCAAGGAGCGCCACCAGCACGGCAAGGAGATTGGCAAGCACCAGCTCGTGCAGGATCACCTGGCCCGCATCGAGATCATGCGCGCCACGTCGGACGCGGTCATCGAGCGCGCTGCGATCGCCAAGCAGGTCAGCGACGAGAATCCTGGCAACAAGGAGCTGCTCGGCAAGGCCGACTACCTTGTGGCGCAGGCGAAGTACTGGGCGAGCAACGCCGCCTGGGAAGCCGCCGACCGCGCCGTGCAGATCTTCGGCGGCCGCGGCTGGAGCGAGCTCTACCGTCCGTTCCGCCACCTGCAGGACGTGCGCGTGTGCCGCATCTACGAAGGCACCGACGAAGTCATGAAGCTCAAGTTCGGCTCCGCGCTGCTCGGCAAGGACTTCGAAGCATTCAAGTGATCAGGTCTCGGCAATCCGCCGACCATCAAGCCACTCCACGCGGGCCCCGGATTCCGGGGCCCGCTGTGTTTCATGCTCGCGTTCGAATCACGGCTCGCAGGCACCAAAGGCCGTGAGCATCAGGCCAAGATCGGCGCCATCCGTGATGCCGTCGCCATTGAGGTCGCCCAGCGGCGTGAGCTCCCACGCACCGATCAACAAGCCCAGGTCCGCGCCATTGACCTGACCATCGCCGGTCAGGTCGGCAGCACAGGTCGGTGCAGGCACCGTGCCCATGATCGATGCGCCGTCGCTGTGTGCGACGACCGTGATCCCACCGTTGATCGCCACGCCCGCCGGCGCACGCGAGAGCGCGGGCGAGGGGCCCATGCGCCACGCGTTGCCCTCGCGCACGAAGGTCTGCAGCCGGGCCGACGTTGGCAGCGCGATCATGCCCGAGCCCGCGGCGATCCAGCTGCCGGTCGCGGGGCCGGTCAGTGCCTCGCGCCAGAGTCCATCGGCGGTGGCGCTCCAGGCAGCGAGCGATGTCCCTGGGAACGCCACCACATCACCGTGCATGGCGAAGCTGTTGATCGTCGTCGGCGCGGGCAGCGCCGTGGTCTCGGTCCACACCGATCCCGTGCGCTCGAAGATCGTGGACCACGCCGAACCGCTGCCGACCGCGAGTCGGTCACCGGAGAGCTGCACCATGCGGCCGATCCGGCCGTTGGTGACCGCGGGGTCCTGCACCAGCGTGGCTTCGCTCGTCCACGAGCCGTTGACCAGCCGCAGCACATCAACCCGGCCGGCATTCAGCACCGTGCCGGTCGAACCGCCCGCCGCGTTCGGCTCGCCGATCGCCAGCGTGTCCCCATCAAGCGCGAGCGTGCTGCGCCGCAACTGCGTGCCGGGCGCCGGAACGAGATCGATGACCTGCTCGGCGCTCCACACGCCACCCGATCGCACGAACGTGACCACGTCCTCGCCATCGACTGTTCGCGCTGCGATGCGCTGACCATCGGCAGCCACGGCAAGTCCGACCTGCCGGCCATCGGGGGAAACAAGCGTGGTCTCCAGGTACCAGACGCCATTGATCGAGCGATACACATCAACGCCACCACCGGTGCCCGGGCAGCCGACGGCGTAGAAGCCATCGCCCACGGCCACGCCACCATTCGAGAATCCACGCGAGCTGCCGCTGATCGCATCAGGAATGAACGTCGCCATGGGTGCATCGCCACAGATCGACGGCGCGCCCGCACCGATCGGCGCCGTGGCCAGCAGCAAGTCGCCGCCACATGTCACCAGGTGAAACTCGCGCCCCGCGCCCGGTGACCCGACGACCGTGCACGCCGGCAGGGTGCCGCCCCATGTTCTCGCGATGCGCCAGACGGCATCGGGTGACGGTGTACCAACGACCTGCAGGGCGACCGTGGTCGATTCAGGGGTGATCGTCATCGCTGGGGCGCTGAAGACGAATGAACTGCCCGGTACCGCACCGAGCTCAACGGTGATCACGTCGTCGGCGCCTTGGCGGGTGATCGAGGCGGTCGATTCGATCGAGCCGCCTGAACGGATGATCGTGGTGCCCACTCCATCGCGACCAAGCGTGATCGCGCCGCCAGCGCGGACGGAACCACCAGTCACCTCCAGCGTGCCGCGGGACAGGGGCAGCGTTGGGCTGCCGACCTCAGGGCCACGCTCTGCCACGGTCACTGGGCCGCTGGTCGACATGGTTCCGGTGAGCGTGAGCGCACCCTGACCTTGCATGCCGATCACGGCTTGGCCGAGGACATCAAGGTTGGCGGCGTTGAGCGTGCCGTTCGCGGTGGGGTTCTGCCCGAGCGCGAGCATGCCGCAGCGGGCCGTCGTGCCCGTTCGTGCCACGCCGCTGCCGAACTTGCCGATCGTGAACGCACCACTGATCGCCACTGGCCCCGCAGGGGGGAACGATGAGCTCGACGAGATCAACCCCGTCAGCGACCCGACGCCAGTGCCGAGCGTGCCCAGCTCGAGCGAGCCCGCGGTGAGCGTGGCCGAGCCCGTGTGCTGCAGGCTGCCGGTGCCAGCAACGCCGATCCGCAATGCACCATCGATCGTGAAGGTCGAGAACCCGTTCATGCGCGCCTCGCCCTGCGCGTTGTTGACCGTGGCAAGGTCGAACGACGCGGCGCGGATCGACGTGCCGTTGAGCGTCAGCTTGCCGAGGATCCCGCTGGTGTCGCCGATCACGAGGGCCGGCGAGAACGCACTGGACCAGCCCAGGTCGAGCGGGCCACCAGTGCCAAAAGTGATGCTGCCGCGTCGAACGATGAGCCGAAGCGCGCTGCTGCCGGACAAGGGCATCGAGACCGTCGGTGTGCCGAGGTTTGAGAAGATCGCCGTCGAGGTCGCATCCGGCGCACCTGCCGACCATCGTGCGGGATCGCTCCACGCGCCATTGGTGGTCGAGGTCCAGGTGGTGTCGGCTGCGCTGGCCATGCTGCACACGGCGAGCGCGGCGAGCCATGGGGCGGTCTGTGAGCGAGTGTTGGTTGATCGTGCCATGGTTGGTCTCCTCACTTGGCCGAGAGCAGGTCGCGACCGAGGATGCCCTTGGTCGTGAGCACGGAGTGCGAGGTGCGGGAACCGTCGATCGACAGGGCTCCGAAGTAGCCATCCGCGCCCAGCGGCGTGTCGCGGCTCCAGAGTCCATCGAGGCCACGCTTGATGAGTGACGCGTCGTCGGCGATCGCGTCGGCATTGGGCAGCAGCCAGACGTGGCCGTCGTAGAAGAGCGTGGCGGGCGTCGATGCGGCGCTCGCGTTGTAGTTGCGGGTGGTGGTCGTGCCAAAGCTGGTCGCCGGGCCCGATCCGCCCTGGCACCAGTTGTGCTCGAAGGTGAGCGACTTGAGTTCGGGATACGCCGCACCAAAGAGCGACTGGCGCTGCCAAGCGTTGGGGTAACTCGTGGGCGTGCGGAAACCGCCCTCTGACGCAGCGCGGAACACACCCGGATCCCACATGGCGCTTGACGCCATGGCGTAGCTGCTGCCGATCGGGCTCGTCGAGGTGGAGGTGTACTCAGACGGGGAGTCGAACAACCCTCGCACCTGCCGGTACAGGTTGCGGTCGTTGGGCGCGAAGTACGCCGGGTCGAAGTAGCGCCCGTTCAGGTACTGGTGGAAGGAGCGCACGGCCAGCAGTCGCCACGAGCCGGAGTAGCCCGTGGTGCCACCGAAGTCCATGGGTTGGTAGATCGCCCAGTTGCCGCAGTTGCCGGGGAACGTGGGCGGGCAAACACCGCCGCTGAGCCAATACCCCCACAGGCCACCGCTCAGGTCCTGCCCCAGGATGAGTTGCGGCGGGCAGTCGAGCTGCAGGTACTGGCTGCAGTTCCCGTTGGTCAGCCCGAACTCGCTGCGGTGGTTGCACCACTGCAGCCCATTGTTGTCGCCGGCGTAGAGCGCGTGCGCCGTGCCGAGCTGCATCAGGTTCGAGAGCGAGACCGCCGTACCGCTGCCTGAGCGCATGCTGGCCGCAGCAGCGCCGAGCACGGCCACGAGCAGCGTGGAACTCGCCAC
>CAMDAQ010000008.1 GCA_945888705.1 Singulisphaera sp. GP187
GGATGTGGCATTCGACGGCGGACTCGTCCATGTGATCGATGCCGTCATGCTGCCTGAACTGCGCAGCATCGAGCAGATCGTCGCCGAGGACGAACGCTTCACCACGCTGCGTGCCGCCATTGAGGCCGCCGGCATCGGTTCGCACCTGGGCAGCCGGAACCCGGGCCCCTGGACCTTGCTTGCGCCGTCGAACCAAGCCTTCAGCGCGATCCCGGCGGACGCACTCAAGGAGCTGCTCCAGGACCGCCCTGCCCTCACCGCCGTGCTCGGAGCGCACGTCGTGCCGACCGCAATCCGCCGCGAGGAGATGCTCGCGCAAGGCTCGGCACGCACGCTGCTGGGCGACGGAAGCGTGCCGTTCGCGCTCGATGCTGGGTCGATCACGGTGGGCGGCGCGCGCATCGAGGTCGCCGACATCGAAGCCGCCAACGGCATCATTCACATCATCGATCGCGTGCTGCCGGCGCAGTCAGCGGCCACGGGGACTGGGTCCGCACCGTCGATGCCGCAGCGCGCTCGACAGGCGGCGGCGATCCTCGAGCTGGCCATCGAGCGCGGGGTCCCCCGCTTCAATGCCGGCGACCAGGCTTCGTGTGCGGCGCTCTATGAGCTGGCGATCACCTCGGTGGTGGTGCTGGGCGCCGATGCGATCGGCAATGCCGCCGCGGCCGAACTCGCGGCTGCGCTCAAGAAGGGCGCGGAGCATGAGGATGCCGCGGAGCGCGCCTGGGTCTACCGTCGCGCGATGGATCGCACGCTCGGCAGCATGGCCGAGCTGATGTCGCCGTCGGAGTGAATCACCCGATCACCGTGCGCCGCATGCGCACGTAGTCCCAGACCACGAATCGGTCCAGATCCTCACCGCCCACGAACAGCACGCGGCCGCCGGTGGCTTCGGCCATGCGGTGGGCGAACTGGACGTCTTCCTCGGTCTGCGACCACGATGGCAGCAGGAACACGTTGATCACGATGCCCTCGGCCTTGCAACGCATGGCCTCGCGCATCGTCTCGCGCTCGGTGCGCGGATCCGGCGGGTAGAGCATCAGGAGATCGCTGCCCTCGAAGTGCGCAGTGGGCAGGCCGTCGGTGAGCAGGAAGACCTGGCGATTGGGCGTGTCCTGCGCAGCGAGCACTTGGCGCGAGAGCGAGAGCGCCCGCTGGATGTTCGTGAAGTGCAGCGGCAGGTCGAACTCCGTGACCTGTGGATCGGACATGTCGGCCCGCAGCCGGACCACCGGATCGTTGATCGAGACCGGCTTGGGCATCATCTCGATGATCTCGCCCGAGGGCCGCAGCTTGGCCAGCGTGTACATCTCGATCGCCTGCAGGAAGTCGCCCGGGTACTCGCTGCGGATCAAGCCATCGAGCGCGAGCGCCATGCGCTTGCAGGCGATGTACTGGCCGCCGTAACGCATGGAGCCCGACATGTCGAGGATGAGCGCGGTGGCGCAGCGCGGCGTGCGTCGCGTGCGGTGCACGACGAGGTCATCCTGCCCAGGACGCGCCTGACCCGTGCGCGCCACGGCGTTCAGGATCGACTGCGGGACATCGAGCCCCGCCGGCGAATCACCGAATTCGAAGGGCCGCACCGATGGAAGTTCGACCGATCCCTCGCGGGACTGGACCCCCTCGTGACGCCCGCGGCGTGCGTCGGCAAGATCAGCGAAGATCGACGAGAGCAGATGCCGCTGGTAGGTGCGCAGCGCCTTCGGCGAGGCGCGGTAGCCCTCGGGCGAGCGCTCCAGTCCGGCCTCCTCGGCCATGCGCTTGAGGAGCTCATTGACCTGCCGCTGCAGGCGATCAAGATCGCCCATTTGTTCTTCGGAGGCGAACTCGCTCAGGGCCTCCATGTCGATGATCGCCGGCTTGGCGTTGCGCAGGGCTTCCTCGATCTGCTTGAGCAGGCGGTCGATGCGCGCGAGTTCTTCCTTGATCGCCAGCGCCGCAGCGACGTCGAGTTCCTCGCGGCCCGTGAAGGCATGATCCGAGGCGAGCTGCTCGACGGCGAATCGCTCGCGCAACCGGGCGATCGCACGCATGAGCGAGCGCGAGGCCTCGGTGCCATCCGGAATGCGGCGGTACATGCGCTCGAGCTGCGCGAGCTGGCCATCGGCGAGCGCGAGCGGCAAGCGCTCGGCGACGGCAGGCGGGATCTCGACCCGCTGCGCCGCCGACGCGTACGCCTCGGCAGCCACGCGTTGCACACCGTCCGTACTGAAACGCTCGAGGATCCTGCGCTTGCGCTCTTCCAGCATCGCCTTGAGCGCATCAAGGCTGGGACCGAGCCCCTTGATCTGCGAGGGATCCAGGCGGATCGCCTCGGCGAGTTCGCGGTCGGTGAATCGACGCCGCGAGCCATAGGCAAGCATGTGCTCCATCATGGCATCAGCGGCCGCGCCCGATGGAGGCTGGGTGGGCGACGGGTACTCCTCGGGGTCGTAGCCGAGGTAGGTGTGCACGATGCCGCCAAGCGGACCGGCACGTGGCCGAGGATCGGGGCCCGGCTCGGTCACGATCCCGGCACCTCGTAGGAGACGCGCCCGTGGCGCTCGGTGCGCGAGACTTGGTCAGTGGCCCACAGCCCGGCGAGCACGAATTCGACGCAGGATGCGCGCACGGCCTCGTTCGCCGAGGCATTGACCTCGAAGGCCTTCTGCCACGCGTCAGGCACGGACGACAGCGCCCGCTCATACGCCGCGGACGGCAGCATGTCGCCCACTTCGACGCGCACGCCGGTAGCGAAGGTGCCCGCGATCGCCTCAAGGCCGTGCGACTGCACGTACTCATTGAAGACGCGACCGATGGCTTCCGCCACGATGGCCTCGATCGCCTGGCGCTCGGACATCTGGTGCGACCCCATGAGGTCGAGCTCCAGCTTGCCCACGGCGCTTGAACCAAGATGCGAGAGATCGCTGATGCGCGGCACCGCAGGCCGTTCGCCGAGCACGATGCCGCGCCGACGCGCATTGGCCACCATCGTGCGATAGTTGGCGATGCCAAAGCGTGCGCTGACGCCGCTCGCCTGATCGACGTAGCGCGATGCCCGCGCCACGCGCGAGATCTCTTCGCACACCTCTTCCATGAAGGGCGGCACCAGCACCGGGTAGTCACCGCCCAGGTCAAGGCCGGCTTCCTGGCGGGTGATGGAGATGCCCAGCTCGCGTTCGTTGGGATAATGCGTCTGGATCGTGGAACCGATGCGGTCCTTGAGCTGCGGGATCACCTTGCCGGAACGGTTGTAGGTGCCCGGGTTGGCGCTGAAGAGCACCAGCACATCGAGCTCGAACCGCACGGGATAGCCGCGGATCTGCACATCGCGCTCCTCGAGGATGTTGAAGAGGCCCACCTGCACCAGTTCATCGAGGTCAGGCAGCTCGTTCATCGCGAAGATCCCACGGTGTTGGCGCGGGATCAGACCGAAATGGAGCGCATCTTCGGCGGCCATCGACGTTCCGGCGATGAGCTTCGCAGGGTCGATCTCGCCGATGACGTCGGCGAACTTGGTGCCCGGCGCGAGCCGCTCGGCATAGCGGTCCGAGCGGTGCCACCACGCGATCGGCACGTCCGTGGGCGATCGCGATGCCAAGAGTTCACGCCCCGCGCGGGTGATGGGCGCTTCGGGATCTTCGTGGACCGGGCAGCCAGGCAGGTCGAGGTACGGCAGCCACTCATCCAAGAATCGTGGCAGCAGGCGCATGAGGCGGCTCTTGCCCTGCCCCTTCTCGCCGAGGAACAGCATGTCGTGCCCCGCGATCATCGCGTTGGCGACTTCCGGCAGCACGGTGTCGTCGTAACCGACGATGCCCGGGAAGAGCGACCCTGCAGCAGAATCGCCACGTGCGGTGGCCGCGGCGAGCTCACGCACGAAGTTGTCGCGCAGCTCTGCCTTGACCGAGCGCGAACGCCACCCTGATCGGCGGAGGTCGTCAAGCGTGCGGATGGCTGGCGGCACAGTGGCTGGTTCGGTGGGCATCGGTCACGGCTTCGCAGCCCGGGCATCGTTGGACGCAGGGAAAGTCCGTCCTGCTCTGCCTACCCTTGATCTTCGTGACCGGTGCCCACGAACCCATTGCCATCGTCTGGCACCGTACGGACCTGCGCGTCCATGACCAGGCCGCGGTCACGGCAGCTGCGCCGTCGGCGAGCGGTCAGGTTGTTGGCGTGGTCTGCGTGCCGGACGATCCGTTCGGGCATGTCGATCTTGCGCGCGGGCTTTCCTTTCCGCGCGCGAGCCACCGGCGCGTCGGGCACTGGCTGCAAGCGATCGATGGCCTTCGGCAGGATTGGCGCGCAATCGGGTCGGCGCTCTGCGTGCATCGAGGCGCGCCGGAGGACGTGATCGGTGCGCTCGCTGCCGAACTCGGTGCCACCGAGGTGCACACCGCACCCTGCCCCGCCCACGATGAACTCGCGCAGAACCGGCGTGTGGCGCGTTCGCTGAAGGCTCACGGTGCACGGCTCGTGGTGCACGACGAGACCACGATGATCGCCTCGGCCGACCTGCCGTTCGCCATCGAGGAGCTGCCCGAGGTCTTCTCGAACTACCGTCGATTGGTCGAGCGGTCGTGTCGGACGAGGGATCCTGTCGCCGCGCCGAGTGGTCTGCGTGTGTCGGATGATGTTCGTGCGTCCGCGGAAATAAGGGCCACCGCCACGCTGGCCAGCGCGGATCTGGATGCGGCACGCGCCGCCGCCGCGCAGATCGATCCCCGCGCCGGGTGGATCGCGCGCGGCGATCGTGCCGCCGGGCTCGAGCGCCTGCGACAGTGGATCTGGCAGGATGACTGCTTGGCGCGCTACAAGGAAACGCGCGATGGATTGCTCGGATCGGACTTCTCCTCGCGCCTGTCGACCTGGCTCGCGCTTGGAACGCTCTCGCCGCGTGAAGTGGCTGCCGAGATCCGTCGCTACGAGGGCGAGCGCGTGGCCAACGACTCGACGTACTGGCTCTGGTTCGAGCTGCTCTGGCGCGACTACTTCCATCTGTGGGTTCGTCGTTGGCAATCGCGGGCCTTCAAGGCCAGCGGCATGATGGGGCGTACTCCGTGCGGCGCGCAGGACGTGGAGACCTTTCATCGTTGGCGCACGGGCACGACCGGAGAGCCCTTCGTGGATGCCTGCATGCACGAACTGGCCGCAACAGGTTGGCTCTCCAATCGCGGGCGGCAGAACACCGCGAGTTGGCTCGCCAAGACCGCGGGCGTTGATTGGCGATGGGGTGCGTGGTGGTTCGAGAGCCAGCTGCTTGATCATGATGTTGGCCCCAACTGGGGGAACTGGCAGTACGTCGCCGGCGTCGGCAACGACCCGCGCAACCGCACCTTCAACATGCGCGCCCAGGCCGACCGCTACGACGCCGATGGCGCGTACCGGAGGGTGTGGGGATGAACCAGGCCCCGCCGACCGCCAAGAATCGCCGATCGCCGCTGCGATGATTCCTGCATACTGCGCGGATGCCAACCCTTCCGAGCGGTCGTGCCTTGGCCCTGTCGACCGACCACATCCTGCCCCCCGGAGTGGTGACGTTCAAGTGTCCCGAGGGGCACTTCTGGTTCCATCAACTCGACCGGAAGATCTGCCCGCCTCCGCTCAAGCCGGATCAGGAGTGGCTGTGCGACTTCGCGCACGCCCCTTGCCCGACCACACGCGAGGAAGCGCTTTCCCTGCTGTGGGTGCTTGAGCGCTTCGGATCAGATGACTTCCAGTGGCGCGGCTACACGATGTCGGATCCCGAAGCGCTGGCCGACTTCACGCCCGAAGATCGGGCAGCGTGGGATGCGTGGATCGCCGAACCACGGGTGGGTGCGCTCCTCGACGACGTGATCGCGCGCTGCCGCGAACAGGCGCAAGCGAACCGCAGCAACCCGGGTTTCATGGTGTTCGGCAGCATGCCGCCCGCCGAGCCGAACGAGGATTGAGTGTGCGGGCTGGTCATGAGGTCGTCCGCGGCGCCCCAACGATCGTCATACGCTGACACCATGGCACCGCACACGGACGGCACCGGACCCACGCAACCGACAGCGGATGAGGTGATCGACATCCTCGGCTTGCAACGTCATCCCGAGGGCGGTTTCTACCGCGAGACGTTCCGCGCACCCGACGCGCCGCGCGGCGCCAGCACGTCGATCCTGTTCCTGCTTCCTGCTGGCGAGCAGAGCCGATGGCACCGCGTCGATGCCGACGAGCATTGGCTCTTTCACGACGGCGACCCGATGGAGCTGCTGCTGGCCGACCCTGCGACGGGCGCGCGCACGCGCATCGTGCTGGGCCGCGGCATTGGGCACGGCGATGCACCGCAGGCCGTTGTTCCTCGAGGCTGGTGGCAGGCGGCGCGGCCGCTCGGCGCATGGACGCTCGTCGGCTGCGTCGTGGCGCCGGCGTTCGAGTTCGCCCGCTTCGAGATGGCACCCGAGGGCTGGGAGCCGGGTGGGGCGTGAGACGGTGCGGCGAGCCACGCCGTGCTGATCGTGCCGATCACGCCGGAGCTCCGGCCCATCCTGCAGGCGCCTGTCGACCGTGAACTTCCCCCAGAAACCATGCCAAGCCGGACTTTGGTCTGAATTCAGGGGAAGGAGCATCGGGCTAAACCTCAAGCTGCTCGCTGTGGCCAAACAATTCAAGGCACGGACTGAACCAAGAGTGCAGGTCTCCGGCATCTCCGCTGCAGCAGGGAGTCACTCGCCCGACAGCCGAGGTCGGGTTCAAGCGCGTATCACTCGTAAGCGGGACCGAAGGACGAAAGGTGTTTGGCTCGTCCACCTCGCCGCATCAAGACGACGCAGAGAGCGCTTGGCTGGGAGTGCGCGATTGCGCTCTGGAACGCAGGACTTGCCGCGTCATCGCGCCGCGCCATCCGTCGTGTGCACGCTGCTTCCGTGGAGTAGATTCCATTCGCACGGGTGTCGCGTACCGGTCGCGACCTGCTGCGAAATCGACTTTGTTCCTTGAGAGCCTGCGTGACCACTCCGCTTCCATCGTCCGAAGAAGAACTCGCCGTCGCGCTGCGCGACTCGCTCGCCACCACCCTTGAGAAGCACATCGAGCGTGGCAGGAGTTCGCGCGACTTCGCGCGACGACTCGGCCTCGACAAATCGCTTGGTTGGAAACTGTGGCGCATGAGCACGGCGCCATCGGCCGCCGCGCTTCTACGGGTGCTCCCAAAGTCTCGTGGCATGCAAACCATGCTCGACGCGGTGCGCGCGCACAGCCCATCGCGGGCGCTTGCCGACCAAGTCTCAGCGATCGCAACGGCACTCCTCGCTGCACGAGCGTCGGCCGAGAAGCAGGCCGCGGAAGCAGGCCTTGGCGGACCCGCGACGCCGGGGCCGTCCAGGCCACTGGCAAAGATGCCACGCGTAACCGTTGTCGCCCGGCTCGCGCAACGCTTCGACGAGGATTCGGATCGGGTCGGGACATCGCTCGAGCTGCGGGTCGGCGCATTTCTCCTTGCGCCCGACGAGAAGCGCGAGCGAGTGCACGTCTCCGCATGCGCCATGATCGTCGGCCCCCGCTGCTTCCGACCGAATCTGCGTGCCATCGTGTACTCGCCCATCGCACGCTGGGAAGGCAGCTCAGAGATCGATGTCCGCGCATCTGATGTCACCACCATGCAGCAGGCGCCCGGGTTCCTGCCCGAGCTCTCGACGGTCGGCATTCACGCCGAACAGTTTGAAGCCATCGAGTTCGATCGTGGCCAGCCACTTCGCTACTGCACCTTCCTTCCGCGGCCTGGCGTGCCGGAGACGCTCTCGTTCCTCGAGGTGGTGCGGAGCGCGGGGGATGTCTGGGCCAAGGACCGCCACGCCTTTGGCTCGCTGTCGATGAGGATCTCCGCGCCAACACGCCGAGCGACACTCGACATCTGGGTTCATCGGTCCCTGCCGACTCCCGATTTCACCGTGTCGTGCCGAGAGGTTCCGTCCATCATCCCTCATCCCGCGGCGCCTTCCGCGCCGCTGCCGAGTCCTCTTCCCGATGGAGTGCTGCTGGGCAGCAAGTCATCGAGCCTGGGACCTGCGATGCGCGAAGACAACGAACGCTATCGAATGCTCCTTGATCGCGGCGCGGCGCAGATTGGCGCCGAGTCGCGGGATTTCCGTCTGTTCCGCGCCTCTGTGAAGCATCCGGCGCTCGGGGCATCAATCGTGGCCGACTGGCCGCTTCCGAAACGACGCTAGAGACATGATGTTGTCTTCAGAGGCACCCCAATGCCTCGGAAGACGCGAAATCGCCAACTGATCGATGTCGCGTGTTGGAGCGACTCGCACTTCGCGTTACACCTGCAGAGGAGTGGAGCGTCAGATCTGGGCCGCGCGCCGACGGACTCGGCTGTGGAACCGCGCGTGGGCCATTGATGGTCTTCCCCATCTCTACCCCCACCGCGCAATCTGAGGAGTATGGCATGCGCACTGCAGCGCTCGTCTTTGTCGCGACTTCGCTTGTGTCCGTCATTGGAACCTCCGCGAAAGCGGAACTGATCGCCGGCTGGTCCATCACCACCGCTATCTCAACGCCCACCACGGGCTCCGCGTTCAGCTATGGGGCCGCCGATCAGGGCGCACTGACCGCTGGCACGATGCTGAGCGGTTTTCATGCACAGTCCTCCACGGCGTGGACCACGCCGGCCGGAAACGGATCGACCTACTCGCTCTCGAGCGACAAGTGGTCACAGGGCGACTACTACCAGATCGCGTTCTCGACAGTGGGCTACGAGTCCATCTCAGTCGAATGGGACCAGACCCGATCCGGCACGGGCCCGTCTGAGTTCCGCGTCGATGTCAGCGTCGACGGAGGGAATTCGTTCACGACCGCACTCAGCTACTCGGTCATCCAGGCGGGAGCCGTCCTGTCGGGCACGAACGCGTGGAGCTCATCCAGTGCTCGACAGCCTCAGTTCACGCTTTCGACTCCCTTGCTTGTGGGCGCAAGCGATTCCTCCGTCATCCTTCGGTTCATCGCAACCGGCCTCAACCTCGGTGCCGGCACCAACCGCATCGACAACATCAGCGTGACGGGCAACGCGATCGTTCCGGCGCCCGGCGCGGCAGCACTGCTCGGCCTCGCGGGTCTCGCCGCGCGCCGTCGTCGCTGAGCGGCACGAACGCATCGGCTCAGTGCGGTTTCCGCCAGCGGCCCGTTCCGTCGCACCAAAATCCCCCTCGCTGGGACACACCCCGCGAGGGGTTTCTCTTTTGCATGCGCGATTCGGACGACTCCTCTGCTGCCCTACCGAGATTTCCGAGTTCGGCTCTGGCGCCATCAACTGCGAGCGCAGCCTGATGACCGCGCGCAGCCCGAAGACCGCCGCCCACGACGGCCACGCGGTGCGCATCGTGCCGATCACGCCGGAGCTCCGGCCCATCCTGCAGGCCCTCTTCGACCAGGCACCCGAGGGCAGCGAGGCCGTCGTGCCGCGCCTCACCGACCCGACCACGAACCTGCGCACCACGTTCATGAAGCTGATCACCCGCGCGGGCTACGAGCCCTGGCCGCGGCTCTTCCACAACATGCGCGCCAGCTGCGCCACCGACTGGGCCGAGGCGTTGCCTGCCCACGTGGTCGCGAAGTGGCTCGGCCACAGCCCGCTGGTGGCGGCGAAGCACGACCTGCAGACGCGCGACGCGCACTTCGAGGTGGCGATCAGGGGCGGGGCGCGGCTGGGGTCGGGCGTGATAGAGCAACCCCTCCGGACAACGGCCTGAGCCCCGAGAGCCAAGCCTTCTAGGAAAACCGCAGGAATGGCGGATCGTAGATGCTACACTTGTCGATATCTGTAGCACTTTCGCTCCCCATGCCCCGCGCCCCCTCCAGCACCCCGATCCCGAAGCCCCCAACCCGGAGGGCAACGGCCGTCTTCCGGCGCGCTGGGGGCATCCTCCGCACCCAAGAGGCCAAGGCTGCTGGCATCCATCCGCGCACGCTGGCGGCGCTCGTGGAGGATGGCACGGTGCTCAGGCTCGACCGCGGCGTCTACCAACTTGCCGATGCAGCGCCATCGGAACCCGATCTCGCGGTGGTGGCCCGAAAGGTGCCCAAGGCAATCGTCTGTCTTGTCTCGGCGCTGGCCCACCACCGTCTCACCACGCAGATCCCGCATGCGGTCGACCTCGCGGTGCCGCGCGGCTTCAAGGACCGCAAGCTTGAACACCCACCGGTGCGCTTCTATCGCTTCGGTGACGAATCGTTTGCCGTCGGCATCGAGCGCATCAAGGTCGGTGGCGGGGAGCTTCGCGTCTACGGTGCGGCGAAGACGGTCGCCGACTGCTTCAAGTTCCGCAACAAGATCGGCAAGGACATCGCGATCGAGGCGCTGCGCACCTACCTGCGCCGCAAGGATGCGAAGGCGAAGGACCTGCTGCACTTCGCGCGCATCAACCGCGTGCAGGCCGTGCTGGCGCCGTACGTCGACGTCCTGCTCGCGGCCGAGGGCTGACCGCCTAGGGCGTGCCGTCGGTGTCGCCGAAATCGATGGCGGGCACGCGGGAGAAGGGGTTTCGGTTCCGGTGACGCGGTGACACCGTGGTGACGAGGGCACGTCGGACCTGCATGCCGGGACCATCTGTCCTTCTCAGACGGCCAGTTTCCCGCAAATCTGTCCTTCTCAGACGGCCAGTTTTGGACTACCCTTGCGACATGCCCCTGCTCGACGCGCTCCAGGAGAAACTCAGCGACGCGCTGCTGCCGCTTGCAGCCACCACCCTCACTCGGCGCGACGCCGTCCTCCCCGCCGTGCCGGGGAAGGCGCATGCGGTGATCGGGATGCGGCGTGCGGGCAAGACGTGCTTCCTCAAGCAGCTGCTTGCCGAGCGGCGCAAGGACGGTCCGCCGGAACGATCGATCTACCTGAGCTTCGACGATGACCGTCTTGCAGGAATCGACGCGTCTCAGCTCGACGCCCTGCTCGAGGAGTACTTCCGCCGCCATCCGGAAATCCGTCGCAAGGGTGCGACGAAGGGCCGCGCCGCGTGGTTCCTTGACGAGATCCAGCTGGTGGAAGGCTGGGATCGTTTCGTCCGACGCGTGCTCGACACAGAGTCGATCGACATCGTCGTGTCCGGCTCGTCTGCGCGCATGCTTTCGCGCGAGATCCACAGCTCCCTCCGCGGCCGCGCCATGCCCACCGTGATCGCGCCTTTCAGCTTCCGCGAGGCGCTCCGCCACCGTGGCGAGGAGCCGACGGTGCGAGCGGAGCGACTGACAGCAGCGGCCAGGAGCGCGGTCGAGAAGCGCCTGCGCGAGTACCTCGCGGTGGGCGGGTTTCCCGAAGCGCAAGGTTCGGGCAAGCGGCCGCTCGACCGTCCCACCCGGATCGCGCTCCTGCAGGGCTACGTCGACACCGTGCTGTTCCGCGACGTGATCGAGCGGCACGCGGTGTCGCAGGTCGCCGCGCTGCGCTGGATCATCCGCCATGCGCTGCGGAACCCATGCGGCAGCTTCAGCGCGACCAAGCTGCACGACGACCTTCGTTCGCAAGGCCACAACGTCGCGAAGGACACCGTCCATGCGCTGCTGGACCACCTGATCGACGCCTTCGTCATCGCCGCGGTGCCGGTCGCCACGGATTCCGAGCGCCGCCGCAACACGAACCCGCGCAAGATCTATCTCGCGGATCCCGGCCTGATCGACGCCTTCGACACGAGCGGGCGATCGAACACCGGCCACGCGCTCGAGACCGCCGTCTACAACGAGCTGTCCCGGCGCGGTGCGGACATCGCCTACGTGAAGACCAAGGACGGGTTCGAGGTCGACTTCCTTGCGCGCCACCCCGACGGGCGGCAGGAGCTGATCCAGGTCTGCGCCGACCCGACTGACGCCGCCACGTGGCAGCGCGAAACCCGCGCACTCGACGCGGCTCACTCAGAACACCCGAGGACCGAGCGGCTCGTCATCGTGCTGGACGCCAGCGGGGCACGGGCACTCAGGCACCCGAAGACGCAGGTGCTGCCTGCGCATCAGTGGCTGCTGGCATCGGAGTGAAGGCGCCGACAGAGATTGAGGCGGCCGTCTGACGCGCGTTCCCTGGATGCGACGATCCCAGCGCGACCGTGGCAATCAACGGTGACCTCCACAGTACATGCCGTGCAGACACTCAGCCGTGTCCAGATTTCACAGTTTGGGACACAGATGGCGACAATCCGTCTAGATCACGGTCTATCGTCCGCACATGGACGCGCAAATCTGCGACTTCGCCCCCGCTGATCTCGGTGCCGCCGCTCAGCTCCTCGAGCGCCTCCGGACGCTCCCGGACAGTGCGCCGATCGAGATCGCGCAGTTCATTGCGGACATCAATGATGGCGCGATCGCGGTAGTCGCCCTTGGGGGTGGCACGCTGGTCGGCGTGGCCAGTGCCCGTGTCGCCGGCGATAGGGCCTGGACACAGATGGTGGCCATCGATCCCGGCTGGCGACGGCGCGGCATCGGATCCGCGCTCGCACGGCGTCTTGAAGAGCGGCTGCTGCACCTTGGCGTGCGCAAGATCTCAGCACTGATCGGACCAGGCGAGGTCGGTGAACAGGCGCTCCTCAATCGCGGCTTCACCGCGCGCAAAGGCATGGTGCTCTACGAGAAGTTCCTTGCCCTGCAGCCGGCTGATGTGCGCACCATCGACAAGTGGGGCGGACAGATCGTGGATGGCGAACTGTGGGACCAGGCCGCGGGCATGAAGCGCGAGAAGGCGCTTATCGACGGGCGCATAGTGGCGCCGCTGGCGGATCCGGCGCTGGCGGCGCAGGCCGGACTGCGTCCCCCCGCGACCGTGCTGATGTTCGGTCCTCCCGGCACGGGCAAGACCACGTTCGCCCGGGCGCTCGCAGGCCGACTCGGCTGGCCATTCGTGGAGTTGCTGCCGTCGAAACTGGCGACGGGCGAGGGCATGCTCGCCAACGAGCTGCGCGAGGCGCTGCTTGAACTCGGCCAGCTCGACCATGTCGTGATCTTCATCGACGAGTTCGACGAGATCGCACCAGCCCGCGAAAGTCGACCCGCCTCCGCGGGAGTCGTGAATCAGTTGCTGAAGTCCATTCCAGAATTGCGAAGGCGCCCGGGCAAGCTGCTGATCTGTGCCACCAACTTCGTCAACACCATCGATCCGGCGGTGATACGTCCGGGGCGCTTCGATCTGCTGATCGGCATCGGCCCGCCCGACCACGCGGCGCTGACCGCGCTGTGGGAGCGCGCGCTGTCCACGATGCACGTCCAGCGAGGAGTCGATGCATCGGCCCTCGCGACCAGCTGCAGCGGGTTCACGCCGGGCGACGTGGACCTTGCCGCGCAGCGGGCGGCCGCCGAAGCCTTCTCTCGCGCGCGCGGAACCGGCCAGACCGCCGTGGTCACCAGCGATGACCTGACGATGTCCGTCCATCGCACCCGTGCATCCATCACGCCGACCATGCTCGAAGCCTTCAACGCTGAGGTGGAGCGGTTCGAGCGGGTCTGATCCGCGCCTCCCAAGGCGACGCACTTCGCCCCCAAAGCGGCGCCCGAAACTGAGACTTTGGGCGTCACAGCACCCGACCGCCCCGGTTCGCACTGCTTCGTTCCGCCCCCGCGTAACCCCCCAAACGCAGCGTGGTTGTGCCGCTCGGTGCGAGCGAACACAACCACGTGCGTTCTTCTTCAGTGGGCGGAGAGGGTTCGACGTCCGCGAAGCGGGCGCCGCAATCCCGGCGCGGCGCAGCCGCGCGCGGACCGGCGCAGCCGGGACGCCCTACGCCCACGAAACGAAGGAGCACGCTCGCCAAAGGCGACCGTGATCCTGAGTGCAGTGGGCGGAGAGGGATTCGAACCACCCCCTCCTCGTCAGCCGGCAGCTTCAAACCGTCATGGAAGACCCGGCTCGAGCCCAATCGCGATTCACTGGTGCACCTTTCACGAACTTCCCCCCACCAGGTCTCGTTTGACTGCCAACCCAGTGGTAGAACATGTCCGTGCTTCGCCGCAACAGGCTGCACCTTCCGGAGGTCCCATGGCCGACATCACGCCCGACTCGCGTTCGCGCCCCTCGCCCGTCGAACTCCAGCCCCCGACCTTCGAGCACCTCACCGAAGCACCCTCGATCGCTTCGCTCCTCACGAAGACCGTCTCGAACAGCCTGCATTCGCGATCGCGATTCCCGCACACGCTCCTGGTCGGCCCACCGGACAGTGGCAAGCAGATCATGGCCGCCACGATCGCCTCCGAGATGGGGGTCTCCCTGACCACCATCCACGCTCCGTCGATCACCGACATGCGAGACTTGGATCACAAGCTCCGCGCAGTACCCGCCAGCTCTGTCGTGCTGTTCTCGCAGATCGACCGTGCCGATTGGATCTCGGCCCAGTTCTGCCGGATTGCGGCTGGCCTGCCCGTGTCCGTACCGCAGAGCTGGCGTGGAGCCGACGCCCCCGGTGACGAGTGGAGCTCCAAGATCGACAACCACCCGTATCACGACTTCACCATCATCGCCACCAGCCGTGCGCCGCGGGCCGATCACCGCGTCATGAACGAATGGGCCGAGGTCACGATTCGCACCGAGCGCACCGAGCGATCCGAGTCCATCCGCCTGGAGCGGGTGTTCCATCGGCTCGGCGTCAAGGTCGCGCCAGCCGCGCTCGCTAGGCTCGCCTCGTTCGGGACCAACAGCCAGATCCGCACGCTCATGCTCGCGCGCAACGTGGTCGCCCTGACGGAAGCACGGCACGGAAGCTCGATCGACCTCGCTGCTGTAGAGCCCGCGCTGCATGACATCACCGAGATCATGCTGACCCGCGCCGAACGCGAGCGGCTCCGATCGGGCGATTCGCTCTCGCGGAGCGAGAGTACGGCCAACCGGGGCCTGCTCGGCGCGCTTGCGGGATCACTCGACCGCTCCATCGACATCGATCCCGAAGTCAAGCGGAAGAAGCGCAACAAGACCATTCGTGAAGTCGTGCTTGTGAGCCTCGGCGTGATCGTGGTGTTCTCGACCAGCGTGTTCCTGGCGAAGTGGATCGACCATCGCTTCATCGAACTGCGAAGGACCAACGCCGAGGCATCCGGGCAGTCCCTGACGGCAGCCGATCCCGGAACAACCAGTCCGCCTGTGGAGGGCTCGGTTTCCGAAGGTGCCTCCGCGGCACCAACCTCGGATGCGAGCGCCGCATCACCTACCCCACCCTGACCGCCTGGCGGTACACGCTCGCGTGGAGCTGCGCCGTGCGGTGCGGGCTCGACGCATAGCCGCCTGAGAGCGTGATCGTGACGGGCAGGCCCGCCCCGCGCAGCAGCGACAGGGCCAGGCGGTCGCGCTCGGCGAGCCCCGCCTCGGTCAGCGCAAGCCGCCCGAAGCGATCCCCCGCCACCACATCCACGCCCGCCAGGAGGAACGCCAGATCCGCACGCGCGGCCTCGATCACGCGTGGCAGGTGCTCGCCGAGCAGACGCAGGTACTGCTCATCGCCCGTGCCGTCCTCGAGCGGCACATCGAGCGAGCTCGGCGGCTTGATGAGCGGAAAGTTCCTCGCACCGTGCATGCTGAAGGTGAAGACCCGATCGTCGTCGGCGAAGAGCGCGGCGTTGGCGTTGCCGTGGTGCACGTCAAGGTCCACCACCAGCACGCGGCACGCTTCGCCCGTCGACTGCAGGTGTCGCACGGCCACGCCCACGTCGTTGATGACGCAGTAACCCTCGCCGCCATCCCAGAGCGCATGGTGCGTGCCGCCGGCAAGGTTTCCGCCGAGCCCATCCTCGAGCGCGAAGCGCGCCGCGTTCAGCGTGCCCTGCGTGGCCAGGCGGCTGCGGCGCACGAGCGCCGGGCTCCACGGCAAGCCGAGCCGGCGGACCTCTCGCTCCGTGAGCGTGCCATCGCGCAACGCCCCCAGGTATTCCGGCGCGTGGGCCCCTGCCAGCAGCTCCCACTCGGCCTCGTGCGGCGCGACAACCTCATGCGGCCGCACGATTCCCTGCGACAAGAGCATCGCGTGCAACTCGCTGAACTTGCGCATCGGGAACGCATGCCCCGGCGGCAGCTCGACGACGTAGCCAGGGTGGTACGACACGCGCATGGGGCAACCTTAGGATCGAGCGGCGCCATCGACGCGGCCCAACGAAAAACGCGAGGCCGCACTCATGGCCTCGCGCTCGGTTGGGCATGTTCGGCCGCGAGTCGCGGCCAGTGATCACTTGGCCGGGATCGTCAGGCTCTGGCCAGCCTTGAGCGAGCCATCGGAACCGATCGAGTTGGCCTCGCGGATGCGATCGACATTGGCCTTGGTCGCGGTGCCGTATTCGGCCTTGGCGATCTTCCACAGGGTGTCACCGTTCTTGACGGTGTAGCGACGGCCGGTCGTGCCGGTCGACTTGCTGCCGCCCTTCTTCGCCGGTGCCGACGAGCCACGCGTTGCTCCACGGGTCGACTTGCCGGCGGCTGCGATCTGCTCACCAGCGGGAAGCTGGTCAGCGGCGGGCAGCTTGAGGGCGGTGCCGACCTTCAGGTTGTTGGGGTTGACGCCGGGGTTGGCATCACGGATGGCCGTCCACGCGGACTCGCGGCCGTAGGTCTTCTTGGCGATGCCACCAAGGGTGTCGCCCGAAGCCACGGTGTAGGTCGAGGTCGCGGCAACTGGAGCGACGGGCTCCACGATCGCGGGCGTGACGGGAGCAAGACCGTTGGGACCGCCGCCGCCGTTGGTGGCGCCGGGGCCAGTCGACACCGCTGCCGGATCCTGGTTGGCCAGCGCGGGATCAACAGCCGGCTGGTCGAAGATGTCGATTTCGGTGCCCGCCGGAGGAGCGATCACTTCGATCGACGGGGTTCCCGTGGCGCCAGGGCCAAGGACGATCGTCTCGGGGAACGCCGCATCGGTCGGGCTCTGGGTGCCAAAACCACCGTCGGCGGTCAGCCCACCGCTCGAGAGCTCCCCGGTGGGGTTCGGCGAGGGGCCGGTGAGGGTGAAATAGATGCCAGTTCCGACAAAGAGAACCAGCAGGAAAGCCAACGCAATCTTCGTACCACGGGCCATGACATGCTCCTTCCGTGAAGCGGTGTGTCTGGGAATATCGGCAGCGTCCTGCTGCCGGGCTCAGATATTATTGAACATTCTTCGGGCGCGCCACATAGCACAGCGGCGCCGCGATCAGCACCGAACTGGCCGTACCCGCAATGAGGCCGACCAGGAAGGTGTAGGCAAACGGCCGGATGCCGGTGCCGCCGAGCCAGAACAGGATCAGTGCCGTGGCCAGGGTCGCGCCGCCGGTGAGCACCGTACGGCTGAAGGTCTGGTTGATGGCGTCGTTGACCATGTCGCGCGTGGCGAACTCGGCCTTGCCCTTGTTCTCGCGGATGCGGTCGAGGATGACGATCGTGTCGTTCAGCGAGTAACCGATGATCGTCAGCAAGCCCGAGATCACGTTCAGGTCGATGCGGAAGCCCTCGATGAGCGTGGAGGCGCCAAAGGCCGAACCCTCGGTGCGGATGCTGAACGCCAGCGCGCCCAGGCAGACGCAGACGTTGAACGACACGGCCACGATCGTCGCCATGCTGTACCGCAGGCTGCCGAAGCGCAGCCAGATGTACAGCAGCATGCCGATCATGCTGAGGACGACCGCCACCACGGCGCTTGCCGCCAGGTTCTCGGCGACCTTGGGCGAGAAGCTGCTCACCTGCTCCAGGCTGAGCTTCTGCGTGAGCGCCGCGTTGACGAGCTTCCACTCCGGCTGGGCCACCACACGATCCCACGTTGCGGCATCGACCTTGGAGAGCAGCGCCTTGGGATCGACCGTCAGCATGACGATCGACGTGTAGCCCGCATTCGGATTGCCGGCCTGCGCCATGTCGAGGCCGATGAGCTCGGTCTCGCGCGACGAGATGGGCCCGAAGTCAGGCTGCGACCGCATGCGGCCGAGGCGCGCCTGCGCATCGGCCAGCGTGATCGGCGGAGCGATGCCCTCGATCAGCACGGCGACGCCACCGGCGTACTCGCGCACGCTCTCGTTGCGGCCATCGCGCCCGATGACCGCGCCGAGCGTCTCGGCGTTGACCGGCCGGGTCTGGAGCGCAGCAGCATCGGAGCCCGCGCCCTTGAAGGTCAGGGGCAGCGTGACTTCGATGTCCTTGGCGAAGGCGTTGGCGACCGCGTCGACGACGGGCTCGGTGGCCGTGTCGTCGCCGCTGAAGTCAGCGGGGTTGGCGACCTTGATCTGGAAGGACGAGGCCTTGCCATCGGCGGTCGAATCACCCACGGTCAGCACGCTGGCGTTGCGCAGCTGGGCCACCGCGGCCGAAGCACCCGCGGCCTCTCCGATCGCGCGGATGCGCTGTTCGACCTCGGCGCGAGTCAGGGCCAGGCGGCCATCTGCGCTTGCGGCCTCGCCCGTCGCGGCGCGACGGGTGACGAGCGTCATCGTCATGCCGCCGCGGAACTCGGTGTCGAGCATCTCGCGGCCGCTGGTGAAGGTCGCCACGATGCTGACGACCGCCAGCACGATGCAGCCGAGCCAGAGCACGCCGCGCTTGCCGATCCAGTCGATGTTCGGACGCAGCGCCGAGGCGATGCCCGGGAAGATCGTGGTGATGAACGGCAGGCTCTTGCGGTTCAGGACCGTGGTCCACACGTCGAGCAGCACTCGGGTCACCACGATGGCCGTGAAGAGCGTGGTGATCACGCCGATGGCCATGGTGAGCGCGAAGCCCTTCACTTCCGTCGCCGCGACCTTGTACAGCACGACGCAGACGATCAGGTTCGTGATGTTGCCGTCGACGATCGCGCTGAAGGCACGCTTGTAGGCGATGTCGACCGCGTCGCGCAGACGCTCCTTGTGCTCGGCCATCTCCTCGCGCAGGCGCTCGAAGATGAGCACGTTGGCATCGACCGCCATGGCGATCGAGAGTGCCACGCCAGCGAGGCCCGGCAGCGTGAACGAACCGTCGATCGCCGCCATCGTGCCGAACAGGAACAAGGCGTTGAGGGCCAGGGCGATCACGGCGATGATGCCGCCGCCGAGGTACCAGGCCACCATGATCACGGCCGTTGCACCGGCCGAGAGCAGGAGCGCCTCGAACCCGCGGGCCAGGTTGTCCTTGCCGAGCGCCGGGCCGAGGATGCTGACCGAGACGGGCTCGGGCTTGAGCTTGGCCTCGAGTTCGCCGCCTTCGAGCACGCGGATCAGGTAGGTGATGTCCTCGTTGGAGAAGTTGCCGGTGATGCGGCCTGAGCCGTTGATCTGCGACTGCAGGGTGGGCGCGGTGTAGAGCTCGCCGTCGAGCACGATGCCCATGGGGCGCTGCAGGTTGGCGCCGGTGAGCCGGCCCATCGCGATGCCGCCCTGCTGGTCAAGCTGGAACGCGACGCACGGACGTCCGAACTCGTCGGCGTCGCGGCGCGCGCTCTTCATCGACCAGACCTGGCCCGGCGCGTGCGTCATGCTCATCGCATCGGTGTCGTAGAGCAGGACGTAGACCTGGCCCTCGTGCTGAGCCGACACCATGTCGCGGCCGCGGAAGAAGGTCGCGGGATCAGCCAGCAGTGCCTCGAGCTGGCGCGGATCGTCGTACCACTGCTTCAGGTCGTTGAGCCGGTACCAGCTCGCAACCACGCTGTCGGTGCCATCGGGGCCGCGCTCGGACAGCTGCGTCTGCAGCTCGCCCACGTTCACGCCCTGCGGGTTCGCAGCGCTGACGGGGATGTGGAACTCAAGCACGCCCGCGGCGCGCAGCAGGCGCTTCAGGTCCTCGGGATCCTCGTAGCCGGTCATCGCCGACGCGTAGGCGTCGTACTCCTTGACCAGTGCATCGAGCTCGGCCGAGTATTCGGGGCACTGCTTGGCGATCGCCTCGAGCTCGCGCTCGCGGGGGCTCGGGCCGTACACAGGGTTGCCGGCCTCGTCGAAGAGGGCCTTGCCCTTGTCGTCGCGAAGGCGGTCACCCTTGGTCGAGAGCTGGAAGGCGCGCTTGAGGCGCGACTCGTTCACGCTCGAGGCAAGCAGCGACTCCCGGGCCTTGCGCTCGAGGAGTTCGGCGGAAGCGATGCGCTCCTCGATGGGAGCGAGCGCGGCGGCATCGGCGGCCTGCTCAAGCGCGGCCTGGTAGGCGGCGCGGGCCTCGATGGCCTGGTCGTGCGAGGTCTGCAGCTGGGCAAGCAGTTCCGCGCGGCTGCCGGCTGCGGGTGCGGCACCATCCTTGGGTGCGGGCACGAGCGAGGTCGCGCTGCGTTCCTGCAGCGCGCGGTCGAGTTCGCGCGCGGTGAGCTGCATGCGACCGGCCACTTCTGCCAGGCGGATTCGGAAGGCATCCTGCAGCCCCTTGCCTTCTTCCGAAGGCAGTGGCATGACGATCTCGATGCGGTCCCGACCCTGCGGGGTCATGCTGATGTCGAGCACACCCTGCGGGTTCACGCGCCGCTTGAGCGCATCGATCACCTGCGTGAGCACCGACGGCGAATCGACGCCCTCGGGCATCTCGACGGCGTAGACGAGGCTGACCCCGCCGCGCAGGTCCTTGCCCAGGCGGATCTTCTCCTTGGGCGGCCAGACGGCGAGCGCCGCGAGCACGGCAAGGACAGCGATGAGGATGATCTTCGTGGTCAGCTTGTTCATGGTGGTCCCGCGCCGATCAGTCGGCGCTCTTGGCCTTCTCGATGATGTCGCTCACGGCGCTCCGCGCGAAGGTGAGCTTGGTGCCCGACGACTCATCCACGCGCAGCGTGACCTGGTCGCTCTTGACCTCGGTCACCACGCCGATGATGCCGCCAATCGTCTGCACGCGGTCGCGGTTGGCGATCGACGCGAGCATGGCTTCGCGCTTCTTGCGCTCCTTGCGGCCGGTGATCATGGGCAGCACGAGGATGACGAGCATCATCGGGATGAGGATCCAGAAGAACCCGCCCGGATCCTGCGGAGCGGCCGCCGGTGCGGCGCCGCCGGCCGGGGCGGAGCCCTCGACGGCGACTGGTGCGGGAGCTGGCTGGCCCGGAAGAGGCGGTGCCTGCAGGATGGCGGCGGCGATGAAATCAGTCATGGTCGGTTTCGGCTTGGTCGGTCGCCGCCAGGCAGGGCCATCGCGCGAGGAAGGCGTTCCACGCGTCCTGGGCGATGGCCTGGCGGATCTCCATCATAAGGGTTTGGAAGTGATGGATGTTGTGGAGGCTCGCGAGCGTCGGGCCGAGCATCTCGCCGGCCATGAAGAGGTGCCGGAGGTAGCCGCGGGAGAAGCCGCCCGCGCAGGCTTCGCAGTCGCAGCCAGGCTCGATCGGACGGTGATCCTCGGCGTGGCATGCGTTGCGCAGCCGCAGCTGGCCGGCGCGCGTGAAGACGTTGGCATTACGGCCATTTCGCGTGGGCAGCACGCAGTCGAACATGTCGACGCCCGCCTCGACCGCGGCGACGATGTCGCGCTCGTAGCCGACCCCCATGAGGTAGCGCGGTCGATCGGGCGGCAGGAGCGGCGCGGTGAAGCGCACCGTGTCGTGGATCGCCGCGGTGCCCTCGCCCACGGCCACGCCGCCGATCGCGAAGCCTGGAAGATCGCGCGCCGTGATCTCGCACACGCTCGCCTCGCGAAGCTCAGGCAGCGTGCCGCCCTGCACGATGCCGAAGAGCCCCTGCTCCGTCGGGCGCGCGTGGGCCTTGATGCATCGGTCGAGCCACCGCACGGTGCGCGCGTTCGCCTCCTCCACGCGACGGCGGTAGGTCGCATCATCGAGTTGCGCGCGCGCTGGCGGGCAGTCGTCGAAGGCCATGATGATGTCCGCGCCTAGCGCGTTCTGCACCGCCATGCTCTCCTCGGGCCCGAGCCTGACCTTCGAACCGTCGACGAACGATCGGAACGTGACGCCATCCTCGTCGAGCGCGTTGATGTCGCTCATGCTGAAGGCCTGGTAGCCGCCGGAGTCGGTGAGGATCGGCCCGTCCCAGCGCATGAAGCGATGGCTGCCGCCGAAGCCTCGTACGCGCTCGTGGCCCGGACGCAGCATCAGGTGGAAGGCGTTGTTGAGGATGATCTGGCTGTTGGTCGAGCGCACCTGCGACGGCGTGAGCCCCTTCATCGCGCCTGCGGTCGCCACCGGCATGAACGCGGGCGTGTCGAAGCTGCCGTGCGGCGTGTGCACGCGCCCGAGGCGGGCAGCATTCGTCGTGGTGCCCGCCAGTCGCTCGTAGCGGATGGGCACGTCAGGTGTCCCGGCTCGCGCGGCTCAGGGTCTCGCGCTCGGAGCGCGTGAGCGAGCCGATGCCCTGCACCTGGATCTTGGCCAGGATGCGATCGATCTCGGCGTTGTCGGGTGCCTGGCGACGGGCGCGGCGTGCCGCACCCGCGCGGCTCGTGGGATCGACGCGGCCGAGGAAGTCGAAGAAGCCGTGCAGGTGGTGCGTGTTCCCGATGAAGTACCAACCCGCGATCGCGCCGCCGAGGTGCGCCGCCTCGCCGCCGGCGTTGTTGCCCGCGCGCACGATTGTCCAGATCGCCCAGCCCAGGAGCAGGATCGCCAGCGTGCGCAGCTTCATGGGAATGACGAAGAAGAGCAGCACCTGCGTGTTGGGGGCCAGCCGTGCTGCGGCGAACATGATGCCGAAGATGCCGGCGCTCGCACCCACGAGCGGCGTGGTGGGATCGTTGAAGAGCAGGCCGGGGATCGCCGGCAGCTTGAGCAGCGCGAGCGCCCATCCGCCCAGGTTGAGCGCCAGGTACATCAGCGCGCCGAAGATCCCGCAGAGCAGGTAGAAGGCCAGGTAACGCTTCTTCCCGAGGTAGCTCTCGATCACGCCACCGAAGAAGAAGAGCCCGAGCATGTTGAAGATCAGGTGGTTCCCATCGGCATGCACGAACTGGAAGCCGACGATGCGCCAGAACTCCAGGCCGGTCCAGCCGATGAACGGCTGCTCGACGATGAGCGCCTTGGCGGTCGAGAAGTAGAGCCAGCTGTTGAGAAACGGCATCAACTGGTAGCTGATGGTCCCGACCTGCGTCTTGGTGCCGGCGAGCACGATGGGCGCATCGCCTCCCATGGCGGGAACGGTGCGCTCGGCCAGCCGGCCGTTCGGCAACCGCTCGACGCGGGTCTGCGAGACTGGCTCGAGCAGCACGACCTGCTTGCCGCGGACCTCATCGATGTCCACGCCCGGCGCCACGCTGACCTCCAGCGGCACCATGCGCGGCGGCAGGAAGCCATCGACCACGAAGACCGCGACGCAAGCGATGATGATCCACGCGGTCACGCTGAGCGAGGCCAGCGCACCGGCACCCCCCGGCGGTGGTTCGCGCCAGCGCCGCGACTCAACGCCCATGTCCGCTGCCTCCTGAAGCCCGCCAGAGGTGGAAGGCCGCGATCGTCTTGCCATCCTTGATCTGCCCGCTGGCGATGCGACGCTGCACCTCGTCGGGATGCACGAGCTCCACTTCGATCTGCTCGTCGGCCTCGAGTGCCTGCTCGCACGGCGTGAGCGCGGTGGCTTCGTAGAGGTGCATGAGCTCGTCACAGAATCCCGGCGACGTCAGGTAGGCGCCCAGGCGGCGCACGGCACCGGCGCGGTAGCCGCATTCCTCCTCGAGTTCGCGGCCTGCCGCGGGTTCCGGATCCTCGCCGGGTTCGAGCTTGCCCGCGCAGAACTCCTCGAGCCACTCGCCGACGGCGATGCGGTAGTTGCGGATCATGACGAGGCGACCGTCGTCGAGGACGGGCACCACCGTGACCGCGCCGGGATGACGGACCACGTGGCGATCGAGCATGCGGCCATCGCGAGCCTGGACCTGCAGGCACTCGATGCGCAGGAAGCCTGCTTGGTGGACGATTCGACCAGTCACGCGCGCTCCTTCCAAGGGGTCGGGCATGATAGGGTTCCGCCGTGGAATCGTCGTCGTCCAACGAACCGCTCATCCGTGTCGCGCGCCTGCGCAAGCGCTTCGGCCGCCTGCAGGTGCTCAAGGGCGTGGATGTCGCGTTCGCCGCGGGCCAGACGACGGTGGTGCTCGGGCCAAGCGGCTGCGGCAAGAGCGTGCTGCTCAAGCACATCGTGGGCCTGCTGCGGCCCGATGCCGGCGAAGTCTGGTTCGACGGCCTCCGCGTGGACCGCATGCGCGAGGCCGAGCTCGGTTCGGTCCGGCGGCACATCGGATTCCTGTTCCAGATGAGCGCCCTCTTCGATTCGCTGAGCGTGGCCGACAACCTGGCGTTCCCGCTGCGCGAGCACGGCGTGACCGACGAGGCCGTGGTGCAGGCGCGGATCCAGCGCGTGGCCACCATGGTCGGGCTCTCGTCCTCGCTGAACCAGATGCCTGCGGAACTCTCCGGCGGCCAGCGCAAGCGCATCGCCCTCGCCCGGGCGATCGTGCGCGATCCCAAGGTCGTGCTGTACGACGAGCCGACCACCGGCCTCGACCCGATCCGTTCGGACATCATCAATGAGCTCATCCTGAAGCTCAAGCGCGAGCTGCGCATCACCGGCATCGTGGTCACGCACGACCTGCAGTCGGCCTTCAAGGTCGGTGACCGGTTCGTGCTGATGCACGAGGGTTCCGTGCGATTCGAGGGCTCCGCCGCTGAACTTCGAGCATGCCAGGACCCGGTCGTCCACCGGTTCCTCCAGGGCGAGGCGTCGCCGGAGGAACTCGCGGAGATCCGCGGCAACGGTGCCTCTACACTGGGCGCCCCATGAAGGACTCGACGCGCAACTTCGTCACGGGCCTGGTGAGCATCGGCGCGATCGGCGTGCTGATCGGCCTGCTCCTGATGTTCGGCGAACTGCGCTGGCTGATCCAGCCGTCGTACCGGGTCACGGTCGCCGCCAACATCGGAGCTGGGCTGCGCACGGGTTCGCAGGTCATGCTCAATGGCGTACCCATCGGCGAAGTCGTCTCGGTGAAGGTTCGTCCTTCCGAGGAACCGCCGGTGCGTGTCGAGGCCGACATCAACGCCGAGATCGACCTTCCGCAGTCGTGCGAGGTTTCGAGCGAGAGCGGCCTGATCGGCGGCGGATCGCGACTGAACTTCCGCCTGCCCGAGGATCCGGCCGCGCGCACGGCGATGGCCCCGCGCGATGGAACGTGGATCGCCACGGCCACCTTCATGACCTTCGAGGATCGCATCGCCTCGATCGTGAGCGAGGACTTCACGGAGCTTGCGCGCAACCTCAACGAGCTCGTGGCGCCGCTGAAGGGCAGCCCCGACGATCCGGCCAACGAGGGCTCGATCCGCACAAGCGTGACGCGGCTGAACCGCATGCTCGCCTCGGCCGAGGCGGCGTTCGACGGCGCCAACACCTGGCTCAACGACGAGCAGCTGCGCACCGATGCGAAGAGCGCCGTCTGGAAGGCGAGCCAGCTCATCGACCAGGCCAGCGCCGCGATGGAGGCTGTCGCCGGCGCCGCCAAGGGCGTGGAAGGGCAGGCCACCACGCTCGCCGCCGATCTGCGCCCCGTCATCGAGCGCATGCGCCAGACGCTCGAGAACGTGCAAGCGATCAGCGAGAAGGTCAACGCGGGCGAAGGCACCGTGGGCCAGCTTGTGAACAACCCCGACCTCTACCGCTCGCTCGAGGATGCCGGCCGCCGGCTCGCGGCGACGTTGGCTGAGGTGGAGCTCCTCGTCAAGAAGGTCAAGGACGAAGGCCTGCGCGTGGAATGGTGAGCCGGGTGGCGTGAACCATTCGGTGCGCGACCGTTCGCATCATGCAACAAACGACAACGCGGAGCCGTACAGCACGGCTCCGCGTTCCCTTGTCTCCATCCGGAGGCGGTTCAGCCCGCTCCGCCGAGCACGACCACCTCGACGCGACGGCTGCGCGCCTTGGTGCCGGCCGGCTTGTCCGGTCCCCACGAGCTGAGCTTGATGGCGTCCTTCGGCAGGCCCTTGGCGATCAGGTACTCGCGCACCGCGTAGGCGCGCTCGAAGCCGAGGTGATAGTTGGTGGCGAAGCGATCCTTGGTGGCCTTGATCGGATCAGTGTCGGTGAAGCCGACGACGTCGAGCGATCGGCCCGCGTGCGACTCCTTGATGATCGTCACGATGCGGTCGAGGCTGCGCTTGCTGGCAACCTTGAGCGTGCTCTTGCCGCTGTCGAAGAGCACATCGCCCTCGATCACGACGTGGATGTCGTCACCGATCTTCTCGGCGCTCACGCCTTCGATGCCGTTGAACTCCTCGGCGGCACCCTCGCTCACCGGCGCCGCGGCGACGGGCGTGCGCGCGAGTTCGGCCGCTGCCTGCTCGGCCGTGCGTGCGCGCTGCTCGGCAGCGCGACGGGCTTCTTCGCTCTCTTCGAGCGCACGGCTGCGGTCATCGAGCTGCGCCTTCAGCGCATCGATCTCGGTGGTGCTGGCCTGCTTCTGCTGCCCTTCGCAGCCGACCATCGTCAGCAGCGACACGGCGATCCCGGTCATCATGAACTTCGTCATCCTTGACTCCTCTGGTGTGGACGGCACCACGCGGCGCCGGGGCATCCTGCCCGCGCGCATGGTAATCGCCTTGGATAACAGGTCAAGGACCTTCGACGATGCCCGGGAAGGCCACGCGCCCGAGGTCAACGAACCAAGGCCGGAAGTAGACGAGCAGCAGCACCGCAGCGGCAAGGTACGGACCGTACGGCAGCTCGCGCCGGGTGCCGCGGCGGGCAGCCAGCGCAAGCAGAGCCATCGCCGCGAGCGCCACGAAGGGCGCGATGAAGAATCCCGCCAGCGGCACGATCCAACCGAAGGCAGCGCCAGCACAGCCCAGGATGTGGACGTCGCCGTAGCCCATGGCCTCGCGGCCGAAGGCCAGCGTGCCAGCGATGCGGATCGCCCAGATGATGCCGCCACCGACGAGGTACCCCATCATGCTCGCAGCCACGGGCTCGAGCCAGGGTGGCGTGGTGCCGATCGATGCGCCGAGGAACGCGCCGATGAACGCGCCGAGCACTGCTGGCGCCAGCACGATGCAGGCGTGACCGAGCTCACGCACGGCCTCGCGCCGAGCATGCGGGTAGTCAGCGAAGAGTTCCCCCTCGGGCACGAACCGCTCGTAATCGTGGAAGCCCGGCCGCAGCACGCCGGCGCGCAGCAGCGTGGCCAGCTTGATCACGCCGATCATGCCGCCGATCGCGGCGCCGGCCATCCACAGCGGTGCCGTCGGCAGCGGCGAGACCATCGTGCCTGGATGCGGCACCCAACCCTGGACCGCCGCGGCGGCGAACGAGACGACCGTCGAAAGCACTGGAATCGCCAGAGGGATCGTGAAGGTCCGAGCATCGATCATCGTGATCGCCACCAGGGCTCCGATGCACCACGCCCACGACACGATCATCGGGAGCGCACGCCAGAACCCCTGCTGTGCGAACCAGCCAAGACCGGCCTCGCGCGCACGGTCCGCGGCGGTGCCGCCGAAGCACTGCCACCAGAGCGCCGCGAACAGCACGCCGACGACGAGTTCCACGACGAGGTACTGCGGCGAGATGCGGACCCCGCAGCCAGCGCAGCGGCCTCGCACGATGAACCAGCCCAGGACCGGCAGGTTCTGCCACCACGCCAGGCGAAGTCCGCACACGGGGCATCGGCTCGGCGGCGCAACGACGCTCATGCCTTCCGGCCAGCGCACCGCCACGACGTTGATGAAGCTGCCCGCGCACGCCCCCATGCAGAAGGCAAACACCGCACCGAGCGCGGCGAGGCCATGCACGAGGAGCCAGTCGGGCATCGAGTCCATGGGCAGGCTCAGCGATCCCCGGCCGAGAGGCGGCCGATCTCCTCGTCGGCCTCCTTGAGGAGCGCGCGGCAGTGCTTCACGAGCGCAGCACCGCGCCGATAGTCATCAAGGCTCTCCTTCAGTCCCGACGCACCGGACTCCATGCGCTCGACGAGCTGCTGCAACTGCTCCATGGCCTGCTCGAACGTGAGCGTGGCAAGATCGTCGGCGGCGGGTTCCTTGGCTGGCTTGGCTGGGCTCATGTCGACTCCTTCTCTCGGCTGGTGACGGTACTGCTGATGCGGCCATCGGCCACGACGGTGGACAGTTCGGTTCCCGGCGGCGCGCGATCGATGGATCGCACCGGCTGGCCATCGGCACCGAGCGTGATCGAGTAGCCGCGTTCGAGGACGCGCGTCGGCGAGAGCGCAGCCAGCTGGCGCGCCACGAGATCCACGCGCGCGGCCGAGCGTTCGGCGCGACGGGCAGTCGCCTGCGCCAGACGGCGCGCGGCATCCTCGACGCGCGCGCGTGCCGCGGCCTGTCGCGCGCCCGGATCCAAGCGCGCCAAGCGAGCCTCGATCGCTGCCAACCTCTTCGCAAGCTCGCTCGCCGAACTCCGCGCAGCCAGTTGGGCACGTGCAGCAAGCCCATCGACCCGCGCCCGTGCCGGCACGATCGCCGCAGCCGGCGACTGCATGACTGGGCGGCTGGTGAGGCGTTCAAGCGCCAGCGAGCAGGCATCGATCGCATCGCGCACCGCACGATCAAGGTCGGCGGCGCGTACGGCGAGTTCCTCGACGAGCGCAGCGCGATCGGCGAAGACGATGGCGGCGGCCAGCGACGGCGTGGCTGCGGTGCCATCGGCTGCGAGATCCGCGAGGCTGACATCGATCTGGTGACCGATGCCGGTGATGACGGGCAGTCGGCTGCGGACGATGGCTTCCACGATCGCCGACTCGTTGAAGGCCCAGAGGTCTTCCTTGCTGCCACCACCTCGCACGAGCAGGATGCAGTCGAAGGGCAGCGACGGCGATGCTGCATTGGCGCGCTCAATCGCGGCGGCGACCTCGGCAGCAGCGCGGTCCCCCTGCACCAGAGTTGGCACGAGCGTGAGCCTGCACGTGCGCCCGCGTTCCCGGTGCACGTTGAGGACATCCTGCAGGGCTGCGGCGCCTTCACTCGTGACGATGGCCACGTGGCGCGGCACGCGCGGCCATGCTCGCTTGCGCTCGGCATTGAACCAGCCGCGCTCGCGGAAGAGCCGCTCGAGTTCGCGCTTTCGGGCATCGAGGTCGCCCTGGCCATCCGGCTCCATGGACTCGGCGATCACTTGCAGCTTGCCCTGCGGACCGTAGAAGTCGAGGCGCCCTCGCACGATGACGGCCAGCCCCTCGCGCGGCTCGAAGCCCACGCGCGAGAGTTCGCGCGCGAACATGACAAGACCGATCGTGGCCTCTTGCTCGCGGAGCGTCGCATACAGGTGCTGCGAGCGGCTCACCCGGCCGAGTTCGCCACGCACGGTGAACGACCCGGGAACACCCAGGCGCAGCGCTTCCTTGATGCGGGCTGCGAGTGCAGAGACCGTCATGGGCGGGACGGCGGCCGCACGCGCATCGCTCGACGCGTCGTTGGTACTGCCCTGCTCCGGTCCAGCCGACTGCTGGCGAAAGAGCGCACCCTGCGCAAGACTGGGATCGAAGGGCTTCCGTGCCACAGGGGTATGGTACGGACGATGCCCTCAGGCGATGACGCCATCACGCTCCACTCCGGTGTCACCGCCCTGCCGGGTGTGGCGGAGCGCGTGGCCGCCAGCCTGCGATCGCTCGGGATCCGCACGGTGGCCGACCTCGTGCGCCACCTGCCGATTCGGTACGAGCAGGACCTTGGCGAGCAGACTGCCGAACAAGCCCGGGCGAGCGCGCGCGAGGACGGCGTGGTCGGCGAGATGAGCGCCCGCGGCATGATCACGGCGGTCCGTCACATTCCCGGCCGACGGCCGCGCGTGGAAGCCACGCTCGAGGATGAGTCCGGCAGCGTGCGCTTGGTCTGGTTCAACGCGCCGTGGATCGCTCGCAGGCTGCGGCCCGGCCTGCGCGGCGTGGCGCAAGGCAAGGCGAAGAGCCGTGCCGGCTACGTCGAGATGAGCAATCCGCGATGGCGTGACGAGGCACCGAGCGAGGGCGACACGCCGATCGCCGGCCGGCTGCGCCCGGTGTACGCGGCGACCGAGGAGCTGTCGAGCCTGCGCATCGAATCGTTCCTCAAGGCTGCACTGCCCCATGCGTTGCCGCTGATCGACGATCCCGTCCGCGCCGTGATCGTCGCGCGGCATGGACTTCCGCCGCTCGCTGATGCCTATCGCATGGTGCACCTGCCTGCCGACGCGGCCGAGGCCGAGCGCGGCCGGGCCCGCCTGGCCTTCGACGAACTGCTGCTGCTCCAGCTCGGGCTGGCGATGCGCCGGTGGCAGGCGCGCCACCAGGAGCGCGCCGTGTCCCTGCCACGCACCGAGGCGATCCACCAAGCCATCGTCGATCGCTTCCCGTTTGAGTTCACGCCGGACCAGATGGCCGTGTGCGACGAGATCGCCAACGACCTTGCAGGCAGCGCGCCCATGAATCGACTGGTGCAGGGCGACGTCGGCTCAGGCAAGACAGCCGTGGCGCTCTATGCGGCGCTGCTGGCGATCGCGCATGGGCACCAGGCCGCCATCGTGGCACCGACCGAGCTCCTCGCCGAACAGCACTTCCGCAACGTCGTCGCGCTCCTGCGCGACAGCCGCGTGCGCTTCCGCCTGGTCACGGGCTCGCTCGGAGCGCGCGAGCGCGCGGAAGCCAACGCCGCGCTGGCCGGGGGCCAGGTCGACCTCGCGATCGGCACGCACGCACTGCTGGGTGAAGGCGTTCAGTTCCGCAGTCTCGGGCTGGCCGTCATCGACGAACAGCATCGCTTCGGCGTCGAGCAGCGTGCGGCACTACGGGCCAAGGGTGACGGGCACATGCCGCACATGCTCGTCATGACGGCAACGCCGATCCCGCGCACGCTCTCGCTCACGCTCTTCGGTGACCTCGACGTGAGTTCGATCCGCGCGCTGCCGCCCGGCCGGCAACCCATCGCCACGCGCGTGATGCCGCGCTCGCGATCAGCCGAGGTCTACGCCTACGCGCGCACGCGCATCGATCGTGGCGAACAGGTCTACGTGGTGGTTCCCGCCGTCGAGGAGAGCGACCAGGGCCTGGTCGACGTCGCGAGCCATGCCGCTGCGCTCGAGGCCGGCCCATTCGCCGGTCTGGCGATCGGCCAGATGCATGGCCGGCTCGCTCCTGCCGAACGCGATGCGGTGATGAGCGCCTTCAAGGATGGCCGAACGCAGGTCTTGGTGAGCACGGTCGTGATCGAGGTGGGCGTGGATGTGCCCAACGCCACGGTCATGATCGTGGAGCACGCGGAGCGGTTCGGGCTGGCGCAGCTCCACCAGCTGCGTGGCCGGGTCGGACGCGGCTCGAAGGCGAGCCTGTGCGTGCTCATCGGCGATCCCACCGCCGATGACGGCGAGCGGCGGCTCAAGGCCATGGCCGGCACCACCGACGGCTTCGCGATCGCCGAGGAAGACCTGAAGCTGCGAGGACCGGGCGAGTTCTTCGGCACGCGGCAAAGCGGGCTGCCGCCGCTGCGCGTGGCGGACCTCACGCGCGACACGGCACTGCTCCTCGCGGCTCGCGACGAAGCCCAGCGCGCGATCGATGCCTCGCCCACGCTCGGCGATCCTGTGGATGCACGCCTGCGCCGCAAGCTCATGTCGACCTACGGCGATGCACTCGGTCTGGCCGACGTGGGCTAGACGGCTACCATCCTTCCGCCGTGAACGCCCTCTCCATCACTGGTCTTGAACTCGCCCGGTCGGGCGGCTTCAGGCTCTCCGTTCCATCGCTCTCGCTTGCGCAAGGCGAGCAGGCCCTCCTGGTCGCGCCCTCGGGCGGCGGCAAGAGCACGCTCCTGCACCTGATCGCGGGGCTCGAGGATCCCGACGCCGGTTCGATCACGGTCGCCGACATGCCCATCAGTGCACTGCGCGGTGCAGCACGCGATGGGTTCCGGGGTGCATCGATCGGCATGGTCTTCCAGACCTTCAACCTGCTCCACGGCTTCTCGGCGATCGAGAACCTGATGGTCGCCATGATGTTCAGCTCGGTGCCTGCGGCCACGCACGATGCTCGTGCGCGCGCGCTGCTTGCGGAACTCGGCATCGATCGGCCCGAGCAGGCGGTCGAGACGATGAGCGTGGGCCAGCAGCAGCGCGTGGCGGTGGCGCGCGCGCTCGCTTGCCGGCCGACCTTGGTGCTCGCCGACGAGCCGACGGCGAGCCTGGATCCAGCGAACGCCGCGACGGCCATCGGGCTCCTGCAGCGGGCATGCCGCGATCACGGCGCCGCACTCCTGTGCACGAGCCATGATCCTTCGCTGCGCGCGCACTTCAGCCGCGTGATCGACCTTGGTACCGCGGAGGCAGCACGATGACCGACTTCACGATCGTCCTGCGCAGCCTCTCGCTGCGCCGCTTCTCGACCACCGTGACCGTGACCATGGTCGCCGTCAGCGTGGCGCTCCTCCTCGTTCTGCTCGCCATGCGCGATGCGGGGCGTGCGGCGTTCCGGCGCGGTACCGGCAACGCGCACCTGCTCGTGAGCGCGGACACCAGCCCACTCGTCGCCGTGCTCAACGGCATGTTCTACGCCAACGCGCCCTCGCAACCGATCGACTGGGCCGCGTACATGAAGATCCGCGAGGCGTTCCCATGGTCGTGGACGATTCCCACGCAGCTGGGCGACAGCTTCCGAGGCTCGCCGGTGATGGCCACGAGCAAGGAGTTCTTCACGAGCTTCGAGCCGGTGCTCGGACAGCCGTGGTCCTTCGTCGCAGGCAAGGCGTTCGAGGCCCCGTACGAAGCTGTGGTCGGCGCCGAGGCGGCGCGCCTGCACGGACTCAGGGTCGGCTCCGAACTCGTGCTCGCCCATGGCGTCGGGACCGCCAGCGGCGAGGCTGCGCATGAGCATGAGGATCACCCGGTCGAAGTCGTGGGGATTCTCGCTCCCACCGGCAGCGCGCACGACCGCGCGATCTTCACGAGCCTCGAGACTGGCTGGTGCGTGCACGCCGAGGAATCACGACTGAAGGAAGCCGGCGCCGCGAATCCCGGTGAGGACGACCACGGTCACCTGCACGTCGATCCGGAAGACCTGCGCGACAGCGAGAAGCTCATCACGGGCATCCTGCTCCGCGTGCCGACGCGCCCGGGCGAGCAGGTCAGCAGCGCGCTGCCAGTCGCTTTCGACCTCCTGCGCCGACAGTTCCCGTTCACGGTCGCACAGCCTGCTCAGCAGGTCGGGAGGCTCTTCGAGATCGTCAGTGGCGTCGACACGCTCTTCATCGCGATGGCCGTGGCGGTCATGGTCGCCGGCGCACTCAGCGTGATGCTGGCGCTCTACAACAGCATGGACTTGCGACGTCGACAAGTCGCGATCCTGCGCGTGCTCGGCGCGAGCCAGGGCCGGGTGTTCGGCCTCGTGCTCGCCGAGAGCGCCATCATCGGCCTGCTCGGCTCTGGGCTCGGCATCGCGCTGGCTGCCATCTTCGGCACGGTCGCCAGCGCCGAGCTGCAGCGCCGCGTGGGCTTGGTGATCGATCCGACGATGGACCTGCGCACCATCGTGCTCTGCACGGCGGCCGCCACGTTCCTTGCCTGCGCGGCAGGCATCGTGCCGGCACTGCGCGCCTACCGCACGGCGGTCGTGCAGGGCCTTCGCCCACTGGGCTGAGCCGCGAGCCGTTCCATGAAGCTCTTCTGGTCGCTGCTCGCTCTCCTCATCGCCGCCGGTGCGTGGATCCTCCTCGCGCCGGAGGGCGGCGATGCACCACCCGCGATGGATGCGGTCAATACGGTCGGCCGCTCAATCGACCTGCCCATGCGCGGCGGCTCGACGCCTGCAGCCCGTGACGGGGCCAAGGAAGCCGAAGCCACCGTCGCGACAGGCGCCCCGGTGCGCGAGCCCGAGAAGGCGCCCGAAGGCGGACTTTCGGTCGGGCTCGATGCGCGCATCGAGGATGCCATGGTCAAGGCCGGCATGCTGAAGCAGGAGGACGGCGAGATCGTCGCCGACGGCAACTTCATCATCCGCGGTTCGGGCACCAAGGATGCTCCGTACGAAGTCTCGTGGGACCTTCTCCAGAGCAGCTCGAACACCTACGTGCCGCGGCTGAGCGAGAAGATCATCCCGCAGCGCATCGCGATGCTGCATGGCAAGTGGGTGACGATCGCGGGGTACATCGCCTTCCCGATCGTCTCGACGGAGTCGGATGAGCTCCTGGCCATGCTGAACCAGTGGGATGGCTGCTGCATCGGCGTGCCGCCATCGCCCTACGACGCGGTCGAGGTCAAGCTCGCGGCGCCCGTCGAGGTCGGCCTCAAGCACCAGATCAGGTTTGCCTCGATCACCGGCATCTTCCGCGTGCAGCCGTACGTGATGGAGCGCTGGCTCGTCGGCCTCTACCTGATGGATGAGGCCACGCTCTCGCAGGACATGTGAAGCAGAGGATTCCCCATGATGACCGCCCCGCTCGTCGTCCTTCAGCTCGCCTTCCTGCAGGATGCCGCCGTGCCCGCGCAACCTCCGGCGCCCGCGCCAACTCCGGCCCCCGCACCGGCCTCCGAGCCGACCAAGCCCACGCCACCGCCAACGAGCTTTGGTGAACTCGTCTCGCTTGAGGCGCTCGAGCAGTCACTGCGGCAGCTCGCTGCAGCGAGCGATGGAAAGGTCACGCTCTCGTCGATCGGCACCAGCACGGCCGGCCGGACCATCCACGCGCTGCACGCGACGAACCAGCCCAAGCGCAAGGTGCCCGTGCCCGCGGTGCTGATCGTGGCGGGCCTCGACGGCTGGCATCGCTCAGGAAGCTTGGTGGCCGCCGGTGTCGCGGAGCGCTTCGCGCTCGAGCAGCGGGCTGCGATCGATGCTCGAACCGTGCTCGATGGACTCGACCTGTGGGTGATCCCCGTGGCGAATCCCGATGCGTGGGCCACGGGCCTCGGTCGCCCGCAGGACCACGCCGGCCGAGTGGGCACGGGGATCGACGATGACCGCGATGGCCGCGTCGATGAGGATGCCCCGCGCGATGTCAATGGTGATGGCGTGATCGCCATGATGCGTCGACTCGACTGTCCTTCAGATGCGCCTGCGACACGCGTGGCCGATGCGGCCGATCCACGGCTCGACCGTGCGCCGGATGGCGCCAAGGGTGAACTCGCCGCGTTCTCGCTGGTAATCGAAGGCCTTGACCAGGATGGCGACGGCAGCGTGGGCGAGGATGCCATCGGCGGCATCACCGTGGATGCGAACTTCCCCCACCTCTGGCGAGAATTCGCCGCCGATGCCGCTCGATTCCCGCTCGAGGCTCCCGAAGCCAAGGCCCTCGCCGAGTTCATCCGCACCCATCCGGGGCTCGGAGCGGTCTATGTCCTCGGGCGCCAGGATTCGCTGGCGCGCACGCCCAACCATGAGCGGCGCGACATCACGGGCCGCACGCCGGTCTTCATCGATGGCGATGACAAGGCGCTCTATGAACGCATCGGCAAGCTCTACCGCGACTCGACCGGGATCGAGCGCGCGCGCGACGCCGCACACGAGGGTTCGTTCGCAGCATGGTGCTACGCGCATCGCGGGCTGCCCACGTTCTGCAGCCAGGTCTGGCAGCGGCCGGATCCCTCGCCGCCGCCAGAGGACAAGAAGCCAGAGGACAAGAAGGATGCTCCCAAGCCCAACGACGAGGAGTCCGCGGCGTGGCTTGCATGGAGCGATCGCGATCAAGGCGGCCGGGGCTTCCTGCCATGGAAGCCGTTCGACCACCCAACCCTGGGCAAGGTCGAGATCGGAGGCTGGGCACCGGGCTTTCGCACCGAGCCACCGGGCGCCCTGCTGCCCGAGCTCATCACCAAGCACGCGGGTTTCGTCGCTGCGCTCGCCGGTGAATCCGCGCGCGTGCGCGTGGAGCGCGTGAAGGCGCGCGAGATCGCACCGGGCGTCACGGAGATCACGGTCGACCTCGTCAATGATGGCCGCATGCCGATGACGACCTCGATGGCCCGCACCAACGATGCCGTGCCGCCGCTGCGCCTGCGGGCCAAGGTCGGTGTCGATGCGCTGCTCTCGGGCGACATCGAACGCCGCATCGAGCGGCTCGACCCGGGCTCGCGCGCGAGCGTCTCGTGGACGGTGCGGCGCGCCCCAAAGTCCCTCGTCGAGATCGGTGTGCACTACCCGAACGGACGCTTCGACCGGGTCATGGTGGATGATGATGCGCTGCCCCACGGCGGTCGCGTGCTCGAAGGAGGCTGGGAATGGTGATGGCTCCGATGATCGTGATCGCAGCGGCGGCGTTCGCGCCGCAGGATGCCCTGCCGAGCAAGTCGGGCATCGCGTGGAACCGCTATCGCGACTACGACGAGCTGCTCGAGGCCGTGCGGCAGATCGCCGCACGTTCGCCGGACCTCGTGCGCATCGAGGAGATCGGCAAGAGCGCCCTCGGCCGGCCGATGGTCGTGGCGATCGTCAACAACCCGGCGACCGGCCCCGAGGCCTCGAAGCCCGCGATGTGGATCGACGGCAACATCCACGGCAACGAAGTGCAGGCCGGCGAGGTCGTGGGCTACACGCTCGATGCGCTCTGCAACGCGCACGGCCGGGTGCCGGAGCTCACGGAACTCATCGACCGCTCGGTCTTCTACCTCTGCCCGAGTGTGAATCCCGATGGCCGCGATGAGTGGTTCAGCAAGGCCCACACGCCGCACTCCAACCGCACCGGGCTGCAGCCGTTCGACAACGATCGCGACGGCGAACTCGACGAGGATGGCCCGGATGACCTTGACGGCGACGGGTCGATCGGCCAGATGTGGCGCAAGGATCCCAACGGCACGCACCGTCGCGATCCGCGCGACCCGCGGCGATTCACGCCGGTGTCGCGCGAACCCAAGCCCGACGGCACCTTGGAACGCGGCGACTGGAGCTTCGCCGGCGAGGAAGGGATCGACAACGACGGCGATGGCCGCGTGAACGAGGATGGCCAGGGCGGCTATGACATGAACCGCAACTGGCCGAGCGACTGGCAACCGGACCACGTCCAGCGCGGCGCGGGGCCGTGGCCGCTCTCCTACCCGGAAACGCGCTGCGTGGCGGAGTTCATCCTGGCTCGCCCGAACATCGCCGCGGTGCAGAGCTACCACAACGCCGGCGGGATGATCCTGCGCGGCCCGGGCGCGCAATACAACGAGTCGGCCTACCCCGCGAGCGATCGCGCTGCCTATGACGCGATCGCCGCCGCTGGCGCGCAGATGCTCCCTGCCTACCGGCCGATGGTGATCTACAAGGATCTCTACACCGTGCATGGCGGCTTCGTGAACTGGACCGCCGAGGGCCTGGGCATCGTCTCGTTCACCAACGAGCTCTGGAGCGACCAGCGCATCATGCAGAACGGGCAGGACCCCAACGAGGAGCAGCGGGCGCGGTGGCGCGACGATGTCCTTTTCGGGCGCACCTTCAAGAACTGGACCGAAGTGCAGCATCCGACGCTCGGCACCATCCTGGTGGGCGGGCAGAACAAGTGGTCCAGCCGCGTCACGCCGCACTTCATGCTCGAGGAAGAGTGCCACCGCAACTTCGCGTTCACGACCTTCCATGCGAGCCAGATCCCGCTCCTCCGGGCTGGCCACACGCGCGTACGATCGCTCAGCGAAGGCGTGTGGGAAGTCTCGGTCGAGGTGTGCAACGATCGACGCATCCCCACGCGCACCGGTCGTGCCGCAGATCGCGGCATCGCGCGGCCTGATCTCCTGTCGATCGGGCTCACCGATCCTGCTGGCGTGGTCGCCGCGGGCGGCGTGGCTGAGGGGGGCGTGCTCGATCGCACCTTCACGCCGGTCAAGGCGGAGCCAAGCCGGCTACGGGTCGAGCGCGGCATTCCCGGCCTTGGTTCGACGGTCTTCCGGTTCATCGTGCGCGCGAGCGCAGGATCGACGGCACGGCTTCGATACGAGAGCCAGAAGGCAACGCCACTGGACGTCGAGGTCGTGCTGCAGGAGCCCGTCGCGCCGTGACCGTGCCGGCCGAGGCTGACCTGTGCATCGTCGGCGCCGGGGCCGCGGGCTTGATGGCAGCCGTCGCCGCGGGGCGGTCGATGCAGGCGAACGGCGCACCGGGCACGATCGTCGCGCTCGACGGCGCGAAGACGCTCGGGGCCAAGATCCTCGTCGCCGGAGGCGGCCGATGCAACGTCACGCATTGGCGGGTCACCGAATCGGAGTACGCGGTCAACCGGCCGGCCGTGCGCAGTGTGCTGAGGCGTTTCGGCGCCGACGAAACCGTGCGGTTCTTCGCCGAGCTCGGCGTGGAGCTCAAGCGCGAGGACACCGGAAAGCTCTTCCCCGTCACCGACAGCGCGCGCACGGTGCTCAACGCGCTGCTGAGGGCGGTCGAGGATGCAGGCGCAACGATTGTGCACCCTGCCCGCGTCACGGGCGTGAGCCGCAGCGAGCAGGGCTTCACGATCACGGGCGAGTGGGGCTCGATGCGTGCCGCGCGCGTGATCCTGGCCACAGGCGGCATGGCGCTGCCGCGCAGCGGATCGGATGGAGCCGGCTACGAATTCGCGCGGGCGCTGGGCCACACGCTCACGCCAGCGATCAGGCCTGCGCTCGTGCCGCTCACGCTGCCGAGCGGGCACTGGATCACCGAACTCAGCGGGCTGACCGTGCACGCGGAGCTTGTCCTTCGCGGGCCGACCGGCAAGCGCCTCGTGCATTTCGCCAACAGCACGCTGTGCACGCACTTCGGCCTCAGCGGCCCGAGCGTGCTCGACATCAGTCGCTACCTCCTCGATGCGCGCGATCGCGAACCGGGAACGACGCTCAGCCTGAACTGGATGCCCGGCGAAACGCCCGAAGCGGCCGACGCGTGGCTCCTGGCTGCGAAGGGCCGAGGCCTCCTGTCCGTGCTGCGCGAACGACTGCCTGAGCGCCTCGCACGAGCGATCCTGGTGCAAGCCCGACTCGCGCCCGATGCCACGGTGCAGCAGACGCCGCGCGAGGCTCGTCGGACCCTCTTCGAACTGCTCGTCGCCACGAGCCTGCCGATCGAGGGCGACCGTGGATTCACGCACGCGGAAGTCACGGCCGGAGGCGTGCCGATCGAGGAAGTCGACCTTGGTTCGATGGAGAGCCAGCGTTGTCCGGGGCTGTTCCTCTGCGGCGAGGTCCTTGACGTGGATGGTCGAATCGGCGGCTTCAACTTCCAGTGGGCCTGGGCGACCGGTTGGATCGCAGGCCAAGCCGCGGCGCGGGCGATCGCGCCGATCCCCCAGCCCACGGGCTGACGCTCAGAGCGCGGCGGCAAGCAGCGTGCGCAGGCGATGGCATGCCTCGTGGACCGCAGCACCATCGGCGGCGATCGATGGATCGCGCATGCACGCTCGGTATCCGTCGGCAAGCCCCCACGCAGCCAGATCGTCGCGATCCGCGCGGCGCGGCACGAGATGCATGTGCAGGTGGCGCGCACTCTCGCCGAAGGCGATCGAATAGACCCGATCGACGCCCAGCGCCCGCTTCATGCACGCAGCGATGCGCGCATGCAGCACGCCGAAGCGCGCCGCGTCCTCGTCACTGAGGTCGGCCACGCCGCCGACATGATCCACCGCATCCAGCCGCAGCCAACCCGCGAGCGGACTCGGCTCAGGATGATGGATCACAAGGAAGCGGCCATCGGTCCAGAGCACGTGCCCTGCCGCTCGCGCCGCAACGTGCTGCTCGCAGACCGCGCAGTTCACTTGGTTCCCTTGGGGCCGCCGCCCTCGAGGTACTTCTCGCGGATCGCTTCCTCAAGATCGACGCCCGCGATGTTGGCCAGCGTGCACATCCACGCCAGGCAGTCGGCGAACTCCTCGCGAAGGTTCGCCGGGTCCGGCTCGCCGCGCTCAAGCTTGCCGAGCGCATGGGCGAGCTCGCCGAACTCCTCGGCGAACCACAGGAAGGTCTTGCCCGCACCGCGCGCACTGTCCGTGGCGTAGTAGCGGTCGTGGATCAGCTTCTGGAACTCGGCTATGCGCATCCGCGGACTCTACGCGGCGCCGTTCGCGGTCGTCGTTGCGCTCCCTCGCGATCGTGCGCTCGTCCGTTCGCTTCCTCGGGTCCCTGCCGCGCGAAGGCGCGACGTTGCAAGTTCTGCAATCTTGACCCCCGAAAGTGACTTCGGAGTGATGTCAACGAGGAGTGTTCTACAGGGTGACGTACGCGGTGCGTGCCAGCGCTCGTCCTCCCGCGACCTCGGGTCCCAGCCGCGCGGACGAGCACGGCACTACGCGATTGCTTCCCTGCGGCCGTCGCGGAAAGGGGGCGCCGGCCGCGAACCATCAGCGGCGGCCTCAGCTCATCGACGCGCTCAGCGCATCGAACCAAAACGTCCTGGGCGGGACTTGAACCCACAGCCTTCGCCTTCGGAGGGCGACGCTCTATCCAATTGAGCTACCAAGACAACGAACGGACAAGGACTGTACCAAGGCCCCCACCGATCGCGCTAGCCTTGCCGCGTGCCCGGCACGGATGCTGTCCAACGCCCCGGATCGAGCGAGTGCCGCGCGCCGTCTGCGCGCGCGCAGACCTGGGCGCTCCACACGATCACCTGTGTGAATTCGCTGGGCACCGGCGTGCTTTGGAACGGGCTGAGCTTCCTGGTCGAGCGCGAGTACGCCTACACGCGGCAGGAGACGCTGGCCCTGTACGTCGGCACCGCGCTGGCCTACGCCGTCGCGGCATGGTGGACGGGATCGCTGCTGCGGCGGCTGGGCA
>CAMDAQ010000009.1 GCA_945888705.1 Singulisphaera sp. GP187
CCCGTCACGACCCTGCTCGCCATCGCCACCACAGCCATCGCCCACGACGGCATCGAGGAGCACGGTCGCCGCCATCGGCTGCCGTGGTTCCATGCGCAGTCGCAGCAGGAGCGCGTCTACGGCCAGGGCGGCGAGGGCGGCCGGATGGACCAGCGATCGCTCGCCGGTTTCTCGCTGCTGCAGGATGGGTTCACCGTCATCGGCCTGCCCGACACGCAGAACTATGCCAGTGACTTCCCCCAGATCTTCACGGCCCAGACCAACTGGGTCGTCGCGAGCCGCGATGCGCTCGACATCCGCTTCGTGTCGCACTACGGCGACATCGTCAACAATGCCGACCAGGTCCTGCAGTGGGATCGCGCGGATGTGTCGATGCGGGTGCTGGATGACTCGGGCCTTGCCTACGGCGTGTGCCCCGGCAACCATGACCTGACGCCCAGCGGTGGATCGGGCCAGCCATTCATCCCGCAGGAGTATGTGGCGCGCTTTGGACCCGCGCGCTTCGCTGGCGATTCCTTCTTCAAGGGTGGGAGCGCCAGCGGCCTGAGCAGCTACCAGTTCTTCACTGCCGGCGGCGTGGACTTCCTTGCGCTCCATCTCGCCTGCGACATGCCGATCGAGGAACTTGCCTGGGCACAGGGCGTGCTCGATGCGAACAAGCGCCGATGCGTGATGGTCACCACGCACCGCTACCTGCAGGATGCCGAGGACTACACCGCGGGCGTGCCGCTCGTGTCATCGGGTCGCTATCCGTCGGTCTGGTACGGCGTCGAAGGCACGTACCACCCGCAGGGCATCCAGAGCGAGGAAGCCTGGCAGTGGTTCCTGCGCAAGAACACGAACATCTTCCTCGTGAACTGCGGGCACTTCCACGAGGAGTTCCGGCAGGTCAGCCAGAACGTGGCGGGCAAGCCGGTGCACGAGGTGCTCGCCGACTTCCAGGACGATCCCAACGGCGGTGACGGCTGGCTGCGCATCATGAAGTTCGACACCGTCAGCGGCACGATCGATGTGGACACGTACTCGCCCACCCTTCAGGCGATCCGCACCGCCGACGAGAGCGACTTCACGCTCGCGGTCAACTTCGCGGACTACCGGTTGCCGATCGACCGCGGCTTCAAGGCCTACCAACAGGGCGTGAACGGATACCAGGGCACGCAAGACACCTGGGTGAGCCAGCAGAATCCCAACACGAGCTACGGCAACAACGACACGCGCGTCTCCGACGACGACACCGCCAACTCGATCTTCACCGACTACCGCGGCCAAGCCCTCGTGCGGTTCGACGGCATCATCGGGCCGGGTCAAGTGCCCGCGGGCTCCACGATCAGCAACGCGACCTTGGTGATCGACGTGCCGGACGACATCGACACGCCCCTCTATAACCCGTCGTTCTTCGTGTACGAGGTGATCCGCAGTTGGAACGAGTCATCGACCTGGAATTCGCTCGGTGGTGGGCTCTCGCCGGGCGCCGACCTCGGCGCGCAGGTGGGCTCGTTCCTTGGCGACAGCGTCCCTAACGGTGACGCGATGCGCCGCATCAACGTCACGGCGGCGGTGCAGGCGTGGGCGAACGGCTCGCCGAACTACGGGCTCGCCATCCTGCCGCAGATCATCAGCGGCAACGACGATGGCATCGAGATCCGTTCGAGCGAGAACGGCAATACGATCCTCCGCCCTCGGCTGGAGATCACCTATGCCGTCACGCCGACCGGCCCTGACCTCGACGGCGACGGCGTGGTGGGCGGCTCCGACCTGGCGGTCCTGCTCGGCGCGTGGGGTGGAAGCGGCGCGGCCGACCTCGACGGCAACGGCGTGGTCGATGGCGGGGACCTGGCGATCGTGCTCGGCTCGTGGGGCTGAGCGGATCGGCTTGCGAGATGTGAGCGGAACGCTTACGAGCTCCTGACCCATCCCCATCACAGCCCTTGCATCGGACGCGAATACTCCTGACGGCCTGCGTGCCACAAGGAGAAACCATGCTGCAGACAGCCTCGATCACCGCGTCCGTCCTCGCTCTGTCTTCAACCGCCCTCGCCGGATCGGCCCTGCCCACCATCGCCGTGGGCGACGTCGTCGGTGGCCGAGCGGTCCTGATCGCTCGCCCCAGTGCCGGTACCGGCACGCTGACCATCGAGGTCGCCCGCGACAGCGCCTTCTCCGACCTCGTCTCGGCGTCGTCGGTTGATGTCGACAACGCCTTGGTCCCCGGCAAGATCGTCGTCAACGGTCTGCAGGCGGGCCAGTACTTCGCACGCGTGATCGATGGATCGCAGTCACGGACCGCGACCTTCACGATGCGCGCCACGCCGGTGGCGCAGGCTGATCGCTCCGAGGGTGCGCGCTTCGGCGTGACCGGAGACTGGCGCGGCGACGTCGGGCTGTTCACCGCCATCGGCAACGCCGACGAGCGTGGCCTCGAGTTCTTCGTCAAGTTGGGTGACACGATCTACGGGGACGTGGCGAGCCCAGCCGTGCCCAATGGTCCGGCGGCGACCCTCGATGAGTTCCGCGCCAAGCACATCGAGAACTATGCACCGAGCTACGGCATCGACCCGTGGGGCGAGCTCGCCTCGGCCATGCCCACGTTCGCGATGATCGATGACCACGAGGTGACCAACAACTTCTGCGGTGGCGCGTTTGACGCGGCGAGCGGCTGGTACAACCAGGGCAGCCTCTACGTGAACGGACTGCAGGCCTTCGTCGAGCACAACCCGATGGTCGCCGCGACCTGGTCAGCCACGGGCAATCCCGCGTTCGACGCGCGCATGGCGGGCCGTCCCGACCTCTACCGTTCGTTCGCGTGGGGCGAGGATGCCGCCGTGTTCATGGTAGATGCGCGCAGCTTCCGTGACGCGAATCTCACGCCTGTCGTGAACCCGTTCGACCCGGCCGAAGTTGGAGCATTCCTTCAGGCGAGCTTCGATCCCACGCGCACGATGCTCGGGGTGCCGCAGGTCCAGCGGCTGCTTGCCGACCTTGCGCAGGCTCAGGCGCGTGGCGTGACGTGGAAGTTCCTGATGACGTCGATGCCGTTCCAGAACTTCGGACCGCTGGCGGGCGAGGATCGCTGGGAGGGCTACGCCGCCGAGCGCGCGTTCATCCTGCAGCAGGCCGCGGCGCTGGGAATCACGAACCTCGTCTTCGTGACGGCCGACTTCCACGGAACGATCGTCAACGACATCACCGTGCCGAACCCGGCGAACCCGTTCCAGCAGCTCTTCACGGGCGCGTTCGAGATCATCACGGGATCGGTCGCCTACTCGGCGCCCGCTGGCCCGACCTTCGCGCAGCTTGGCTTGGCGACCGGTGCACTGACTCCTCAACAGTTCGCGTTCTACCAGACGCTGCCGAATGCGTCGAAGGATGTGTTCGTGCAGGGCTTGCTCGATCAGGTGATCGGTGGCTACGGCTATTCGCCGACCGGTATCCAGGATCCGTCGATCGACGCGACCTTCAGCGTCGGTGGTCCGGTCGCCGTGCACCACTATGGTTGGACCGAGTTCGATGTCGATGCCCAGACCAAGGACCTGACGCTGACGACCTACGGCGTCGATTGGTACTCGCCTGCCGAGGTCATTGCCGACCCTCAGGCAATCATCGCCCGTCCCATCACCATCCGCCAGCAGTTCACCGTGAAGGCGCGTGGCCTGCCGGCCTGCCCTGGGGATCTCAACGGTGACCGCGTCGTCGACGGTGCCGACCTGGGTGCCATGCTCGAGTCCTGGGGAACCTGCGCAGGCTCCTGCGCCGCCGATCTGAACGGCAGTGGCAGCGTCGACGGCGACGATCTCGCCGTGCTGCTCGCCTCGTGGGGCGGTGACTGCTGAGACGTGGGTTCGAAACTTCGGTCGGAGCGGCACGGGCGTCCTTCGGGGCGCCCGTGCTGCGTTGCGATTCGGCAGTCGGCGATGCCGATTCTCATGATTCCCTTGTCCGATCTTGACCAATTGCTTGCGGATGGTGACGAGGCTCCCACCCGGAGACCATCATGATCACCGCTGCCATTGCGATCGTTGCCCTTGCCGGAACCCCAGACATCACGCTCGAGTTCCTAGGCCGGACCATCTCGGGCGGGTACGACGTCTCGGCCGCCGAGGTGGTGGCCTATGACCCTGCGACGCAGCGCGCCTTCGTGGCCAACGCCCTCGCGAATGCCGTCGACCTGGTCGACCTCTCCGACCCGTCTGCGCCGGTGCGAGTCGGCTCGATCTCGCTGCTTCCCTTCGGTGGTGGGCTGCAGAGCGTGGCGACCCGCAATGGACTCGTGGCGCTCGCGGTCGAGGCTATTCCGAAGACCGATCCCGGCAAGGTGGTCTTCATGGACACATCCGGCACGATCATCACGGCGGTGACCGTTGGGGCACTCCCGGATCATGTCTCATTCACGCCTGACGGGACGCGGCTGGTCGTCTGCAATGAGGGCGAGCCCGACCTGAACTATGCCGTCGATCCCGAAGGATCGATCTCGGTCATCGACGTCAGCGGAACGACGATCGAGCAGTCGGATGTCGTGACACTGGGTTTCAACGGGCTCCCCGCAGGCACGGTCGATCCCTCGATCATCGCGTTCGGCGCCAACGCACCGACCCTCGCCCAGGACCTTGAGCCGGAGTACGCATCCGTGGCGTCCGACTCCCGGTCGGCGGTGGTGACCTTGCAGGAACACAGCGCCGTGGTCTTCGTCGATCTCACCATCCCTGCCATCACCGCCATCCGGCCGCTTGGCCTGAAGGACCATGCCGAAGGCGTACCGAGCCTGGTCACGGCCACGCTGTCCAGTGTTCCGTCGCTCGGCTCGACGGCCGCGGGCCAGGCGATCGAGCTCGGTGGCTTCAGCGGCCTCTGGCTCGACTCCATCAATCCAGCCACCGGTGTGATCACGTTCCTCGCCAATACGGATCGTGGACCGAACTGCGAACCGGTGAACGTGGATGGCGATCCGGCGCTCGAGCGCCCGTTCCCGTTGCCGGACTTCCAGCCGCGCGTCTGCACACTGACGTACGACCCGTCGACCAATGCAGTTGCGTTGGCGGGAGAGATCCTCTTGCGCAAGCCTGACGGATCCCCGCTGACTGGCCTGCCCAACGTGCTCGGTCAGTCTGCCGGTCTGGCGAACACGGACGAGCAGCCGTGCGATCTGCGGGGCAATCCCATCGCGCTCGATCCGCTGGGTGCGGATCTCGAGGGCATCGTGCGGACCAGTGATGGGTCGCTCTGGCTGTGCGATGAGTATCGCCCCTCGCTGTTCCGGTTCGATGCGACCGGCCTGATGCTGGCCCGCTACGTGCCTCTAGGCGCCAATGCGTACGGGAGCACGTTGGGCACCGAGGCATTCCCCGCGGTCTACGCGCAGCGGCGCGACAACCGCGGCTTCGAGGCGATCGCCGTCTGGAACGACCGCGTCTACTGCTTCGTGCAGAGCCCCCTCGACAATCCCGACGTGGCCAATGACGCGAACTCCAAGGCATCCCGGAACATCCGGATTGCCGTGTTCGATCCCTCGACCGAGACGGTCGTCGAGGAGTACCTCTACGTGCTCGAAGGCGGAGCAAGCGACAAGATCGGTGATGCCTGTGCGTCCGGCCCCGGCCGATTCCTGGTGATCGAGCGCGACAGTGCCGTCGGCGCCTCGAGCCTGAAGAAGATCTTCGAGATCGATCTTGCGGGGGCAACGGACCTCTCGACGCTTCCCGCCAGCGTGACCGGTCCGGGCGGCACGCTCGACCGAATGACGTCGGCCCAGCTCGCCGCCGCGGGCATCGTCCCGGTGAGCAAGTCCGTCCGTGTCGATCTTGCTGCCGCCGGCTACGCCGCCATCGGCGACAAGGTGGAGGGACTCGCGATGCGCGATCGATCCACGCTGTTCGTGATCAATGACAACGACTTCCAGATGCAGGGCACGTTCGACCCTTCGACCGGCTTGCTGACACGCAATCCCTCACCCGTCGACTCCGTGCTCGGCATCATCACCTTTGGTGGCAATGGGATCGACCCTACGGACCAGGATGGTGGCAACATCATTCGCGCGTGGCCGGTGTTCGGCGCGTACATGCCCGATGCAGTGGCGAGCTTCTCGGCAGGCGGTCAGGACTACTTCGTGACCGCCAACGAGGGCGACGCCCGCGAGTGGGGAAGCTTTACCGACGGCACGCCTGTCAGCACCGCGACGGTGGTGCTCGACCCGCAGGTCTTCCCCGGCCGAGCCTGGCTGAAGGGCAACGCGCGTCTGGGTCGCCTGCAGGTCCGGAAGGACCTTGGGGACCTTGATGGGGACGGCGACTACGACCGGCTGGTCGCCTTCGGGGCACGCAGTTTTTCGATCTGGAATGCGCAGGGCGATCGGGTCTGGGACTCCGGCGACCAGTTGGAGCAGATCACGGCGGCTCGCTTCCCAGCGAACTTCAACTGCAGCAACACCAACAACTCCCGCGACAACCGCAGCCGGCAAAAGGGGCCTGAGCCGGAAGGTGTGACGGTCGGAACCGTGGCAGGCAAGCAGTACATGTTCGGTTGCCTTGAGCGTGTGGGTGGCGTCATGGCGTGGTGCATCGACGATCCTGCCGCACCGATCTTCCAGGACTACGTGAATCCCCGTGACTTCACCCAGTTGCCCTTCCTTGGCAACGCTGGGGACCTCGGTTCCGAGGGGCTGGCATTCGTACGCGGCGATGACTCCCCCAACGGCAAGCCGCTGGTCCTGGTGGCCAACGAGGTCAGCGGGACGCTGTCGGTGCTCCAGGTCAACGTGTCATGCTCAACCGTTGGAGACCTGAACGGCGACTGCGCCATCGATGGCACTGATCTCGCCGTCCTGCTGGGGGGCTGGGGCCCCTGTGTCCCGGGTGAGGCCTGCCCGGCCGACCTCGACAGCAACGGCCTCGTGGACGGGGGAGACCTGGCTCAGTTGCTCGGAGTTTGGGGCCTGTGATCTTTGCGACATCTTGACATTGGCTGAACGTGCCGTGAGTGCCAAACCTCGATGCTTCTTCTGGTTGAGAGGGTCGACAGGGCCCCCGAGCGTCGGGGTGTGTCAAAGCAGTTCACCTTTCCCTTCCTGAGAGGACTCTCACCATGAAGTTTGCCTGCCTCACCGCCGGTCTCGTGGCTGTGGTTGCCACGTCGGCCCACGCCAGCATCCGCATCACCGAAGTCATGAGCTCGAGCAACGGTCTCGGCTCCCCGACGCCGGACTGGATCGAAGTCACCAACTACGGTTCGAGCGCGATCAGCCTTGCTGGCTGGCGCATCGATGACGGCTCGTTCAACTTTGCCGTGTCGGCTGCCCTCAACGGCATCACCTCGATCGGCGCTGGCGAGAGCGTCATCTTCATCGAGTCGGCGGCCGGCGCCGGCATTGCGGGCTTCCGCAACCACTGGGGCGGCCTCGCGGGCCTCCAGGTCGGCTACTACTCGGGATCTGGCCTCGGCTTCTCGTCGGGCGGCGACGGTGCGTGCCTGTTCGACTCGACCAACGCGATCTTGAGCCAAGTCAACTTCGGTGCAGCCACGTCCGGCTCGTCGTTCTTCTACGGCTGGACCAGCGCTGGCACCCTTGACTCGACCTACAACGGCGTGGTCAGCACCGTCGGCAGCATCGGGACGCAGATTGGCTTCTCGTCGACCGGCGACACTGGCTCGCTTGGCACTGCCATCGGCGTTCCAGCCCCCGGCGCGCTCGCGCTTCTGGGCCTCGCTGGCCTCGCAGGCCGTCGCTCGCGCTGAGCGTCGGCTCGACGCAACGTCGCTTTGACTCGCACGGGCGTCCCTCGGGACGCCCGTGCTGCGTTGATGGGTTCTCACCGACCTGCGATGATCGCCGGCATGCTCCTTGCCGCCGCCCTCGCTGTCGCGTCGTCGCACGTTGCCGCTTCGCAGTCCCCCAAGCCATCGACCACGGTCTTCGTGGCGCGCGAGGTGATCACGATGGACCCAGGCTGGCCCACGGCCACCTGCGTGGCGGTGCAGGACGGTCGCATCATCTCCGTGGGGCGCACGCTCGATGACCTCAAGCCATGGCTGACCGCAGCGTCGGCCGGCACGGTCACGATCGACGAGACGTTCAAGGACAAGGTGCTCGTGCCAGGTTTCATCGAGGCGCATGGCCATCCGCTCGTCGGGGCGATCGCGCTTGCGCAGCCGTGCCTCTCCAACATCCCGATGCCCAGTCCGTACGGCCCGGGCTTCCCCGGCGTGAAGGACATCGCGGCCGTGAAGGCGGCGATCGTGGGGCAGCTCGCCGCCACCAAGGACAGCAGCGACCCGGCGCTTTTCTGGGGCTACGACGTCATCGCGATGGGGCGCCACCTGGACGCGGCCTGGCTCGATGCCATCGATGCCAAGCGGCCCCTGATCGTGTGGGATGCCTCGGAGCACTTCGTCTACGCCAACACCGCGGCCATGGCCAAGCGCGGCGTGACGAAGGATGCGCTGGCGGTCACTGGCGTGATGGCCGGGGCCGATGGCCTGCCCAACGGGCAGTTCCTGGGCACTTCGGCGGCGACGTGGTTCCTGGCGCGGATGGTGCAATCGCTCCTCACGCCGGAGCAGTTGCCCGGGATCATGCAGTACCTCGTCGATCTGGGCTGGCGCAACGGCGTCACCACCACGAGCGAGATGGCGCTCGGCCAGATCGCCGGCGTCGAGCGCGAGGCAGCACTCTTCCAGTCGTTTTTCCACGATCCGCGCGTGCCGCTGCGCTGCGTGGCGATCACTGCCGCGAGCGTGGCGCGCGACGCTGATGGTGCGCCGGACACCGCTCGCGTGCGCGTGCTCGAGGAATCGAGCAGCGACAAGCTGGTCTTCCGTGGCGTGAAGTTCTTTGCCGATGATGCGTTCCTGCCCTTGGGCATGGCCGTGGAGCAGCCGGGCTACACCGATGGCCGAAAGGGCCTGTGGATCACGAAGCCCGAGGACATGGTGGCCACCTACCGCCCGTGGTGGGAGGCCGGCTTCCACCTGCACACGCACACCAACGGGAATGCTGGCGTGGATGCCGTGGTTCGCGCGCTCCGCGGCCTGCAGGAGGCGAAGCCGCGCTTCGATCATCGGTTCACGGTCCAGCACTACGGGATCTCGACGCCGGAGAACGCGCGTGACCTGGCCACGCTTGGTGGCTTGGCCAGCGTGAATCCGTACTACCTGCACAACCGCGCCGATCTCAACGTGCCGTACCTCGGCACGGACCGCGCGGAACTCTCCTCCCGCCTGGGCACGCTGGTCGGTGCCGGCGTGGTGACGGCCATGCACACCGACACGCCGGTCTCGCCGCCGATCCCGCTCGAGAGCATGTGGATCGCCGTGAATCGCATTGGCCGATTCAGCGGGAAGGTGCTCGGCGCAGGGGAGCGCGTGAGCGCGATGCAGGCCCTGAAGATGGTCACGATCGATGCTGCCTACACGCTCGGGGTCGAGGACCGTGTGGGGAGCATCCGCACGGGCAAGCTCGCCGACTTCACGGTGCTGGCCCGCAGCCCGCTTGCCGTCGAGTCCATGGCGATCCGCGACATCCCGGTGTGGGGCATCGTCGTCGGTGGCGTGAAGCACCCGGTCACGGACATCACGCCGCGCCCGGCCGTGAAGGCCGCGGCGTGGGGCACGGAGCCGATGGCGCCGCAGCGTGCTCCGCGCGCCTTCGGTGGCCGCTATGCCAACGCAGCCGCGCTCGAGGATCCGCAGGCACTCTCACGGCATCTGGCGGGCTGCTCGATGGAGTTCTGGCGCACGATGGCGCGCGAGCAGGGGCCGCTCCTGATCCTGAAGCCCGCAGAAGACTGATCCCGAAGCTGCCGCAGAGGCGTGCGCTGGGGGTGCAGTCAGGGTGCGCAAGGTCCCCAGGCCGACAGGAGCAAGCCGAGATCGGCACCATTGACCGTGCCATCGCCATTCAGGTCGCCGATGACGGATCCTTGCTGCCCTGAACTCGCCCAGTTCGAGAGAACGACGCCCAAATCCGCGCCATCGACCGAACCGTTGCCGTTGAGGTCAGCGACACAACCGCATGGGGCGCTCGAACTCCCGGCGCTCGTCCACGACGGCGCGTGCACGATCTGGACCAGATCGAACTCCGCCGATGACACGCCCATGGCCGTCATGCGGAGGGCGATCGCTCCCGCGGGTCCAACCAGCGCTGGTGCATCGATGGGACCAAGCCATGCGGATGATGGCACCCCGGCATCGGACGAGATGGTGCCGATGCTTCGCCACGAGTTGGCCTGATCCCGCAGAGCGAGATGCGTCGTCGCGCCTTCCGGTGCGGTCCACTCGACCGCCACCCACAGCACGCCTCGATCGGCGCACTCGTCCGGCTGCTGTGCCGTGGCGTGCACGATGAGGTCGATCCCGCTGGCATCCGAAGTCAGGGCACACGGCAGACGATCCGCGCTCGCCAGCCGCGCGACGGCATCAGGGCAAGCGGAGCCGGACAGCACTTCGACCGAGGTGATCGTTGGCGACCAGACCGCATCGATCGACTCGGTGACGCTGGTCCATGTCCCTGCCGGAGCGGAGGGCCAGAGCATGAACTCATCGATCCCTCGGCTGCGGAAGAGCGCCATGATCCTAAGGAACTCCGCGTCCGAGTAGGCGCGATTGGTCGGCGGGGCTTCGCCAAAGGGCAGCGCGATCCCCGGAAGCGTGACCCACGGCGTGATCGTGGCTGGATCGGCACCGCCGAACGAGTGCAGGCAGGCATCGAGGTTGGCGCGGTGCAGCCGCATCTGTTCGTCCATGAACGGCAATGCGCCATCGACGAAGGTCTCTCCAAAGACATAGAAGGCAGGCGCCTGCAGGTCGCCGCGACCGACCCACGATGAACGCATCCAGCCTTCGTTCCACCATTCGAAGTCGACATACTCGCGGCGGCTGCCATCAGGTTCCAGGCCGCCATCGAGCTTCATGGTCTGCGCAAACTCGCTGGACGCGCATGCAGGCCATGCGGCCCGGACACGGGAGTAGAAGGCCTGGTCGAATGCTCCCTCGACCGATTCGCGCATGATGCCGTCCCACCAGGCGCTCCACGCGCGGTTCACGGGATGGTCACGCGGCATGGATGCATCATGGGCCGGCGAGCCTGCTGCGGCGTAGAGCTCCGCCATCGTTCGCATGGTCGGCACGCCGCCGGGGTTCATCTCCAGCCGCTCGGTTGTCCAGCGCGGGTCCGCCATCATGGCGTCGAAGACCTGCAGCGGGGCCGTGCCCCAGCAGTCCCCGATGTTCGGCAGGTAGCAGAGTGCAGGCAGTCGCAGCTCGCTGTCCATGTGGAAGCGCGTCGGTGCGGGCACACCGTGCAGCGCCTGGCGCTGCTGGTAGCGAGCGATGAAGGCATCAGTCCAGTCCGACATGACGGCGACGCCTTGGGCGGTCCACGGGGTGCCACGGTTGAGATGGTCGGGCAGACCGGTGCCGACCATGGTGTCGAGTGGGTTGCCCACGAGCGTGCCACGGCCGAAATTGAGGATGGTGATCGCGACCTCACCCTCGCCGAGCCCGCGGGCCAGGATGTCGTTGCAGACTTGGTCCGCCGTGGACTGGGGATCCGCGGTTGGTGCGATCCAGATGTTGATCAGCGCGGTGAGCGATGGGTGGTCCGCTGCGGCCCCCTCCGGCGCGGACCAGCACCACACGCCTGGCGTGTCAGCGTGACAGGCCAGGCCAGCAACCATTGAGCAGGCGCTTGCGATGAGCGAATGGAGTCTTAGTGCCCGGAGCGACATGATTGTTCAATCGTGACCGATCAAGTAGAGCCAATCTGAGAGGTCAGCGCAACGGTCGATGGGCAGGATTCGGGGCGTCTTGACAGGCTCATGCAACCATCCGCGGGTGAGCCGGCGTTGGGCACGACCTGTTCGCGGGGCGGCATCAGCCTGGCGCTGTGGTGCGAGTGTGCGCGCCCCTTGCAGCCACCCTAGAGCGCGGTGGTTGCCGCGATGGGTCAGACAATCAGCGATCGATCGACGCACCCGCCGGGGTCATGCCACCGCTCGGACCCAGGCAGTCCACGATGGCTCGAGCGAGCGCACGCTGGCCGGGAACAGATGGGTGAATGTCGTCGCGAAACGGAGACTCCCCGGCGTCGGCTGTCGCCCGAAACTGTCCCTCGGTGGTGCACCACCTTGCGCCATGGGATTCGACGACGTCGCGGAGCACGGCCGCGTTGCCATGCAGACCGTTCGCCAGCTCGCTCCGATCGATGGAGTAGAGGACGCTTGTGCGAACCCCGCGCGCAGTGAGTTCTTCAATGAGCGTGCCAAGATCATTGGCGGGGAATGTGGATGACTTCGCGCTCTCCGGAGGCGGCGCATCACGCGGCAGAAATCGAAGTCCATAGTTCTCCACCAGGTCATGAATCGCGCAGAGGGGTTGCCTGGTCGGTTGCTCCGGTCCGAGCGGTGCGAAGGTCGGTCTGTCCTGCAGGTCGGCGGAGTTCAGGACGATCACGGCCTCGGAGCATTGGAAAGCGCCGAATCGCTGAACGTAGGCCAGCATGTTTGCGGGTCCCCACGATCCCGCCGAGGCGTTGCAGACCACGAGCGGTACGTCATGTCCCGCCTCACACCACAATCCTGGCAGCAGCTCGGTGGCCAGATCCGACTGATCCATGTGGGAGCCACCATTCACCACGCTGTCACCGAGCACAAGTAATCGGTGTGCAGGCTCGGGGCGCGGATGCAGTACGGCTTCATCGCTGCGCATGTGGGCAGAGTTCACCATCACCCGATGACCGAACCGGTGGTACTGGCCTGGGACCAAGACGTATTCGATGGTCTCATCAGGTTGGTAGAGCAGTGGATCGCCAAGTCCAAGGGGCCAGCGCAGCAACAACTCGATGGCGAGTGTGCTGACGAGCATGGCGATGCCGATCCGTCGCCATCGATGCGACCGCGGCCTTGGCTGGGTGCCTGGCTTCGGATCATGATGGTGAAGGCGCATGGTGTCGGGGCACACTAGCGTCAAGCGAGGGCCGAACGACTCTGGCGTGGCCTCTGGTCATCGGCGACTCCCCATGACTCACAACCACAGATGCCGCAGCAGGTGGCGTACAGGGTGGCGTACACAGTGGCGTACAGGGTGGCGTAGCAGGCCGTCGCGCCCCATCGCACGCTCTCGCGACGATCGACGCTAACCCCAGAAACGCTACGTGGTTGCGCGAGTCCTTGCGAGACCCTGCAACCACCTGCGAAACCGACGAATGGGCGATGGGGGACTCGAACCCTCGACCTCACGGGTGTGATCCGTGCGCTCTAGCCAGCTGAGCTAATCGCCCTTGCAGGAGCGCAAGCATACGCCGGAGCGCACCCGGTGTCACGACCCCTACGGTCCTGGTCGTCTGGCTTGTGCGGGGTCAGGGCCGTGGGTTCTTGGACCCTGGTCGTGTCGCTCTGGTAGGTTCACCAAGCGGCCACGGATGTCGCATCGTGCTCCGCGCCAGCTCGACCACAGGACGCCTGAATGCCAGACATCGCCGTGATCACGAACTCGCTCTGGACCGAGCCGCCCCGGCTTCGTCGACAGGTCACGGACCTCCTGGTCAGCGATGGTCACCGCGTGGCGTTCTTCGAGCGGCCAGCGATGCCATGGGTTTCCGTGAAGCCGTTGGAGCGCGTCTCCGAGTCGGTCATCGTCGCACGGCCGAAGTGCCTGATCCACCCGCAGTTGCGTGTGGTCGGCCCGCTGGCCGAACTGAACGCGATGCACGCATCGTCATCGATGCGGCCAATGATGCGTGAACTCGATCTTGGACCTGCCACGACGGTCGTGAACTTCAACCACGACATCTTCTTCATCCGTCGACTGTTCCCATCCAATCGAATCATCACGATCATCAACGACGACTTCGAGTCGCAGGCCAGGTTCCCGAGGTTTGGCCACGTCACCCGGGCCCTTCGACAGACGTGCATGGACAGCGACGAGGTGCACACCGTCTCGACCAGTTTGATGGAGCGGCTGAGCGCGTGGTGCGAGCCCAAATTGTTCCTGCCTTGGGCCGTGCGCCCATACCGGGCCCCCAGCGAGGACATGGCCCGGCGCAAGACGCTGCTGTTCTGGGGATCGATCGACACGGCGATCGATCCCGCAGTGGTGTCGCGACTTGCCGAGGAGCTTCAGCGCCGAGGCCCGGACTGGAAACTGATGTTCGTGGGCCCCACCCGCGTTGCACGAACCCGGCAACGGCTTGCCTCCGAGTTGCTGCGCCACCCGAACGTGACGCTCCATGACTCCACCCAGCTGGATCAACTCCCGCTGGACGACGTCCTGGCCGCCATCATCCCGTACGGCCGGGAGGAGTGGGTCAAGTCGGTGATGCTGGCGAACAAGACGCTCTCCCTGCTCGCCGTCGGGTTGCCCTTCATCATCACAGGGATGCCGAACTTCATTCGCAAGCCCTTCATCCTGCGACTGGATGAGTGTGTAGGCGTCCGTGAAGCGATTGATGCGTGCAGCAGCGGCTTCATAGGCTGGCAGCAGGGCATCCAGTCCTTTTTGGCAGAGCACGATGCCCAGTCGCGTCTGAACCAGCTCGGCATCCCGCGGGGCGTTGCATGATTCAAGCAGTCACCGTCGGCGCCTTCCTGATCGCGTGCGTGCTGAGCCTCCTGCGTCCGGGCTGGGCCCTGGCGCTCGTCCTATCCATGTACACAGCCGAGCAGGCGCTCCAGGCATCGTCCGGCGTGTTCGTTCGGTTCACCTGGCTCGCGAATCTGTGCATTGCGGTGGTAGCCGGGCTCTCTGCTCTGGGGTGCCTGCAGCGACAGGAACAGCCATTCGTGGGCTACGCGAATCGTGTCTGGCTCGTTCTCATGGGGCTCTACGTCTGGTCATCGGTGTCGCTGCTCTGGACCCCGTCGTTCGAGTCGGCACTGGGTTTCACCACGTGGGGATTGCCTTACCTCATCCTGTTCATGCTGGTCTCGCCCCTCCTCATCGACGGACTGGATGATCTCAAGGCCTTTCTCGGGGCCTATGTGGTCTGGGGCACGGTGCTGGCCTTGGTGATCCTCGCGAACCCTGCCTTCGAGATCCGCGACGGCCGACTGACCATCTCGATCGCTGCCTCGCTGCGTTCCAACCCACTGGCGACGGGCGAGCACGGTGGCCTGCTGATGGTCATCTGCGTCCTGCTCCGTCCCGAGTCGCGGCCGACCTTGTGGGCCGTCGTGCGGGTCATCGGGTTCCTGGCCGGTCTGGTCCTGGCACTGCGATCGGGTTCGCGCGGCCAGCTGCTCTTCGCTGGCATGGCATCCATCGTCTTGCTCCCGTTCGTCCAGCGCTCGCGAAATGTCTTCGCCTTTCTTGGAACGGTCATCCTGGTCTCGATCCTCTTGTTCGGCGCGCTGCTGATCGCGGGTCAGGTGCTCGACTTCGAGGGCCTCAAGCGTTGGGACGCCTCGACCCTGCTCACAGGATCCGCCGTTCGTTCATCCAATGCCACGGACATCCTCAGGGCATTCGCCCGCGATCCGGTGGCGTGGCTGATGGGCCTCGGCTTCAATGCCTTCCCGTTCTACAGCCCAGCCGTCACGGAGGGCTACTCGCACACGTTGTTCGTCGACATCCTGACTGAACTTGGACTTCCTGTCTTCCTCGTCTTTCTCTGGGCCATGTGGATTACATATGGTTCGCTCAGAAGTGTGGCCAATGCGGCCCTCACCGAGAGCGGGCGAGTGTCCGTGCTCGTGCTTGCAGCGCTTCTCCTGTACGAAGTTCTGTTGGTCAACAAGCAGGGCAATCTCTGGCTCGCCTTCCCGTTCTTCCTCCTTGCTGCGCTTGCTCAGCGGATCGCCGATCGGGAGCGGGCCTTTGGAGGTCTCGTCCAGGACGGGTTCCCCGAGGGTGGCGGGGACGAGGATGATGCCCCTTCCGAAGACGGCGCGCCTGCCCGGGCTCGGTTGAACGGCTGACCGACATCCGAGGTCGCAGGGCTATACTTGCACATCACGTACTTCCGGGTCCGCGATGGATCGCGCGCTCCGGTAGCAGATTGAGGTACCTCCGTGCACGTTGCCATCCCGGCCATCCAGTGCGGCAACTTCGCCTCGGTGGTGAACATCATCGCCAAGGCGGGTGGAACGGCGCGCCTGATCGAAGACCCCAAGGAACTCGAGGCGTTCGACCGGGTCATCCTGGCGGGCGTCGGTGCGTTCGACTTCGGCATGTCGTGCCTTGAGGACGGCGGCTGGATTGAGCCGCTTGACCGGCTCGCGCGCGGGGGGCGTGTGCCGATCCTCGGCATCTGCCTCGGCATGCAACTCTTGTGTCGCCGAAGCGACGAGGGCGTTCGTCCTGGACTCGGTTGGATTCCCGCTGATGTGCTGCGAATCGACGTTGAGCCCGGCTCTGGACTCAAGGTGCCGCATATGGGCTGGAACACCGTGAAGGTGATGCGACCGAACCCCATCATGCCGACCGATGGCGAAGAGCAGCGCTACTACTTCGTTCACTCGTTCCATGCCGTCTGTGACGAGCCTTCAGATGTCATCGCCACGGCCCTCCATGGTCAGCCACTCACGGCGGCACTGGGCCGGGCAAACGTGATGGGCGTTCAATTCCACCCGGAGAAGAGCCATCGATTCGGCTTGGCGCTCATGAGGCGCTTTCTGGAGTGGACGTGCTGAAGCATCGCGTCATTCCCTGCCTGCTCCTGAAGGAGGGCGGTCTCGTCAAGACCACCAGGTTTTCCGACCCGGTCTACGTTGGAGACCCCATCAATGCCATCCGCATCTTCAACGATAAGGAAGTCGACGAGCTCATGGTGCTGGACATCGAGGCTTCCCGGAGCGGCAGGGAGCCTGACTACGGCCTGATCGAGCAGTTCGCTGGCGAGTGCTTCATGCCGTTGTGCTACGGAGGCGGCATTCGGACCGTCGAGCAGGCGCAGCGGCTCTTCGCCTTGGGCGTCGAGAAGGTCTGCATCCAGTCGGCTGGTCTTGCGGACATGAGCCTGATCCGCCGCATCGCCGATCGATTCGGAAGCCAGAGCGTCCTGTTCAGCCTCGATGTGAAGAAGGGGCTCCTGGGCGGGCGCGCGGTACACCGGAGATCGGGGAGCCGCACGGAATCGAGGCCATGGCGCTCAGTGATCGACGAAGCCGTTGGGAATGGGGCAGGTGAAATCGTACTGAATGCCGTGGACCGTGACGGCACGATGAAGGGCATGGACACGGAGCTGATCCGGCAAGGCTCTCAGGGGCTGCCCGTGCCGCTCGTGGCCGTCGGCGGCGTGGGATCGCTGGCGGACATCCGCAAGGCCGTTGATGCTGGTGCGAGCGCGGTTGGCGTCGGAGCGTGGTTCGTCTTCTACGGCCCTCATCGGGCCGTTCTCATCACGTACCCCCGTTACGATGAGCTCGTGGCCCTCTTGGAGACATGATGGAAGTTCATCGCAAGGTTTGTACCCGCTGCATCATGGATACTTCCGCTTCGGGCATCACCTTCGATGCCGAGGGACGATGTTCCTATTGCACAGCCTTCATGCACACGTGCTCGCATGTGCTCGCGCCGGATGAGATGGAGCGCTCGCGCGCACTCGCGGCGTTCGTGGAGCAGGTGAAGCGTCGAGGGCGCGGGAAGCCGTACGACTGCGTCGTCGGCGTCTCTGGCGGCGTGGACAGCAGCTGGGTCCTCGTCAAGGCAGTCGAGCTGGGGCTGCGCCCACTGGCGGTCCACATGGACAATGGCTGGAACTCGGAACTCGCCCAGAACAACATCGCGAACCTGGTCCGTGGACTTGGCATCGATCTCTACACCCACGTCATCGATTGGACCGAGTACCGCTCCTTGATGCAGGCGTTCTTCGATGCAGACGTCATCGACGTGGAGCTGCTCTATGACAACGCCATGCTGGCGGTGAACTACCGGCAGGCGGCCCGTGCCGGTCTTCGTGACATCCTGGCCGGGACCAACCGTGCGACCGAAGGCCTCGATATGCCGCCGGGCTGGAGCTGGAACAAGTTCGATCGCCGGAACATCATGTCGCTTGCACGGCGCAACAACGTTCGTGTCAAGACGTTCCCCGCCATCGGCACCTTCGAGGCAGCATGGCACGCACTCGTCCACCGGACGAAGTGGGTCTGGTTCCTGGACTACCTGCCGTACCGCAAGATCGATGCGCTGACCGTGCTTCAGCGTGACTTCGGCTACAAGCCCTATCCGTACAAGCATTACGAGTCGATCTTCACCCGCTTCTACCAGGGCTACATCCTTCCCCGGAAGTTCGGAGTCGACAAGCGCCGTGTGCACCTCAGTTCCCTGATCATCAGCGGGGAGATGAGCCGGGACGAAGCGCTCAAGATGGTCGCCGGCATCCCATATCCCAGCCAACAGGACTTGGATGCGGATATTGCGTACTTCCTCAAGAAGATGAACTGGACCAGGGCCCAGCTCGACGCCTACATCTCCCGGCCCGGCCAGCCACACGACCGCTATGGCTCCGAGGCTGTGATGTTCGGCAGGGCCATGGGGATCTTCAACCGACTTCGTGGTCGCCCCGCTCCGTCCCGGCGATGAACTCCGGATCGGACGCCATGCGCCACCCCAGGCCTGAAGGCACCGAGCGGAAGAGGGTGGCATGACGGGATCTGCGCAGCCACCATCCGGTCCGCCCGAGGGGCTCGCTGGAGTCGCCATCGATGGAACCGCCTGGACGACGGGACAGGCGATCGTGAGCAAGATCGCCGTGCTTGTTGCCACTTGGGTCGTGGCGCTCGAGCTCCTGGAGAGCGACGTTGCCGTGGCGGCGCTCGTGATGACCGCCACCAAGGTGCTCTGTGTGCTGCCCCCACTCAACATGGGCGACGTGCTCGTGGCCCGAGGAGCGGGCTTCAAGACGCTGGCTTCGGCGGCATCGAAGGTGGTGCTCTGGTGGTCAGTCGTGATCGCGCTGGGCATCGCCGCGGCGTCGCCCATCCTCGGCAGCTTCTACAACCACTACCCCCGCACGTTGTTCGTGTCCTTGCTGTGCGTCGCGGGACTCCGAGTGCTCGGTGAATCGCTCCAAGTCGTGCCTCTGGTCGGGCTGCGGATGGACTTTCGCTACCGCCGCGTTGCACTCGTGGATGGCGCTGCGCAGCTCGGTGCGTCCGTGCTGACGATCGTGCTTGCGTGGTCTGGTGCTGGCCCTTGGGCACTCGTGGGCCCATTGACCCTTGCCGCCTTCGCCAAGGCGGCGCTCTATCGATGGTCGCTCGGGATCGAACCGGCTCCGGTGGCGCAGGTCCATGATGACCCATCGATGTCGCGAGACTTTCGCTTCGCAGGCGGTGCCCAGTACGTGCACAGCCTCGTGGACACCGCTCCGTTGCTGATCATCGGACGCTGCGCCGATGAGATCCAGACGGGACTCTTTGCCTTCGCCTTCAACCTCGCGGCACAGGCCAACGCCATCGTGGGCAGCCAGCTTTCAGGGGTGCTTCAGCCGGTTCTGTCCAGCCTTGCGCACTCGGGTGAGCGCCAGGTCGCTGGTTTCCTGCGATCGCTGCGCGTGCTCAGTGCCCTCATCGTCCCTGTCTGCCTCACGCAGGCTGTGCTCGCCGGCCCGCTGTTCCTCTTGGTGTTTCCCGAACGTTGGCAGCCTGCTGCGCCTGTCTTCGCAGTCCTCTGCCTGAGCGAAGCGCTCTTCTTCGCAGCCGCGCCGACGATGGCACTGCTCCGTGCGCAGGGGCGATTCCGGGCGTTCTTGGCTTGGCAGGGCGTCCACCTTATGGTCGCGGTCGTCGTCCTCCCGATGGCAGCCTCGAACGCAGGCGCGCTCGGCATTGCGCTGACGACCACGTGCCTCTGGGCCGTGAGCCTGCCCATCGCGGTTGGCGTTGCCGCACGACGGGGGGGCGTCGGCTTCGGCATCTCGCTGAAGGTCTTCCTGCTGCCATGGCTGACCTGCCTTCCCGTGGCGGCGGCTTCGTGGTTCCTCGTCCGCTGGCTCGAGGACCAGGGAAGGTCCGGCTCAGTGGGGGCGTTGTTGTTCGTTGGCCCGGTTGCCCTGGCCTGCATGGTTCTCGCCTTCCGATGGACGCAGCCCGAGACCTTCGCCGACCTTCGGCTCATTGCCGGTCGGGTCCTTGGCAAGGTCTTCCGTCGACTCGGGTGACCCCTGAGAAGCGGCGGTGCTACTTCGTGGCCGCGGGGGTCGGGCCGGCCGGCTCCCGGAGCTTCAGTGCGTGGATGTCCTCCATCGCCTTCACCATGCTGCTGCTCATGCTCGCACGGAGGAATGCGGCCATGCCCGGAGCCGACCAATTCGCTGGCTCCCGTCCCCCGAGGTAGTCCTTGACCACGGCTGCACGCCATTCTCGAAATCCGAAGTCCTTCTCATCGACGAAGCGCGAAGCATCGGCCGCAGTCATGCGGTTGATCTGGTAGCCCAGAGCAGCCCAAACGCCCGCTCCGGATGCGCCTTCGGCGATCGCCGGAGCGACCTGATCCTCGATGAACTCGATCGGATCCATCAGGCGACAGTACTCAGCCTTGCCTCCGGGAGTCCACCAGGGGCAGACCAACGGAATCACCGGCTGGGCGCGGGCCATGACACGGGCCACGCCAACTTGCGCGGAACGCCACGCACGCCCTTGCGAGCGAATCGTCGCGCGTTCGGCCTCGGGGTAGAGCCGCGGGTCGTACTTGCCGTAGATCGTCGGGCTCACCCAGTCCGACGCGGCAATGATGGGGGCGTAGATCGCGATCGCCCGATCGAGTTCGCGGCGCTTGACTGGGTCCGAGGCGGTGGTCCAGTCCTTGCCGCCCTCGAGCCAGTAGGGCAGCCACGGGGCGCCGTAGAAGCACCACTTCGTCCGGGGGAAAGCCTTGCGGACCGCGTCGATGGTCCTGACCATCTCCGCCACGGTTCGGTTGCATTCCAGGGTCCCAGGACCCTTCTGCAAGAGATCATGGAAGGGATCCTCAAAGTCCAGCATGCCCCAGGCGGGAAGGTTGTTGGGATCATTTTCGTTCCGAATGGATTTGATGACGGCGGCAGTGTCGATCAGTCCAGTCGATGCGGCCTTGGGATCTGCTGACTGGTACACGACGAGGAATCGACGGGCCTCAATGGCTGCCACGCGTGATGCAACATCGCCGTACGCCGGGATCTCATCGAACAGCACGATCGGTCGCGCGGCAGGTGCGCGGGGCAGCAACGGCTCCTGCGTAGGAGCGCTCATGGAGCCGATCGCGGCAATGCAACCGAGCATCGCCGCGGCCAGAAGATTGTTCATCGTGCCTGGTGCTCCGCCACGCAGTCGACGACGTACCGGATCATCTCGTCGGTCATCTCGGGATAGATGGGCAGGGAGAGGATGCGGTCTTGGTGGTCGTGCGCCACCGGGAAGTCCGCGGGCGTATGGCCGAGGTACGAGTAGGCCGGATAGAACGGCAGGGCGCGCGGATAGTTCAGCATCGTGGACACGCCGCGGCTGCTGAGGTGCTTCTGCAGCCCGTTGCGATCCTTGACGCGGATCACGTAGAGATGGAAGACATGCGTGCGACCAGCGGCGATGGCGGGGCGCTCGACGCCAGGCACCTTGGCGAAGAGTTCGTCGTAGCGTGCCGCGATCCGCTGGCGCTCAGCCGTCCAGCCACGAAGGTGCGGGAGCTTGGCCGAGAGGATCGCTGCATGCAGGCCATCGAGCCGGCTGTTGATGCCTTCGATTGTGTGCTCGCCCTTGCCGCCGTGGCGTGCGTAGAGCTCAGACCATGAGGCGAGCTTCGAGTCATTGGTCACCAGGCAGCCTGCGTCACCCATCGCCCCCAGGTTCTTGCCCGGATAGAAGCTGAAGGTCGCGGCGGTGCCCATTGTGCCGACCTGACGGCCCTTGTATTCGGCAAGGTGCGCCTGTGCGCAGTCCTCAATCACCCAGAGCCCACGCTTGGCGGCGATCTCCAGGATCGGGTCCATGTCGGCCGGCTGGCCATAGAGGTGCACCGGAATGATCCCGACCGTGCGCGGCGTGATCTTCGATTCGATCTGCTTCGGGTCGATGGTGAAGGTCTCGCGATCGGTGTCGCAGAAGACCACGTGACCGCCAGCCTGCGTGATGGTCTCTGAGGTCGAGATCCAGCTGTGCGCGGTGGTGATGACCTCGTCCCCGGGCTTCAGGCCAAGACCGCGCATCACGATGTAGATGGCGTCGGTGCCGTTGGCGCAGCTGACGCAGTGGCGAACGCCGACCGTCTTGGCCCACTGCGCCTCGAAGTCGGTGACGTGCTTGCTGCGAATGAAGGCGGACTGGCGGATCACGTCGGCGATGGCGCCATCGATGTCGGCCTTGATGGTCAAGTACTGGGCGTAGAGATCGACGAAGGGGACATTCACAGGAGGATCCTCGTTAGTTCAGAGCGCACGAATGAGGCGGGCAGGGTTGCCAGCGTAGACGCCCGGGACGGTGATCGGCTTGGTGACCACAGCGCCGGCGCCGATGACCACGCCGTCGCAGATCTCGACCGGCAGGATGGTGGCATTGGACCCAATGGACACCTTCGAGCCGATCCGGGTTGAGCGCCACAGGGAGGTGTCGCCGCGGGCAGGACCGCCCTTGGAGAAGAGGTCGTTGATGAACATCACGCCATGGCCGATGAAGCAGTCGTCACCGATCGTGACCAGCTCGCAGATGAAGGCGTGCGATTGGATGCGGCAGCGCTTGCCGATCGAAACGCTCTTCTGGATCTCGACGAAAGGGCCGATGAAGCAATCGTCCCCGATCGTGCAGCCGTAGATGTTGGTCGGCTGGACGACCTTCACGCGCTCGCCGAACTGCACGCCGACGATGCCGGCCTGAAGAAGGATCGGATCAGCCATGGCGATGGCCCAGGCGGCAGCGAGTCGGCCGGAAGCGCAGCGGCACTTCCTTGCCGGTCTCGATGGACTCGTAGATCGCCGAGATCAGCTCGAGGCTGCGGCGGCCCGCAAGCCCGTCGACCAGCTGGGCGCTGTTGTTCATGATGCAGGAAACCACATGGTCGTAGTAGGCCTGGTGGCCGAAGCCGTACACGCTCGGAGGATTGACCGAGTACTTCTCCAGGACTTCGCCATCACCGGGCTCGGCCTTGCCGAAGTTCCAGGTGATCATCTCGTTCACGGCGAAGCCGCCGATGACGACCGTGCCTCCCTCGCCAAGCACCGAGATGGATCCCTCAAGGTCCTTGGGCCGTGCCGCCGTGGTGGCTTCGATGACCCCGAGCGCGCCGTTGGCGAAGCGCACGGCGACCACGGCCGTGTCTTCGGTCTCGACATTCACCAGCGCCGTGCGGCTCATCGCGAAGACGCTCTCGACGTCGCCCATCATCCACTCGAGCATGTCGATGTGGTGGCTGGCCTGGTTGGTCAGGACACCGCCATCCAGTGCCCACGTACCGCGCCAGGAGTCCTGGTCGTAGTACTGCTGCGTGCGGCACCAGCGCACACGGACCGTTCCCATCACCAGCTTGCCGAAGCGGCCAGCCTCCAGGGCTTCCCGCAGCTTGACCACCGGCACGTTGAAGCGGTTCTGCTTGACCACGAACAGCCGGATCCGGGCAGCGTCGCAGGCAGCGATCATGCGGTCGGCATCCGGCAGCGTGAGTGCCATGGGCTTCTCGACCACGATGTGCTTGCCGTGCTTGGCCAAGGCCACCACATGCTCCGCGTGCAGCCCGCTTTCGGTCAGCACCACCACGACATCGATCGCCTCGCGGCGCATCATGTCGTGCATGTCGGTGTAAAACGGCACGCTGAACTGCTTCCCGATCGCCTCGGCCTTCGACGCGACGATGTCGCAGACGGCCGCAAGCCGCGCGTTGGCGATCTGGTTGTTCCCCAAGAGCTCCGAGTGACGCTTGGCAATGCGGCCACAGCCGACGAGGGCAAAATTCAGCATGCCCTGATGGTACCGCAGCCCGCCGTCCGGGGGCGGGAGCGAGCGATCGTCCCAAGTGAGATGGGCAGACGTCCGAATCGTCCGGTCGCTACTAGGATTCAAGCATGCGGATCGCTGTGGTCGGTGGAGGCATCAACGGTGTCATGTGCGCGGCGTCCCTCGGGAATGCCGGCCACGACGTGGTGTTGCTGGAGCGCTCGACCCTGATGTCGGCTACGTCGTCCGCGTCGACCAAGCTTCTTCATGGCGGTTTGCGGTACCTGGAACATGGTTCCTTTCGACTCGTCCGGGAGGCGCTTCACGAGCGCCGTTGGTGGCTCGATCAGGCGCCCCAGTTCTGCCATCCGCTGCAGTTGCTGCTGCCGGTCTGGCGGGGCCAAGGTCGTTCGCGGCACCTGATTCGCGCGGGCCTCTGGATGTACGACCTGTTGGCTGGCTCGGCGAGGCTCCAGCCGCATCGGTGGCTGGATCGATCCGAGGCGTTGGCGGTCCTCCCGGGGCTTCGAGCCGACGGCCTCGTCGGAGCCTTTTCGTTCTGGGATGGGCAGATGGATGACCTGGCCCTGGGGCTGTGGGCGGCGGAACGCGCGCGAAGTCTCGGCGTGAGCATTCACGAGCACACATCGGTGGACCGCGTGACCACGGATGGTGTCCTTGAAGGGCCTGGCCTCCACGAGCGGTACGACCGCATCGTGAACTGCGCGGGCCCTTGGGCAGAGGACCTCTTGCGACGCAGTGGTCTGACGCCGCGCCACACGCTCGATCTGGTGAGGGGCAGTCATCTGGTGGTGGATCGGCCGCTCGGCACGGGCGTGCTGGCCCAGGTTCCAGGCGGATCGCGCATCGCGTTCGTGCTGCCGTGGAAGGGGAAATCGTTGGTGGGGACGACCGAGATCCGACAGGGGCTTGGCGATCCCATAACCTGTTCCGACGACGAGCGGTCGTACCTCCGCCAGTTCCATGACTCGGTCATGGAGCAGTCGTTGCGCGAGGAGGAGGTGGCGTCGACCTTCGCGGGTGTCCGGCCGTTGATCAGGAGCTCGGAGGACCCCGGTCGCGCCACGCGCGAGTACGCACTGGAGCGGCATGGTGCCCTCCTCACGGTCTTTGGCGGCAAGTGGACGACCGCACGAGCCCTTGGTGAGTTGGTTGCGTCGAGGGTCGCTTGAGCCGACCGACTCGCAGCGCCTCGTTGACAGGTGTGCAGAGCGCGTCATACTCCGACACATGAGTCAAGCGACGTCAGAGCCGGCTGGGGTTGAGCGCGTCCCGTGTCCGCTGTGCAAGGGTTTGCAGGATGAGCCCTGGGCCGAGGAGAATGGCTTTCACTGCGTCCGTTGCCGCGGCTGTGGGCTGTTGTTCGTGAATCCGAGGCCTCGCGCGGAGAGCATCGACCAGGGCGTGCAGCTCGGCGTGCACACCGTTGAATCAACGGCCCTCCACGTCGTCGGCGCACGGTCAGCATGGAAGATACCGATGTTCAAGAAGGTATTGTCAGATATGTTTCCAGAGTTCAGCCAAGGCGATCGTCCTGTTCGATGGCTCGATGTCGGCGCTGGTTTCGGTGAACTCTTGGAGAGCCTCAAGGATGTGGTGCCGGCGGGCAGCGTCTGCGAGGGTATCGAACCCATGATTCCCAAGGCAGAGGACTGCCGCCGCCGGGGGCTCGCCGTCCGCACGAGCTATCTCGCCGATGTGAAGGAGCGGTACGACATCGTGTCCATCATCGATGTCTTCTCCCATGTGCCTGACTTCGCGGCCTTTCTTGCGGAGATTAAGGGTGTTCTCCACTCTCGCGGCGAGGTCTTCATCAAGACCGGCAACGGAGCCGACATCGGCCCGCGCGGCGTGCTGCCGGATCCGCTGACGCTACCGGATCACCTGGTCTTCGGGGGGCGTGAGCATCTCAGGCGATTCCTCGACGAAGCGGGATTCGACATGGTGAGCATGTCTGCGCACCGGATGGATGGATTCAGGCATACGGTCCGCAACGTGGTCAAGAAGCTCGTCGGAAAGCCGGTGTGCCTGGGCCTTCCCTACACGTCGCCCGCGCGCGTGCTGTACATCCGCGCGCGGTTGCGGGCAGCCAGCTGACGCGTCCTCCCGCTGCAAAGGCGGCAGGTACCGACGCTACACTCCCGGGCGAGGTCGGTCGGCGGTGGGCCGGCGGACTCCTGTGGGGTCCGGCTCCGGGCCACGCAGCAACGCGTCACCCACAGGTAACCCCTCCATGCTCACTGGCAGAACCCTCCTCGTCACGGGCGGCACGGGCTCGTTCGGCAATGCCGTCCTCCGCCGCTTCCTGAAGACCGACGTCGGCGAGATCCGGATCTTCAGCCGCGACGAGAAGAAGCAGGACGACTGCCGCAAGCGGTACTCCAGCAACAAGCTGAAGTTCTACCTCGGCGATGTCCGCGATCCTTCGAGCGTCATGAACGTGATGCGCGGCGTGGACTACGTCTTCAGCGCCGCTGCGCTCAAGCAGGTCCCCAGTTGCGAGTTCTTCCCGCTTGAGGCGGTGAAGACCAACGTCCTCGGCATGGAGAACGTGCTCGAGGCAGCGCTGACCTGCGGGGTGCGCCGCGTGGTCTGCCTGAGCACCGACAAGGCGGTCTACCCCATCAACGCCATGGGCCTGTCCAAGGCCATGATGGAGAAGGTCATGGTCGCGAAGGCCCGCAACAACGCCGACGACCGCCAGGTCTTCTGCGGCACGCGCTACGGGAACGTGATGGCCAGCCGTGGCTCCGTGATCCCGCTGTTCGTGAAGCAGGTGCTCGCGGGCCAGCCGATGACGATCACGGACCCATCGATGACTCGCTTCATGATGACCCTCGACGATGCCGTCGATCTGGTCATGTTCGCCTTCGACAAGGGTCGCAACGGCGACATCTTCGTGCAGAAAGCCCCTGCAGCCACGATCCATACGCTGGCCAAGGCCATCGCCGAGCTGCTCGGCCGCCCGGACCACCCGATCAACGTTATCGGCACCCGCCACGGCGAGAAGGTGTACGAGGTGCTCTGCAGCCGTGAAGAGATGGCCAGCGCCGAGGACTTGGGCGACTTCTACCGCGTCCGTCCCGACATGCGCGACCTGAACTACGGCAAGTTCTTCGAGGAAGGCACGCCGCGGATCACCGAGGCAGGGGACTACAACTCCCACAACACGACGCGTCTGGACGTGGAAGGCATGAAGCAGCTGCTGATGAAGCTCGAGTTCATCCGCGAGCTCCTGGCCGGCCGACAGCCGGAACTGGTGGACTGAGCCATGCGGATTGCGGTCACGGGAAGCCGGGGCTTCATCGGCGCGAACCTGGTGACACGGCTGCGCGAGCGGCCCGCGACCGATGTCGTCGAGATCCACCGCGGCGACGAGACTCCATCGTTGGATGGTGTGGACGCCGTGGTGCACCTCGCCGGGGTCAACCGGCCGCCCGATCCGAGCGGTTTCGTGCAGGGAAACGCGGAGCTCACGGCCCGCCTGGCCCGTTCGCTCCAGGCGATCGGGCGCCCAGTCCCGTTGGTCCTGTCGTCATCGACGCAGGCCGCGCTCGACAATCCCTACGGTGCGAGCAAGCGGGCCGCCGAGCAGGCCCTGCAGGACTATGCACGGGCCTCCGGCGCCGACGTGCGCATCTACCGCCTCACGAACGTGTTCGGGAAGTGGGCGAGGCCGAACTACAACTCGGCGGTCGCGACTTTCTGCCACAACACGGTGCACGGCATCCCCATCACGGTGCACGATCCGTCCGCACCGCTGCGGCTGGTCTACATCGATGACGTGTGCGAAGCCTTCCTGCGGGACATCGATGACTTCGCGGCCGATGTTCGTGCCGACGGCGGGTTCCGCGAGGCGGGGCCCGTGCACGAGACGACCGTCGGCGAGGTGGCCGCGATGATCTCCGGCTTCCCGCGCTCGCGGAGCGAGGCGACCGTGGATCGGGTCGGTGCCGGGCTCTGCCGCGCGCTCTACGCGACGTACCTCAGCCACATCCCGCCGACCGACTTCGCGTATCGCCCCGTGCGCCATGTCGATCCGCGCGGCGAGTTCGCCGAGATCGTCCGCTCGGCGGACTCCGGCCAGGTGTCGTACTTCACGGCTCACCCGGGCGTGACACGTGGCGGCCACTACCACCACACCAAGAACGAGAAGTTCCTGGTGCTTCGAGGCCAGGCGCGGTTCCGGTTCCGCGACATGCGCACCGGCGCGACGCATGAGGTGGACGTATCCGGTTCGGACCCGACGGTCGTCGAGACGGTCCCCGGCTGGGCGCATGACATCACCAACATCGGTGACGGCGAGATGCTCGTGATGCTCTGGGCCAACGAAGCCTTCGATCGCGAGCGCCCCGACACCATCGCAACGAGGCTTGGATCATGAGCAATCGACTCAAGGTGATGACGATCGTGGGCACCCGGCCGGAGATCATCCGGCTCTCCCGCGTGATAGCACGGCTCGATGAGCACTGCGACCACACGATCGTCCACACCGGGCAGAACTACGACTACGAGCTGAACCAGATCTTCTTCGAGGACCTTGGCATCCGGGCTCCGGACCGATTCCTCGAGGCCGCCGGGGGCAATGCCGCCGAGACCATCGGCCGGATCATCATCGCCGCCGATGCGGTCATGGCCGAGCTGAAGCCCGATGCCGTGCTGGTCCTTGGCGACACGAACAGCTGCCTCGCCCTGCTGCCGGCCAAGCGCCGCAAGATCCCGACCTTCCACATGGAGGCGGGCAACCGCTGCTTCGACCAGCGCGTTCCCGAGGAGATCAACCGGCGGATCGTCGACCACATGGCCGACATCAACCTCACGTACAGCGACATCGCCCGCGAGTACCTGCTGCGCGAGGGATTGCCTGCCGACATGGTCATCAAGACCGGCAGCCCGATGTGCGAGGTGCTGGCGCACTATGCCCCCAGGATCGAGGCCTCGGACGCGCTGGCCCGGCTCGGCCTTGTCGAGGGCTCGTACTTCGTCGTGAGCGCGCACCGCGAGGAGAACATCGATGCCGAGGCGAACTTCACCCGGCTTGTCCGGATCCTGAATGCCGTGGCCGAGCGGTTCGGGCAGCCCGTGATCGTGTCCACGCATCCACGGACGCGCAAGCGCGCCGAGTCCTCCGGCGCGACCTTCCACCCCGGCGTCCAGCTGCTGAAGCCGCTGGGATTCTCCGACTATGTGCATCTCCAGTCTCGGGCGCGCGCGGTGCTGTCCGACAGCGGAACGATCACGGAAGAGTCCTCGATCCTGAACTTCCCGGCGCTGAACATCCGCGAGGCGCATGAACGGCCCGAGGGGATGGAGGAGGCATCGGTGATCATGACGGGCCTCAACGAGGACCGGGTGCTGCAGGGGCTCGACGTGCTGGCATCGCAGCCACGCGGCAGCCGGCGCCTGCTCAGGCCGGTTGCCGACTACTCGATGCCCAACGTCTCCGACAAGGTGCTCCGCATCATCCTGAGCTACACCGACTACGTGCGCCGCGTGGTCTGGCGCCAGTACGCCTGACGCGGCCGCAGGACCCACGACGATGCGGATCGCGATCATCGCGGATACCTACCCGCCGCTCCGGATGAGCGGAGCGGTGCAGATGCGGGACCTGGTCCGCGCCTTCGCGGATGAGGGCCACGAGCCCACGGTGATCGTTCCGACCACCGGTCTCGATCGCCCGTGGGCCATCGAGTGCGACGGCCGCATCACCGTGCTGCGCGTGCGGACGCTCCTGACCAAGGACGTCGGCCACGTCCGCCGGGTGATCGCGGAGATGCTGCTGCCGTTCATCCTGCTGCGGGCGGTGACGGCCAGCGGGCTCCGCTCGGTCCGTTGGGATGGCGTGGTGTGGTACGCACCCACGATCTTCCTCGGGCCGCTCGTCCGGCGGCTGCGCCGCGAGAGCGGCTGCCGGAGCTACCTGATCCTGCGTGACATCTTCCCCGAGTGGGCCGTGGACATGGGGATCATGCGAAGGGGCCTGGCCTACCGCTTCTTCAAGTGGGTGGAGCGACGGCAGTACGAGGTGGCCGACACGATCGGCGTGCAGACGCAGGCGAACATGCCGTACATGGCCGGTTGGGCCGCCCAGCCGGGACGTGACCTCGAGGTGCTCCAGAACTGGCTGAGCCCCGCGCCGATCCGGCCGTGCCGCATCGACCTCTCGGCGACCCGCCTCGCGGGCAGGAAGGTGCTGGTCTACGCGGGCAACATGGGTGTGGCCCAGGGCATGGACGTGTTCATCGACCTCGCGGCACGCATGCGTGCGCGTGCCGACGTGGGGTTCCTCTTCGTCGGCCGCGGCAGCGATGCTGCGCGCTTTGCCGAGGCAGCGGAACGCCAGGGGCTCGACAACGTCGTGTTCAGCGACGAGATCGAGCCGACCGAGATCCCGGGCTTGCTTTGCCAGTGCCACGCTGGCATCGTGGCGCTCGATCCACGCCACAAGAGCCACAACATCCCGGGCAAGTTCCTGACGTACATGCAGGCCGGCATGCCGGTGCTCGCACGAATCAATCCCGGCAATGACCTGGAGCAGCTCATCAACGCCGAGCGCCTCGGTGCCGTCTGCACCGGAGGCGGAGTGGATGAGCTGCAGCAGTGCCTTGAGCGCCTGCTCGATGACCCGTCGCTCGTCGACGGTGTCCGCGAACGGGCCCTCGCCGTGTCGGAGCGGCTCTTCTCATCCACGGCAGCGGTACGCCAGATCGTTGCCGCGCTCCGCTCGGCCGCACGCGACCCTCGCCAGATGTCCGTGCTGCTGCTCAACCAGGCCTACTGGCCCGATGTGGTGGCGACCGCCCAGCACGCCGATGACCTGGCGCGATCGCTGGTGGCCCGTGGGGATGTGGTGACCGCCGTCGCCAGCCGCGCGATCTACGGCGAGAAGGGCTCCGCGCTCAAGCGGCGCGACAGCCACGGCGGCGTGGCGATCCACCGCGTGGGCATGCAGCTCTTCGGCAAGCAGGGGATCACGCCGCGGGCCTTCGACTTCGCCTTGTTCTATGCCGCCGCCGCGCTGCGCTGCCTCACGCTCAAGCGCCATGACGTGGTGGTCTGCTTCACGACGCCGCCCTTCATTGCGCTGGTGGGCGTGCTCCTGCGCCTGGTGAAGGGCACGAAGGTCGTCTACTGGACGATGGACCTGTATCCCGATGTCGCCGGCGCGGCGGGGCTGATGCGGCGGGAGGGGATCCTCTGGCGCGCGCTCCAGTCGATCGATCGCTTCTGCCTGCGGCACAGTGACCGCGTCGTGGTGCTGGGCGACTGCATGCGCGAGGTCGTCGTGCGCAAGGGCGCCGATCCGTCGCGCGTCTCGGTGATCCCGGTCTGGAGCGGCGCAGAGACATTCCCATCCCGCGCCCGCACCGACAATCCGCTCCGCAATGCCTGGGGCCTCGGTGACCGCTTCACGATCCTCTACACCGGCAACTTCGGGATCGGCCACGACATGGAAGCGATCGCCGGTGCCGTCGAGGCCCTCAAGGACGATGACCGCATCCGCTGGCTCTTCATCGGCGAGGGCAAGGCCAAGCCCAAACTCGAGCGACGCATTGCAGCGTGCGGTGCGCGCAACGTGGTGCTCGCCGGCTACCAGCCGCGTGAACAGCTCGCGGATGTGCTCGATGCTGGCGATGCCCACCTCGTCTCGCTGCTGCCCGGCTGGCAGGGGCTGCTGCTTCCGAGCAAGTTCTTCAGCGTCCTGGCGGCTGGCAAGCCTGTGCTCTGGGTCGGGCCAGATGGCACCGAGTGCGGATCCATCCTGCGCGAACATGCCTGCGGCTTCGAGGTGCAACCTGGCGATGCAGGCGCCCTGACCGATCGCATCCGCTGGTTGCTCGAGCATCCGGATCAGGCGCACGCGATGGGTGAACGCGGACAGCGCGCCTACCGCGAGCGCTACTGCTCGGCCGAGGCCTGCAAGCAGTGGCACCGCGTGCTCGGCGACGTGGTCGGTCGTTGAGACCGTGGCGGGGGCGGGCCATCACCTCGCGTATACGAACTCGACGCCGGCATCAATCGTTTCCCGCAGGCTCTTGTGGACCGGGCACGTGTGGGCGGCCTGCTCCAACTTGGCTCGGTGCGGATGGTCGGCGGCGATCGGCAGCGTGATGACGGTGCGAAGGGACGCGATGCGCCGCGGGGCATCGGTCGACATGACCTTGTGCGTGGTCGCCGTCATGCCACGGAGATCGATTGCCTCGCGATCCGCCACGATGCCCATGATGGTCATCATGCAGGCCGGCAGCGCAGCGGCGAGCAGGTCGGTCGGAGAGAAACTCTCGCCTTTGCCGTGGTTGTCGATGGGAGCATCCGTCAGGAGCGTGGTTCCTGACGGGCCGTGCCGGGCGCTGCAGCGAAGTTCTCCCTCGTACCGGACCGTGATCTCGACCATGAGCGTGGCCTCCTCTGCCAAAGGCTAGCGCGACGGCTCCGGATTGGTTTGGTGCTGACCCGCCCGTCCACTAGGTTGCACGTCGGAGACCATCCCCATGACCACTGAGCGCTTCGCCGTCACCTGCATCGCCTCGCTCCTTGCCGCCAGCGGCGCTCTCGCCCAGACCCCGTGCGAGGAGCGCGTGGCGAGCGATTGCTTCTACTCCGGGATCTATCCCTTCAACGCGATCACGCAGCTCTTCGTGGAGCAGGATGATGGCAGCCTGAATGCGTACGGCACTGGGTTCCTCGTCAGCCAGCATTGCGCGCTCACCAACGGCCACTGCGTCTACAAGCGCGGCGAGCAGCACTTCTTCTACAAGGACATCTGGATGATGCCCGGTGCTTGCCGCAGCGCATCAGGCCTGAGCTTCAACCTGTTCGGGATCCGCGAAGCAATGATCAAGGGCACCAACACCAAGTGGACGGACTTGTCCTACGACTGGGAGACGGAAGTCGACTACGGCTCGCTGCGCTTCGTCTGCCCATTCGAGGAGCTGACGACGTTCCTGCCGCTCTGCTTCGATGTCAGCCCGTCTTCGGTGCACATGGCGGGCTATCCACTCGAGGAGATTCCCGACTCGGAAGATGTTTTCAATCAGTGGATCGCGTACGGCGACATCATCACGCAGTGGTCGCGCGTGCTTCGGTACGAGGCGCACTCGACTGGCGGCGCGAGCGGCAGCCCGGTCTGGCGGTGGCGCTCCGGCCAGTCGCTGCTCGAGGTCATCGGTTTCAATTCGACCCACTGGGACTCGTGCGATGGCGGCGGACCGCGGCTGGTCGCGCAGAACATGGACCTGATCCGTGGCTGGATGCAGTGGGAACCCAGTGCTGCGCAGCGATCGGCGGCTGGCTGTCCGGCGATTCCAGGCCTGACGCTTGCTGGCCTGATCGGCTTCTTCGAAGCCAATCCCGGCAAGTTGCTCGATGCGCAGGGACTCGGCGTGGTCGATCCGATCGCGCCGCCGCCGACGGGTCCAAGCCGACGCACCATGCAGATCATCGAACGTGGCTTCTACGAGTGGGTCGAGTTCGATCTGCAGCCGGGTCAGCCCGGCTCGGTGCGCTTGATGCAGCTCCTGAAGGCTCCGGGTGTCGACCTCATCGGCACGCCATGGACCCCGGGCACGCCCTTCAACCCGCAGGCTTCACAGCAGGGCTGGATGTCCGCGTCGAAGGCTCGCGCGTTGCTCTCGGGGTCGGCAGGTCGCGCCTCGCCGCCCGTCACCGGAGTCCGCAAGCGCATCGTCGATGCGCAGGCGATCGCGCTGGCGCAGCCGGCTCCCGGCACTCCACCGACCGGCAATCCGAATCCGACGCCCGACGTGCCGACCGGGGTCGGCAGCGCATTCTGTGCCGCGGACTTCGATGGTGATGGCCTCGTCGCTGGCGGTGACATGGCCATCATGCTCGGCTCGTGGGGTCCATGCCAAGGGCCATGCGTCGCCGATCTCGATGAAGACCTCGCTATCAGCGGTGGCGACCTTGCGTTGCTGATCGCTGCGTGGGGCCCGTGCGCACCCTGAGCCATCGCCACCGGCCGATCAGAACCGCAGCGTGAACCCGACGAGCGCCGAGCCCTCGCCATCGATGGTCGCGGATCCGCCGATCACGCCATCCTGAGGCGCGGTCCACCACGCCGAGGCATTGATGGATGCATTGGGTGAAAGATCCAGGGACCATGTCGCGCCTGAGCGCCATGCATCGATCGATTCGCGCGTACCGAGCAGCTCGGTGCGCAGCGTGAGGTCGATGCGGTGCTCCAGCGGCAGTCGCCAGGCGCTGCCGACGTGGACCGAATCGACGGTCGGTTGCTCGGGTCCGCTGGTACCTCGTGAACCGAAGACGACGCCGATCGATTCGTTCCACCAAAGCGCGCGCGAGGTCTCGTCGAGCGTGGCGGGCTCGATGGGTGCGATGGACCATGGTGACTCGAACGCCGCTGCCGCAGGTATGCCAACGGCGCCCAGGACGAATGCCACCAGGATCGAAGCACAATCAGCCTTCGCGGACATGCGCATCATGGACATGCACCATCAGACGCCCCGCTCCGTGCGGTGGGTTCGGTCGCATCCGGGAAAGTCCCCGGAATGAAGGTTGCCGAGTCCATCGAAGTTTCGGAATGTGCTTGCACTCCCGTCGTCGAAAGGCAGCCCGCCGCTGTGCTGCCGGCCTGCCCCCGATGGTCACCTTGCCACCAGGTGCCGAACGGCGGTCTGCACGCCCGGCACCGACCTCTTCGACCTGCCCCGGGTCGCTAGCCTTCAGGCGATGCACCGCACCGGCCTCTTCGCGTACCCGCGCCAGGATGCGCTCGCCGGCATCGTCGTCTTCCTCGTGGCGCTGCCGCTGTGCTTGGGCATCGCTGTCGCGTGCGGCGTGCCACCGGTGTCGGGCCTCGTCGCAGGCATCGTCGGCGGCATCGCGATTCCGATGATCAGTCGCTCGCCGCTCTCGGTGTCGGGCCCGGCAGCTGGGCTGATCGCCATCGTGCTCTTCGAGATCGAGCGCCTTGGCGGCATCAACGCGTTCATGACGGCGGTCGCGCTGGCCGGCGCAATGCAGGTCGCGCTTGGTCTGCTTCGGACCGGGAAGTTCTCCGCACTCGTGCCGGGCTCGGTGGTCAAGGGCATGCTGGCGGCGATCGGCATCACCATTACGCTGAAGCAGCTGCCAGTCGTCTTCGGGGCCTCGGGCGGGCTTGGCTCGATTCCCGGTTCGATGCACACCGGTGCGACGGTGATCGGCCTTGCGTCGCTCGCGATCCTGATGGGCTGGAAGCACACGCCGCTTGCGCAGCTGGCGCTGGTGCCGCCGGCACTGGTCGTGGTCATCGCAGCGTCGATGGGCGCGACGCTGCTCCACGGCGAGGGTTGGCAGCTCGGCACCGACCAGTTCGTGAACGTTCCGACCGGCGGCTTCGATGGACTGCGTGCCGCGCTGCCGCTGCCTGACTGGTCGGTCCTGGGTTCATCGGCCGTGTGGATCGCGGCGGCGACGATCGCCGTGGTGGCGAGCATCGAGACGCTCCTGTCGTGCCAGGCGGTCGATCGGCTCGATCCGCTCAAGCGGCGCACGCCGCCCGATCGCGAGCTCGTCGCGCAGGGTGTCGGCAACGCACTCAGCGGTGCGCTCGGCGGGCTCCCCGTGACGGCCGTCATCGTGCGCAGCGGCGCAAACGTGGCTGCCGGCGCTCGCGAACGCCTGTCGGCGGTCGTGCATGCGCTGCTGCTCCTGGGCTGCGTGCTGTTCCTGCCCAACGTGCTCAACCACATCCCGCAGGCCTGCCTTGCAGCCGTGCTGGTCCAGGTGGGCCTCAATCTTGCCAAGCCATCGCTGTTCGCCGAACAGCGGCGGCTGGGCCTCGATCAGCTCGTGCCGTTCCTCATCACGATCGCGGCCGTGCTCTCCACCGACCTGCTAAAGGGCGTGATCGTCGGGATCGTCGTCGGAGTCATCGTGGCGCTTCGCAAGCAGGCCAAGGCCAGCGTGGAGCGGATCGATCACGCCGATGGATCCATCACGCTGCGGTTGCGTCGTGACGGTACGTTCATCATCAAGCCGGCCCTCGTCGAAGCTTTTGCCAAGATGCCGGAGGGCGCGCGCGTGACCTTCGACGCGCACGGCGAGCCGGTCGACCAGGATGTCCGCGAGGCCATTGCAGGATTCGTCGAGGATGCACCCAATCGCCGCATCACGGTGAGCGTGGTCGGCGTCGACCTGACCGGCGTCAGCGCCAGCGGGCACTAGTTCAAGGCGCTGCCTGAGCGGCCCCTCAGCGCTTGGCCAGGTGCCGCTTGGTCTCGGCGCGGCTGGCCTTAATGAGCGCGGTCGCGGCCTTGGGGCTCGCCTTCGCTTCCATCAGGGCCTGCAGCATCAGCGGCACCACGATGGTGGCATCCGACTCGATCACGAACATGGGCGTGCGCTCGGTGAGCTTGTCCCAGGTGATCTTCTCGTTGGGCGTGGCGCCCGAGTACGAGCCGTAGCTCGTGGTCGAGTCGCTGATCTGGCAGAAGTAGGCCCACGGCTTCACAGGAGCCTGCAGGTCGTACTTGATGCTCGGCACGACGCAGATCGGGAAGTCTCCGGAAATGCCGCCGCCGATCTGGAAGAAGCCCACGCCCTTGCCCTTGGAGAGCGCCGCGTAGTCGTCGTAGAAGCCGGCCATGTACTCGATGCCGCTCTTGACGATCGAGGCGCTGAAGTCTCCGAACTTCACGTGCGACGCGAAGATGTTCCCGAAGGTCGAGTCTTCGTGGCCAGGCACCACCATCGGCAGGTTCGCCTTGGCGGCCGCAAGCAGCCAGCAGTCCTGCGGATTGCCCTCGAAGACCGACTTGGGCAGCTTGAGGATGAGTTCGTAGAAGTACTCGTGCCAGAAGCGACGCTCGCCGCGGTCATGCGCACGCTTCCACATCGGCACCAGGATCTTCTCGACGGCGCGGAACGCCTCGTCCTCGGGGATGCTGGTGTCGGTCACGCGGCGCATGCGCTGCTTGAGGATGCGCGTGTCGTCCTGCTTGGTGAAGTAGCGGTACTCCGGGAAATCCTTGTAGCTGTCGTGCGCGACGAGGCGGAAGAGCGATTCCTCGAGGTTGGCGCCGGTGACCGAGAGGCCGTGCACGAGGCCCGCCCGGATCGCGGGTGCCAGGCTGATGCCCAGCTGTGCCGAGCTCATGGCGCCGGCCATCGCCCAGTACATGCGGCCTCCCGACTGGATGTGGTCCCAGTAGGCGAAGAGCGCATCGCGCGTGGCGCGTGCGTTGAAGTTCCTGTAGTTGCCGGCGACGAAGGACAGGATCGGAAGTGCCATGGGCGCGAAGTTCTATCAGGAAGCGGGGGCGGCCTGCGCGAGCGGCGCGCCCATGCGACAGCGCCGCAGCCCGTCGAGGCCGCGGCGCCAGTCATGATTCGTTGAGGGTGCCGCTCAGGCGCGGTGCTGCTCGGTCGAGTGCGCCTGCGCGCCCTGCGATGGCTGCGAACCGGGCAGGTGCTGCGTCGAGGAGCGGTTGGCTTCCTGCTCCGCTTCGTTGCCCGCGTCCTTCAAGCCCTTCTTGAACTCCACGATCGACTTGCCGACGTTGCGGCCGATCTCCGGCAGGCGGCGGCCGAACAGCAGCAGGCCGACGACGAGGATGATGATCCAGTAGGGGCCTTCGATGCCGAACATGGCGAGGGTGGTGGTCATGGGAAGTTCCAAGGATAGCGGGGCGTGGCAGGATGCCCGGCAGGCGAAGTGGCCGCCGGCCGAGTGGGGGTGTCGCCTTGCGGGGCCGACCAACTGCAGATTCTCGCCAATTCCTCCGCCAAAGTGCATGGGTTTCCGGCACTTTGCCGATAATCCGCAAGACGTATCGCCTTCTCCCGCCCCGTTGCAAGGATGCATCCATGCGTGGAATGACCGCTTCTTTCGTTGCCTTGGCGCTTGCCGCCGTGGGTTTCACCGGCTGCCAGCGCGAGCATGTTGTCGCCGAGCCTGACTACAACCGCCAGCTGACCTCGGGTCACGCGCTGCGCAAGCTCGACCCGAGCCAGTGGCCGAGCCTGGCTACGGCCTGGGGCGCGCGCGATGGCTACCTCGACCAGGCGCTCGACCAGAGCATCAGCTGGTTCCAGAAGCCCAGCAGCCAGCAGTTCTTCCCGTTCCATGAGGTCTCGACCCACGAGCAGGCCGCCGGCAGCGTGGTCGCCTTCAAGGAGTTCCTGAAGTCCTCGTCGACCGAACAGGAGTTCCTCGGCCGCATGCAGCAGATGTTCGACTGCTGGCAGACCGTGGGCTACAACGACAAGGGCACGGTGCTCTTCACCGGCTACTACGCGCCGGAGTTCAAGGCGAGCCTCACGCCCGACAGCACCTTCCGCTTCCCGCTCTACCGCCGGCCCACCGACTGCGTGACCGACCCGGTCACGGGCGAGCCCAAGGGCCGCCTGCAGGCCGATGGCACCGTCGCTCCCTGGCCCAATCGCGCCGAGATCCAGTCCAGCGGCATGCTGCGCGGGCTCGAGCTCGTCTACCTCCCGAGCGAATTCGACGTCTACATCATTCAGGTCAACGGCAGCGCGAAGCTCACCCTGCAGGACGGCTCGACGATGTACGTGGGCTATGCAGGCAAGACCGACGGCCAGTACGTCGGCCTGGGCCAGACGCTCCTTGACGAGAAGATCCTGACCGAGCGCGACCTGAACCTGCCCAACGTGCGCGACTGGTGCGACAAGAACCCCGACCGCGCGATGGAGTACATCAACCGCAACAACTGCTTCGTCTTCTTCACGAAGTACGACGGCTCGAACTGGCCGGCCGGGAGCCTCGGCGTCAAGGTCACCGAGCGCACCACGCTCGCCACCGACAAGAAGATCTACCCGCGCGGCGGCTTCCTGCTCGTCGACACCAAGTCGATCAACTTTGCGAACCAGCAGGTGCCCTTCAATCGCTTCATGTGCGACCAGGACACCGGCGGCGCGATCGTCGCGCCGGGCCGAGCCGACATCTTCATGGGTGTGGGCGCCAGCGCCGAGATCCTCGCCGGCGCGCAGTACGCCGAAGGCACGATGTACTACTTCTTCCTGAAGCCCGAGTACGCGAGCCAGTACCCGCTGCCACCAGTCGCCAAGAAGGGCGCACCGGCCAGCGGCGAGTGATCGAGGGCCACGATCTCCTTCCTTGTCGACGCGGGCGGTCCTGGTGGGCCGCCCGCGTCGCGTTCATGGAGTGGGGATCAAGTGGTGCCCGATCCGCCGTCGCCTCTAGACTTCCATCGTGAACGACGCCGCGGCCATCGATCTGCGCAACGTGCGCAAGACCTACAAGGGGCGCATCGAGGCGCTGCGCGGAGTCGACCTTGCGGTCGGCGCCGGCGAGATCTTCGGGTTGCTCGGCCCCAATGGTGCCGGCAAGAGCACGATCGTCAAGATCATGATGACGGTCGTGCGTGCCACGGCTGGCGGCGGCACGCTCCTGGGAAAGCCACTTGGGGACAAGGGTGCGCTCGCGCGTGTGGGGTACCTGCCGGAGCACCATCGATTTCCGGCCTATCTAACCGGTCGACAGGTCGTCGATTTCTTCGGTGCCCTTGCCGGCATGCGGCGCACGGAGCGTCGGGTGCGCACGGAAGCGATGCTCGATCTGGTGCGCATGCGGGATTGGGCCGATCGACGCCTGGTCACCTACTCCAAGGGCATGCAGCAGCGCGTGGGACTGGCGGCGAGCCTCGTCAACGACCCGCGCCTGGTGGTGCTCGATGAGCCGACCGACGGCGTGGATCCCGTGGGCCGCAAGGAGATCCGCGATCTGCTGGTCCGGCTGCGCGGCGAGGGCCGCACGATCTTCGTCAACAGCCACCTGCTCAGCGAGATCGAGATGGTCTGCGACCGCGTGGCCATCATGGTGCAGGGCAGGGTCTGGGCGCAAGGCACGATCGACGACCTCACGCGCGCGAGCAGGCGCTTCGAGATCACCGTGCGGGGCGCCGCCCCTGAGTGGGCCGCGTCCTTGGGAGCGGTGCGCGTGGAGCCAGCATCCAGCACGATCGCCCTGCAGGTTGCCGATGCGATCGAGGCCCAGCCCGCGATCGACCGCCTGCGCGCGCACGGTGCGATCATTGAACGAGCCGTTCCCGTGCGCGA
>CAMDAQ010000010.1 GCA_945888705.1 Singulisphaera sp. GP187
GATCAGGCCTTGTTGCGATAGAGAGACGGGTCGACCGCGCGCACCATCGCAGCGCGGTCGAGTTGACCACCGATGAAGTCGGCGATGCGCTCGACCTGGGCTGACGGTTCCGTGACGAAGCTGCGGTACGGCACGCGGAGGACTGCGAAGTTCATTCGCGCAGCCAGCCACTCGTGCACCTGACGGAGCTGCTGCCCGTAGATCGCCTTCAGACGATCGGGCGGAAGGGCTGCACCGGCGCGGCCGCTGCGAGCAAGCATGGTCGACTGTGAGGCGAGGACCTCGTCGAGGTCGCGCTCCATGAAGACCACGCGGTACGGCCGGTCATCGGGGAGCTCAGGCATCAGCATGTGGATGATCTTGACGACCTTGCCGGACGCGTCATCGAGCCACGCCTTGTCGGTTCGCAGAGCCTTGACCCGCTCAAACTCGTAGTAGCCGCGCGGGTTGTCGGGGTCGGCCGCGCGTTCGCCGTCGGTGACGGGATCGATGCCGCCGGCATGAATGGCCTGCATGGCGAGGCTGGTGCCTGATCGGGGAAGGCCACTGACGACGATCACAGGCTGCGGCATGGGGGCGTTGGCGGCACCCGCCGGTTCGGCGGGGCAGGAATCGGGGTGACAGGATTTGAACCTGCGGCCTCTTGCTCCCGAAGCAAGCGCTCTAGCCAAGCTGAGCTACACCCCGTCGTCGGGGCGGCGAGTATAGGGGCAGTGGCTCGAATCCGCCGGGGTCACGGGACTGCCGGGCTATCGGCACTGGGAGCGAGGTGTCGATGTTGACGAACCTCACCAATTCCTCATCATTCGACTTGGACAACGGAAGAGTTGTTCTAGGTTTCCCGGCCGTGGGCTTCGTGGGAGAGGCGTGCTTTCCTGCAACCACGGACGTGGCATGGGCACGCCCCGTGCGTTGATTCGTTCACAGGCTGGCCCTTGGTCGGCCGGATCCGGCGACGGCTGGATCACAACCCTTGGAGACTGGAGAGAAGATGAAGAACCTGAAGCTTGAACTGCACTTTGCGGCGACTGCCGCGCTGTGCCTTGCCGGTGCTGCCGCTGCGGATGTGGTCTACAGCGGTCCGGTCAACTTCGTGTGCGCCGTCGACATCGATGGCTGCTACATCAACGTGGAGACCGGTGTGTTCAGCAACGGCCCGGGATCGGGCGTTCCGGGTTGGGATGTCAATCCTTACTCGACCAGCGGTGGGATGAACTTCTTCAACTCGACTGGCGGCGGCCAGCTGCGGCAGACCGGCCAGACCACCGGCCCTGCGGGCAATCTCGCTGCCGGTACGGTGATCAGCAGCACGGGGTCCTACAACACGAGCACTTCCAATGTGTACGCCACCGCTTCGGCTGGTTGGCAGTACAGCGCGACCAACATGATCGGCTTCAAGTTCGTGTCGTCGGCCGGGACGACCCACTACGGCTGGATGCGCTTCGCCATGGGAGCCTCGGGCAGCGCAGGGACCGCGATGACCCGAACGCTGGTCGATTACGCCTACGAGAGCATCCCGGGCACGTCGATCGTGGCCGGCGACACCGGCGGCCCGCCGCCGGCGTATGACCCGTGCGCAGCGACCAACCCGACGATCGCCAACGGTGCCAACAGCAAGTCGTACCGTGCTGACGCTGCGGACCTGTCGGTGTCCTGTGGAACGATCGACGGCGCGAACTACTACAAGTTCACCCCCGGCGACTCGGGCTCGTACACCTTCGAGAGCTGCGTGTCGGGCGCTGGCGTGCAGATGGCCGTGATGTCGGGCTGCGATGCATTCGCGAGCGAGCTTGCGTGCGGCGCTCCGGCGTGCGGTGGACTGGGTTCGTCCGCCACCCTGACCCTGACCGCCGGCGTGCCGGTGTACGTGGTCGCGGGTGGTTCCAGCACCTCGAGCGGTCTGACCACCTCGGTCAGCGTCGCGGTGACCGCGCCCCCGATCGGCGCGTGCGTGAACGCGACCGTCGCCGGTTACGGCGACAACGCGTTCGACACGGGCGTGGGCAACAACGGCCCGCAGGTCGTGCAGAGCAACTTGGCTGACACGGCCACGGTGACGATCCAGAAGTCGCTCTGGTACGCCTTCACGCCGACGGCGACTGGCCAGTTCGCGATTAAGACCTGCGGTGCGAACGGCGACACGCTCCTGGCCATCGGCACGGCGTGCCCGGGTGCGGGCTCGCGCTTCAACACGATTGCGTACAACGATGACGCGCCCCTGTGCTCCAGCGGCGGCACGGGCAACCTTGCCAGTTTCATCGATGCCACCAACAACGGCGCAACCGGCACGTTCGCCGGCTTCCCGCTGACGCAGGATCTGGTCGCGGGCACCACGTACTACATCTGCGTGGGTCAGTACAGCACGACTGCGACCACCACGGTCATCGGCTCGCTGAACATCAGCGGTCCCGAAGGCAGCGCCTGTGATGGTGACTTCAACAACGACGGCACCCGCGATGGTGCTGACCTTGGCACGCTCCTGGCGTCCTTCGGCTTCGATGCCGGCGGCGACATGAACGGCGACGGTGTCACCGATGGTGCCGACCTTGGCGCCCTGCTGGCGGTGTTCGGCACGACCTGCCCGTAACCCGCGCCAGTCCTGAGGAACACGAACGGTGGGCACCCGAAAGGGTGCCCGCCTTCGCTTTTGAGGGCTGCTGTACGATCCGATGCAGGGAGAGACACGCTGGAACCCGAAGGGCCGATATGGCCTCCAACGCGGTGGCCCGCCATCACTCTGGCGGCCTCGCTCCAACGAAAGGCACTTGGCATGTACGGCATGGTCAACCAGGCACTCGAGGCGCTGGTGACGGAACGGTTCGGTGCCGAGACGTGGATGACGGTCCGGCAGAAGGCTGGCATCTCGGATCCGGCGTTCATCACCATGAAGCAGTATCCGGATGAGGTGACCTACGCACTCGCCGGGGCGCTGAGCGAGCACCTTCAGGCTCCGGTACCGGACCTGTTGCGGGCCTTCGGCGTGTACTGGGTTGCGTATGCCAAGCGTGGTCCGTGGGGCAAGATCATGCTGGCCAGCGGCGGCAGCACCTACGAACTCCTGACGGCGCTCGATGCCATGCACGCCCGCATTGCGATCAGTTTTCCTGACCTCAAGCCGCCATCGTTTAAGGTGCGGGCCGAAGGCGACGCGGTCGTCGTGGACTACCACAGCCATCGACCTGGGCTTGCTCCGTTCGTCGTTGGACTGATCGAGGGAATCGGGGCGCTCTTCGGGGAATCGGTGACCGTCGAGCAGATCGCATCGAAGGACGCTGGCGCAGCGGCCGATTCCTTCCGGGTCCGGGCAAGCAAGGCTGCCTGAGCGATGGCCATGCGCGACCTCATCGACGAGCTCTTCCCGTTCCAGGTCACGATCGGCCCAGCCGGCGAGATCGTCGCCGTCGGGCGCAGCCTGCGACGAGTGGTCCCACAGGCTCTGGGTCGTTCGTTTGTGGAGCTCTTCGAGGGCGTGCGGCCCACGTTGCAGACCGTTGCTGACATCGAGCGTGCGATTGGTGACGTGGTCTTGCTCCAGGTCCGGGGTTCGCCGCTGCAGCTGCGTGGACAGTTCGTGCGGACGTCCGAGGGGCAGATCGCCTTCGTCGGGAGCCCGCGCGTGGTGGGGCTTTCGTCCATGGAGGCGTGGCCCGTGGGCATCCAGGACTACGCGCCGCACGATGCGAGCGCCGACTACGCCATGGTGCTCGAGGCGATGTCGTTGCAGCTGAAGGACCTGGAATCGATGGTCGGTCGGTTGCAGGACGCCGAGCGGATCGAGCGCGCGCTTCGCGAACGTGCCGAGGCCGCGAACCTCGCCAAGTCGAACTTCCTGGCCAACATCTCGCACGAGATCCGTACGCCGATGACCGCAGTGTTGGGCTATGCGGAACTGCTCCGCGATCCGGATCTTGGGCGCGAGGAACGGGCCGATGCCGTCGAGACGATCGTGCGCAACGGCAACCACCTGATGCGCATCCTCAACGACCTGCTCGATCTGTCGAAGATCGAGGCAGGCCGCATGGACATCGACCGGCGCGAGTTCTCGCTGGTCCGGCTGCTGCGTGATGTGCGCGACCTGATGGAAGTCAACGCCAGTGCGCGCGGGAACTCGCTCGCGCTCCGGCTCGACGTGCAGGCATCGCACGACCAGGTCTTCGGCGACTCCACGCGCATCCGCCAGGTGCTGCTGAACCTGGTTGGCAACGCGGTCAAGTTCACCAAGGGAGGATCGATCACGATCGCGGCGGCCACCGAGCCGCGCGGCGAGCGCATCGCGCTGCGGGTCGCAGTCAGCGATACCGGCAAGGGCATCCCTAAGGACCAGATGGGTCGGCTGTTCGAGCCCTTCAGCCAGCTCGACCGTGAGTTCGTGCGTGAGCACGGTGGCACGGGGCTGGGTCTGGCCATCAGTTCGCGCATCGCGAACCTGCTCGGCGGACGGATCGATGTCACCAGCACGCCGGGCATCGGAAGCACGTTCACCCTTCATACGGTGCTCGATGTCGCGCAGCGACCGGCTGGCGCGGCTGCGGGAGCTGCTGAATCGTCGGACCAGCCTCTGGCCGGTGTGCACGTGCTGCTGGTCGAGGACAGCATCGACTCGGCGCGGTTGCTCTCGACGATGATGGGCAAGGCAGGAGCGACGGTCGAAGTGCGCGGCGACGGACTGTCGGCCGTGGATGCGGTCGATGCGCAGCACAGCCCGGACGTGATCCTGATGGACCTGCAGTTGCCTGGGATCGATGGCATCGAGGCCATACGGCGCATTCGCGCCAAGGGGTGCAGGTCACGCATCGTGGCGCTGACGGCAGCGGCACTCGGTGCCGACCGCGAAGAGGCCCGCGCGGCCGGTTGCGATGGCTTTGCGCTCAAGCCGATCTCGCGCTCGGATCTTGTGCAGGCGTGCCGTGGCCAAGCACTGCGCGGCGGGCTGGGCCAGTTGCGCGATCAGTGATGCACGGCTTGGACGCCCGAGGGCGTCTTGGCTGCGAAGCCGACGCCATCGAGGAACTCGACCTGTCCCGTGGCCACGTCGTACATCGAACCGACGATCGCAATCTCGCCGTTGCGTGACATGGCCGCGAGCGTGGGACTGTTGTCCTTGATCCACTCGATCGTGTTGCGGACGTTGATCGTGGCAACACGATCGACGAACGCGCTGTTCTTGGCAGAGCGGTCATCCTGCGTGCGGGTTTCCATGCGCACGGCCTCGGCGATCGGCTCGACGATCGAGCCGAGGTTGGTGAGCCCGGTGGCTTCCACAGGGTCGACCCCTTGGTGCACGAAGTCGCACGTGGCCTTCACGGCCCCGCAGCGCGTGTGCCCCATGACGAGGATCAGCTTGGCTCCGGCGACCTTGCACGCGAACTCGAGGCTGCCGAGTGCCTTGGGGCTGGCGACATTGCCGGCCAGACGCACGTTGAACATGTCGCCGATGCCCTGGTCGAAGATCAGCTCGGCCGGTGCACGCGAGTCGATGCAGGAGAGCACCGCGACCATCGGGTGCTGGCCCGTGGCGGTGGCATCGACCTGGCGCACGAGGTCACGCTGCAGGCGACGGCCGGAGATGAACCGTTCGTTGCCTTCGCGCAGCAGCGCAAGCACCTTGCTCGGGGTGAGCGAAGCCTGCACTTCCTTCGTGCTGTGGTCGACGTACTGCACGCGATCATCGATGTTGTAGTGGTCCTTGAACCCGATCAGGCTCGTGGTGATGCCACGGGCCGGTGCGGTTTCCTTGACGAACTCGTTGATCTGCGCGACGACATCGGGATCGATGTAGTCGGTCATGCGTGCATCGAGCACGACTTGGTCGCCCTTGCCGAAGCCCGCCAGCGTGGTCGCGAGCTGCGCGCGGTTCAGGAACGTGGCCTGGGTGCCGAGCTCGACGCGGTGCACAAGGCCGCCCACGTGGTCTTCCTTGATGACCTGCGGGCCGGCACGGAGGTTGCTCCAGAGCACGAAGGCAAGGCTGGTGGCCAGGCCAAGACCGACCCCGAGCAGGAGATCGGTGAAGACGATCGCCGACACGGTGACCACGAACGGCACGAACTGCGCAGGGCCGGTGGTCCACATGGCGCGGAAGATGGTTGGATTCGCAAGCTTCCAGCCGGTGAAGATCAGCACCGCAGCAAGTGCTGCCAAGGGAATGCTGTTGAGCACGGCCGGGAACAGCAGCACGCTGCCCAGGAGCAGGACGCCATGGAAGATCGCGGCGTTGCGGGTGCGGCCGCCGGCGCTGGCGTTGACCGAACTGCGCACGATGACGCTGGTCATGGGGAGGCCGCCAGCGAAGCCAGCGAGCATGTTGCCCACGCCCTGCGCGACGAGCTCGCGGTTGGGCGGCGAGACTCGGCGCTGCGGATCGAGCTTGTCGGTGGCTTCGAGGTTCAGCAGCGTTTCGATGGAGGCGACGACGGCGAGCGTGACGGCTGCCATCCACACGCCACCATTCATGATCTGGCTGAAGTCCGGCAGCGTGACCAGCGACGACCAGGTGAAGCCATCCTGACCGATCACCGGAACCTTGACGAGGTGCGTGGCATCGATGGCCAGGGAGGAGCCGGTCCGGAGGAAGAGTTCGCTGGCCAGGGTCCCCAGGACGACAGCGGCGAGGGCACCAGGGAACAGCGACTTCTTGAGGGGGGTCTTGTCCCAGACGAGGAGCGTGGTCAGGGCCACCGCGCCAACGATCGCAGCCCCGGGCAGGAAGGCCTGAAGCGCGTGGATGAGTGCCGAGAAGGTGTTGTCGCCATCGGCCTGCATGAAGGACATGTCGCCCTCCCAGTCCTTGTCGTAGCCGATGAGGTGGGGGATCTGCTTCAAGATCAGCAGGACACCAATGGCCGCAAGAAGGCCCTTGATGACGTTGGTGGGGAAGTACTTGGCCAGAACGCCCGCCTTGGCCAGGCCGAACGCAAGCTGCATCGCACCGGCGATGAGGACGGCGAGCAGGAAGGTCTGGAAGGAACCCAGGCCATTGATCTGTGCCAGCACGATCGCTGCCAGGCCGGCGGCCGGGCCGCTCACGCTGACGTGGCTGCCACTGAGGGCGCCCACGACGATGCCGCCGATCACACCCGAGACGAGGCCAGAGAAGAGCGGTGCGCCAGAGGCCAGCGCGATGCCCAGGCAGAGCGGAACGGCAACCAAGAACACGACGAGACCCGACACGAGGTCAGGAACGAGGGATGGGCGGTCCGCCCGGGCAGCAAGAGTGGTCATGGGTATTACGGAAATAGATTCCGGAATTGAAGTGAGGTGCAGTCTAGGGTGCCCGGGGGGGCTGGGTTCGGCGAAGTTCATGATTCCGCTGCGCGCAGGCGTGGTGGCACCGCGCGCCATGCGGCGGAAGGGTCGCTCTAGGATCGGATCATGCTCGACTTGGTTCGACCTCTGGTGCGTTGGGTCCTGGCACTGGCCCTGCTCTGTTCGGTGCCGGCACGCGGTGCCGAGGAAGCGATCGCGGACGAACCCTCTCCGCCCATCCAGAATCAGGACACGCCTCGCAACGTGGCGTACAGCTTCATCATGCTCGCCCGGTAGGGGGCATGGGACGATGCAGCGCTGCTGCTCCAGTGGCCTCAGGGCATGGACGATCCCGAGGCGACCCCGGAGAAGGTCGCGAGGGCGTTGAAGCTGCTGCTCGACGAACGGATTTGGCTGGACTTCAACGCCATCCCGGGAGAAGAGGCGAACGACGATGGGGCGCCAGTGTCACTGGGCACCATCATGGAGGGCGAGGACGAACTCGGGATCGACCTCGTCCGCGGCGCCGATGGGGATTGGGTCGTCGCCGCGACCACTGTCGAGGGCGTTCCTGCGATGGCCAAGTCCATGGGTGTGTGGTGGATCACCTCGCTGCCGGAATTCCTGGTGGACGTGTCGGTCGCCGAGATCGAACTCTGGCAATGGATTGGATTGCTCCTGATTGCGGCAGCCGTCATGGTGCTGGGTTGGTGTGCATCGTTGGTGCTGCACCACTCTGCGCGCTTGGTCGATCGTGGTGGCTTGGGCATGCTGCGGGAGTCGATCGCCGTGCTTGCGGCCCCGATCGGCGTCCTCGCATCGTTGCTGGCCATGCGCATGGCGCAGGATTGGCTTGCGTTGAGCGTTCCGGCCAAGGCGAATCTCGCCGTCGGGTCCAAGGCGGTGCTCGTGCTGGCGGTCGCTTGGGGCGTGGCGCGTTGGCTGCGCGTGCTGACGCTGTCGATCGAGGCCAAGCTCGTGGCGCGAGGCATCGACGATGCCGGTGCGATCGTGCGCGTGGTGCGGGTGCTGGCGATGGCCATCGTCTACCTGCTGGGCCTCTCGATCGCGCTGCAGGCCCTGGGCATGGACCTGGGTGCTGTGATCGCGGGTCTTGGCATCGGTACCGCTGCAATCGCACTCGCCTCGCAGCAGACGCTGGCGAACCTGTTCGGCGGCGCGAGCGTGATCGCCGACCGCGTGCTGCACCCGGGCGATACGTGCTCGATCAACGGCACGATTGCGACCGTCGAGCGCATCGGCCTGCGATCGACCACGCTGCGCACGGTCGACCGCACGCAACTGGTGGTCGCCAACGGCGACCTGGCGCAGTCGCGCGTGGAGAAGCTCAGCACGCGCGACGGGTTCCGCTTCTCTGCGGTCATCGGCGTTCGCTACGAGACCACAGGCGACGCCATGCGCAGGATCCTGGCGGCGCTGCGCGCCAGGCTCGAGGGGGACGCGCTGGTTGATCCCGCGTCGGTGCGCGTGAACTTCATGGCCTTCGGGGCATCGTCGCTCGACATCGACCTGAAGGCCGTGGTGCAGACCACGGATGCGGCGATCTATCGCGCTGCGGTCGAGCGGATCAACCTGGACATCATGGACATCGTGCAGTCCAACGGAACGGGCTTTGCGTTCCCGTCGCAGACGGTGTACCTGGCGCGGGACCGGGGCTGAGGCCGGGGTTCTTTGGCGGAATCATCGAGTCAGCCTCTTGCAGCATAGTATGCGTGGCATAGTATGCGCCCCGGAGGTTGACCCATGGCGAATGTCGAAGGCGAGTTCCTGCGCGGTGCCGGCCCGGTGGCGGTGCTCAAGCTGCTTGAGCGCGGCGAGATGTACGGCTACGAACTGGTGGAGGCGCTCGAGCGCCGCACCGAGGGCGTGCTGGCGATGGGGCAGAGCACGCTGTATCCCATGCTCTACAACCTCGAGGCGAAGGGATTCGTGACGGCGCGATGGGACGAGACCGGCGCGCGGCCGCGCAAGTACTACCGATTGACGGCTGATGGCCGCAAGAAGCTCGCGGCCGATGCCAAGAGCTGGCACCGGCTCACCGTGGCGATGGAGTCGCTCGGACTCACCAGCGTGCAGGGGGTGCTGGCATGAGCCGCGAGCCCAGAGCAACGGGTCATGCGCTGCCCGCCGATATCAACGCGCTGATCGAGCGGGTGGTCCGCGCAACGCGGCTTCGCCGAGCCGAGCGAGACGACGTGCGCCGCGAGCTGTCGTCGCACTTCGCCGAGGCACTCGCTGCGGGGTCGGCGCCCGCAGCGGCGATCGCCGCGTATGGCGATGCGAAGGCATCGGCGCGGGCCCTGCGCGCTGCCGCGATCGCCAAGCGATCACCGATCGATCGGGCGCTTGGCCAGATGTTGCGGTGCGCGGCGTGGGGTTTTGGGTCGGTGGCTGCGCTGTATGTCCTGTTCGGTCTCTATCTGGCCGCGAATGGGCCGCGTCTGTCGTTTGACCCGGTGGCGCGGCTGGCGGAGAGCCTTCCCAAGCCGGCCAGTGCCGAGGACCTGGCGTGGCCGCGCTATCGCGAGATCCTGCCGCGCCTGGGGCTCACCGAGCATGTCGATGACGCGAACCTCGAGACGGATCGGATCGATGCCGGCTCGGGCTGGCCCGGTCGGGCACCGATGGACGAGAAGGGGGCCACGTGGGATGAGCAGCGTGCATGGTGCGAGGCCCACGCGGCTGACCTTGCCGCCTTGCGGGTAGCGACGAAGTTGCCAGTCCTTGGCATGCCGCTCACCGAGCCGCTCGCCGAGGCCGATCGAGCGATGTTCAGCGAGAGCACGGTCGCGAACAGTCGCCAGCTCTTGGCGGACACCCAGCAGCCCTTCCGCGCGTTCGGCGTGCTCTTGCCGCATCTTGCCTCCATCCGCCAGGCATCAAGGATGCTGGCGCTGGATGCGACCGTTGCGGCAAGCCGTGGACAGGGCAGCGCGGCGGTCGATGACCTTGCTGCCATCATCGCGCTGTCCGTGCAGGTGCAGCAGCCGCGGTTCCTGATCTGCGATCTGGTGGCCATCGCGATGCGCTCGGTCGCCTGCAGCCGCGCGACGATGCTGCTCGAATCGATGCCCGAGGCCTTCACTGACGACGATCTGGTGCGCCTGCAGCAGGCACTCCGATCGGTTCCCAGCGCGTTGACCGAGATGGATCTGCAGAGCGAGCGCATCGCGTTCGAGGACGTCGTGCAGTGGATGTACACCGACGACGGACGAGGTGGCGGTTGGTTCAATCCATCAGCGGCCAACCTGATGATGCTCGAAGGCCTCGGCGATGGCTCCGTCAATCGTTCGCGGGATGATGGTGCTGCCACGTTGATGCTGGCGCTGACGGGACCGGCGGCGGCGATGTGGGTGGCGGACCGGCGCGAACTGATGGAGTTCTACGACGCATGGAGCGATGAACTGCTCGCACGCAAGGCGTGGACCTTGCGCGAACTCCACGATGCGCCGGCGACGACGACCGATGCGCCGCTGCGTTCGGGTGATTGGGTGGTGAAGTCGCGATACCTGATCGCCGCACTTCTGATGCCGGCACTGGAACGCGTGAACTGGAGCTTTGCAGCCGATCGTGCCCAGCGCGAGGCCACGGACGCCGCCGCAGCCTGCGTGCGATTCAAGTTGGCGCATGGAGCGTGGCCCACGCGTGCGAGTGACCTCGTTCCGGCCTTCCTCGCATCGATTCCCAGCGATCCGTGGTCTGGTCAGCCCGTGCAGCTGAAGGGCCAGGGCAACCAGTTCCGGGTCTGGAGCGTGGGTGCCGACCTGATCGATCAAGACGGGGCGACCACTCAGGACGGCCGTGGCATGTCGGCCACCACGTTGCCTCGATCCTCGCGGGGGGGATCAAGTGAGCCCGCGCCCTGCGACTGGGTGTGGTTCGCGCCGAGTGGATCGATCGACCGCTGGTTCGCGGAGTGATCGCGCCGGGCTCTGCGGTGCTCGGGACCAATAAGTCCTATAACACAATATCTCCGCGATTTTTGTGGCGCGTTGGACTTTGACCGCGCTGCCGCCACATTCCTTAAGGAAAGAATCCTTAAGGAACAGGCGCAGATCACCGATGGCTCGTGCTCTCGCCCACCTCTGAACTACCCCAGGAGTTGCTTGTCATGCTGAACCGTTCCATCGCCGTCGTCGCCGCATCGTGCGTGTCCTGCACTGTCTCTGCGCAATCTGTCACGTGGGAGTTCCTGGCCCGCCAGTCGACGGACGTCGGCGTGGGTGGCGTGACGGACGCGATCTGGATTCCCGGCGCCTTCAACAACGGGTGCATCGATGACGAGGGCCGCGTGATCGTGTCCAACACCATCCAGCTGCCCGATGGCTCGCTGACCAATGCCAACAACCGCGTGTTGCTGCGTGGCGTTCCCGGTGCGATGACCTTGTTGGCTCGCAACGGCAGCGCGGCGCCTGCCGGTGCACCGGCAGGTTCGGTGTTCAATACGTCGAGTGGCGTGAACGGCATTACGACCACCTACTCAAACTCGACCTCGGGCTACATGGTGGTCGGTGGCAGCCTGAACGGGCCGAACATCATCCACACTGCGGGTCCCACCCAGAACAACAGCGCGCTGTGGCTGGTTGGTCCTGATGGGACGGCGAACCTGATGGGCATCGTTGGGATGCAGGCACCTGGTGCGGCGGCCGGTACGTACCTGACCACCAACTACAGTTCGACCAACCTTTCGACCAGCTCCGCCCGCGTGACCGACAGCGGCAAGATGCTCTGGTACAGCAGCACGGCCGGTGGCGACACCGTCACCAGCGGCGCAACCGCCAACAACTACGGTTTCTGGATGCTCAGCACCGCTGGCCCCTCGAGCGCGCAGCTGGTCTTCCGCCGTGGCCAGGCAGCTCCCGGCTTCTCTGACGGAACCTATGTCTCGGCCATGAGCTCGTTCTCCGGATACATCAACGACACGACCGTGGTCGTGACGGCCACGTTCGCTGGAGCCTCGACCACGACCGCGAATGATGCGGCTGTGCTCGTGTCCCGCAACGGTGTCGCCAGCACCGCCGTCCGTGAGGGCGATGCTGCCTACGGCATCAGCGGCGCCACGTTCACCGGAACGTTCACGGTCAATGGTCGCGGCGTGGGTGCCGACGGCAAGTTCCTGTTCACGGCGACCATCGCCGGCGCTGGCGTGACCACCGCCGACGACCTTGTCTTCTGCGTGTACGACCCCGCGGGCGGGTCGCGCGTGCTGCTTCGCGAAGGCGATGCCTCCGCCGTGTGGAACGGCGGCACGCTGAGCAACATCAACGGCACGGGCCTGGCCCTGACGGCCACCAATCACGTGATCTTCAATGCGGGCATCCTCACCGGCGGCACGTCATCGAACGTCGGAGTGGATCTTGATCTGGCCACCAACTCGATCACCCCGATCTTCCGCGGCGGCACGCAGGCTGCTGGCCTGCCCGACGGCGTGTTCTATGGCACGAACTACGCTGGCTCGAGCGGTCCGAACATCAACGCCAACGGTGAGATCGTCGTGCGCATGCCACTCGAAGGTGCCGTGACCTCAGGCGTCGATGACACGGCGCTCTACGCGTGGAGCGCATCGACCGGCGTTCGGCTCCTGCTGCGCACTGGGTCCTCAGAGGTGACGGGCTTCGCCCTCAAGAGCTTCTTCCCCGTGGGAAATGCGGGCCAGAATGGCACCGGTGGCTCGACCGGCCTCAGCGACACGGGCTGGTTCGTGACCAATGCGAGCGATTCCAATCCGAAGACGCCGACCGGAACCGACTACATGGTCTTGCGTGCTCGCGTGTTCGGTGGCAGCCCGGCTTGCGCTGCTGACCTCGATGGCGACGGCCTTGTCGAGGGCTCAGACTTGGGCATCATGCTCGGTTCGTGGGGCTCCTGCTCGGGTTGCGCTGCTGACCTCGATGGCGATGGCCTGGTCGAGGGTTCCGACCTGGGCATCATGCTCGGCTCGTGGGGCGCGTGCCCCTGAGTCGGTGGCCCTGAGTCCTGTCTCACTGGGCGCACGGTTGCGCCCCATCAGTGACCGATCTGAATCGACTCCACGATGGAACACCACAGCATGCTTCGACGATCGATCGTTCGCACCGTTGCCATCGCGTGCATGGGCTCCGTAGCTGCGGCCGCCGAGCTCACCGTCATCGAGGCTCCCGGCGGCTACATGACCAGCGTGAGCGCCGACGGTTCCGTCGTCGCAGGCTACGGCGGCCAGTTCTTCTACTGGACCAAGAAGACGGGCTCGATCTTCATTGGTGGCATCCCCCCGGGATTCCAAGGGGCTGGCGGCTCCGCGGCCGTGTCCGATGACGGCACGCGCGTGCTCGGCAACGTGCTGAACAATGATTCCAAGGTCGAGGCCGCGATCTGGCAGATCGACGGTGTCGAGTGGCAACCCATCGGCAACCTCGGCTCGAACTGCGACATCAATTCGTCTACCGGTTGGGGCATGTCTGGAGACGGCCTCACCGTGGTTGGTGGCGTCTACCCGAGCTTCTGCACTCATCGTGCGATGAAGTGGAGCCAAGGCGGAGCGATGTCAACCTTGTTCTCGTGGTTCGGATGGACCACGCGAGCCAACGGTGCCAACCAAAATGGTTCGATCGTCTACGGATGGCAGGACATCGACACCGGCTTCCGGCAGGGCTGCATCTGGACCGGCAACGTGCAGACCCGCCTGGCCACCACCGCCGGGGTGAGGATGGGTGAGGCACAGTGCTGCACGGCCGACGGCGCGACGGTCTTCGGGTTCGGCAACTTCAACGACGGCAATGGCCAGGTCCCGTACCGCTGGACCAATGCCACGAAGGCGGTCCCGCTCGGACCGGATCCGGAAGCTGCGCCGGGCTACGCCACGGGCTGCAGCGCTGACGGGAACATCGTGTCCTGCTTCTTCCGCTGGGGACCGCCGGCCGTCAGTGGTGAGGGCTATGCGTGGATCAATGGCCGAGGCTTCGTGGCGCTTGAGGCGCTGGCCACGGAGAACGGCATCGTGGTTCCAGAGGGCCTGCGCCTGTCGCTTCCGCTCGATGTCTCGGCCGATGGCAAGACCATCGTGGGTGCTGGACGAGATGTGCTCAACCAGCAGGTGATCTTCGTACTCGACCTGCATGCGGCGGCGCCGCCGTGCACTGCAGACATCTCGGGCGACGGCGCCGTGGATGGTGCCGACCTCGGCGTGCTGCTGAGCAACTGGGGCCAGTCGGGGCAGGGCGACCTCGACGGCAACGGCGTGATTGATGGCGCCGATCTTGGGTCGCTGCTGGTCGCGTGGGGGCCGTGCCCGTAAACGCCTCCATCGAGGGAGGTTCAGCGGTCCTGGCCCACGATGGCCGGTCCGGCTACCCTCCAACGGAGGTGTCTCCCGCATCATCCCAGGACTTTGTCACCCATTGCGGTGCGTGCGTGCGCGACCTGCGTGGTTCGCTCCGTGCGCTGTACGACTCGGTCGGTGCTGATGCCGAGCGCCCGCAAGCAGTTGCGCGCCGGTTCGGGCTCAACAAGAACCTGACCTGGAAGATCGCCAAGCTGCTTGGCCACGGTGACCAGCTCGAGGCCGTGGCAAACGTTCCCGGTGCCGAAGGCATGGGCATCCTGATGAATGCCCTGGCCCGGGAAGGTGCGCCCGAGGCGACCTTGGCAGCCGTGCAGCGTGACTTCGAGGCCTTCGACGCGATGATGCAGTCCCATGCCGGGGACCGCGCGACGCTGGACCTGCTGGTTGATGGGATGGCACAGGGCTCCAGGACGCTTGAGGTGTCCAGGAAACTCGCCTTCCGCGGCAACTCGGGCGTCTGGGGCCTTCAGGCGCGCGTGCGGTCGGCGCTGCAGGTGCTGGCGCCCACCGCAGGCCGCCCTGACATGCTCGATGATGTGCTCGCGGCAGGCATGCACGACATCCGGCGGCTTCGGCCTGTTCAGGGTTGGCCGATCTTCCGGTTCCACCACTACGGCACTCCGGCAGAGGCTGGAGCCAAGGTCCGTGAGTTCATGCCGATCGAGCAGGCCGTTTCGGATGACGAGCCCGCACTCATCATGAGGTCGTTCTGCTCGCCGCCCGGGGCAGAGGTGCGCAGCGTGAGGCAAGGCAGCGAGATCCGGCATGAGCTCGTGGATGGGCCGATCGGACACCGTGGTGCCGTGACCTTCGTGTTTGGTTCGATCGAGCGCGCCGCATTCGGCCGCTACGCCGACCCAACGGCGCGCGAGCCCGAGTACGGCGAGATGGTCGCCTTCGTGACCATGCCGACCGAGTTGGCACAGATGGATGTGCTCGTGCATCGCTCGATGCTGGACGAGTTCGAACCGGAGTGCGTCGTGTATGGCCGGCCGTTCGGCGGTTTCGACATGACGCCATCGGCGCGCGAGCACTTCAGGCTGCCGATTGCCGGTGCCATCGAGCGGATCGACCCCGTGCACGACACCCTGGATTCCCAGGACCTGCCCGAGCGGACGGACCTGGCGGCAATGGTCGTTGAGCGTGCAGGCTGGTCGTTGGGAGACTTCATGGCGTTCCGGGCCACCGTGACCTATCCGCCCATGCCGTGCTCGATCGTGATGCGGTACCGGCTGCCGACGGCACCTCGGTGAATCGCCCGGTGGGCACAGCTGACGATGGAACGGCCAACCCGGGACTCACGGCATGCTGTGCGCGGCGTTCCATGCCACGAACGCACCGGCGCCGAGCAGGATGAGTGCGGCGATCCAGCGTCCGTTGGTCTTCATGAAGGCCTCGCAAGATGCCCTGATCGATGCGCTGCCGCCGGGGCGGATGAGCTCGACCACGAGCGGCGTGCAGGAGGGGGTGAGCGCCACGGCAGCGAAGAGGGCCAGGCCGAGCGCGCGATCGGCTTCGCCCGCGATCTGCATGGCTTGATGGCCCGCCGCGATCGAGACCGAGAGGCACTTGGGGTGGATGCCCACGGTCGCGAAGCCGATGACGCCTGAGCGGAGTCCACGACGCCACGTGGGGATCTCGCGTCCACCGAGCCCCTTGAAGCGTTCGGCGAACCAGCGCTTCACGCGCGATGCGAGGCTGGGCTTCTTGCCCGAGGCATCCTCGCCTGATTCCTCCGCGATGGGTGCGTGGCGCACGGCGCGCACCGCTCGCTGCAGGCCCACGCCGACGAGCAGCCCCGCGATGAGCGCGCGCACGATGAACTGCGTCCACGTGTGATGCACGGGTGCGCCTTCTGCGGGGGGTGTGGGCGCCACGAGGAAGCCGATGGTGAGTCCGAGCGCAAGTCCGCCGATCGCGCCCACGGCGTACATGAGGGCAGCCAGGCGGGGCGACTTCTTGTCACTGGCCATCACGAGCCCGATGAGCAGGTTCTCGGGGCTCAGCAGGATCGCCACGCCGAGCGAGAGAAGGACGGTGAGGTGGGCGGACATGCCCGGCAGGGTAACGCCCTGCCGTCAGGCCATGGTCGGTCGACTCGCGCGACCAAGCGCCAGCCCCGCTAGGCTTCGACTCGACCGATCATCAACGATCAGTCGCGACCGTAAGGACTCCGCCATGAAGATGACCACCATCCGCCGTCCCCTTCTCGCTCTCTCCGCAGCGCTGCTCGTCAGCGGCCTCGCCGCGTGCGGCTCCAACGCGCGTGTGCGTACGGGCTACATCCCCCGTTCGGTGAAGATGACTGAGGTCGACGACATGACGCAGGAGTGGCGCGGCGGAGCGCGCATCGCGGACTTTGCGAGCGTGACCGTGGCCGAGGTCTCCACGCCCAATCGTGGCGCGTACGGCGAGATCAGCGAAGAGAAGCTCGCCGAGGTGCGCGCGGTGCTCCAGAAAGCGCTCTCTGAGGAACTCGCCCAACTCAAGCCGTCCGGTGCGGGTGGACGCACCCTCGTGGTGCGCGCGGCGATCACCGCGATCAAGCCCAACAACCCACTCCTGAACGTGGCGCCGCAGACGCAGATCCTCAAGCGCGGCTACGGCTACGCCTCGTGCGAGATCTACGCCACTGACGGCGCCACGGGCCAAGTGGTGGCCGCGTTCATGCAGACCGCCGACACGCAGCGCGTGAGCACCGAAAAGTTCTCCGACATCGGAACCGCCGAGCGCGCCGCGAAGGATTGGGCCAAGGCCTTCGGCGAACTCGTCGCGCGTTGACCAGCGCTGCGCGCGCCGAGCTCGACAGCTTGCTCATAGAGGTCCAACCCAGCTTCAGGCTGAGGTCGCGAAGGTCTCTGCTCAAGCGCAGGTAGCGCTTGTCATGGGATTCGTCGCCCGCGCAGCGGGCGCGCAAGCCCTGCGCGGCGAAAGCCGCGCCCGGACCGGCGGAGCCGGGACGCTCTTCGCCCATGAAGCGAGAGAGCGCGCCCACCGAAGGTGGCCGCGCTCTCGAACGGAATGGGCGAAGAGGGATTCGAACCCCCCCACGATTTCCCGGGGAAGAGGGGGGTGTGTCCCTGAGGTGGCGTACAGGGTGGCGTACCGGCCTCCGGCCAACGACGGTGGACGTGGGCACGGGCCCACTGCCTCGGAGGCAGCCGTCCCGGCCGGCGAAGGCGCTCGTTGGCGGCACGCCTCGGCTCACGCAGCGGTGACGGTGACGGTGCGCGGCTGGTCTAACTCGCGCTGGCTCCTCGGCCTGATGGATGGGGCGGCCACTCGCGAGGGGGACACGCCGCCCGCCTGAATCCACACGCGTGCGAGGCCTTGGGACGGTCGAGAGAATTTCACTTTCTTGCATGTTGACGCTATTAACGTCATTTTTTGACTCTTACGGTCCCACCCACCACGGCTGCCGCCGGCCATTCATGCTCGATTGTTTTCGGGCACCGGAAGCAACGGCGCCGTGGTGAGGACCATGATTCCACTCCACCCAATACCGCTCGTCATCGCAGCAGAAACTCCCGCCTCGAGAGCCCTTGCCATTCCGCCCGACGATTGTGCTGCCCAACTGCGCACCGTCCTGAACTGGCAGCCCGGCGAACACCGTGAGATCCGCGTCATCGCCAAGGGCCAGGCGGGCAACGGCATCTCCCACGCCGTCGTGGCCTCACCCGAGGAAGCTGCCTCGGCAATCCAGGGGGTCGCCTACGGCGCCGGCGTGTACATCACGATGAACCCCATCCGCCACGGGGCGGGCGTGGCCCGCAAGGCCGGCACCACACTCACGCCTGCTGGCTCGGGATCCGCCACCGTCGATACCGACATCGAGCGTAGGAAGTGCTTCGTCATCGACCTTGATCCTGTGCGTGACGCCGACACCTCGGCGACCAACGAGCAGCTCGCCGAGACCCGTGCCCTCGCCACAACCATCGTCGAGACCCTCCACGCCAAAGGCTGGCCGAAGCCGACCGCGGTCTGCAGCGGCAACGGCATGCACATCTATTACCGCCTCGACCTTGAAGGTGGATCGGACCTGCCCCGACGAGCACTTCGTGGACTCGATGAACGCTTCAGCACCACCGCCGTGAAGGTGGACACCACGGTCGCCAACGCCGCCCGCATCATGCGCATGCCGGGGACATGGACGGCGAAGGGAGGCGATCGTTCCCTGCACCGCACCTGTACGTTGGAAGTCGCCGGCGAGGATCGCCTGCTGACCCGAGAGCAGCTTGAGGCAGTGGCCCTGCAGCCGGTTGAATCGAGCCGCATCAAGACGGATCCGGGCATCTCCACGGGGTCCTTCGACGTCCATGCCTGGCTCGAGCAGCATGGCGTCAGGCACCGTGGGAAGGAGCCATGGCCAGGCGGACGTGCCGGCGCTCACCGCTGGGTCCTCGACGTCTGCGCCTTCAATCCGGCTCACAACCGTGGCGAGGCCGTGATCACGCAGCAGGCAAACGGCGCCATCGGCTTCACGTGCCACCACGAATCCTGCAGCGAGCACGGATGGAAGGAGTTTCGAAGGATCATCGAGTCGGTACGACGAGCACGCGCAGACTCTCCCGCAGCCCCCCGTATGGCCTACCCGGTGGATGCCCTGCCTGTCCTCTTGCAGGATCTCGTCCGAGCACAAGCATCGGCGTCAAGGGTTGATGAAGCCTCGGTAGCCGTCCCGGCCATGACGGCGCTGCTTGGCGTGATCGGCAACTCCGTCGAGGTCGAAGTTTGGCCCGAGTGGACCGAGCCGATGGTCGCCTGGACGGCGCTCGTCGCCCTCTCCGGAGCGATGAAGTCTGCAACGATCGGTTTGGCCGAGAAGACGCTGATCAATCTGGAAAATGGCTTTCCGCCGCCCTTGCCAGAACACAAGCGTGAACGCCTCGTCGTCACAGATGTCACAGTTGAGGCGCTTGGTGAAATCGCTGCTCAGAACCCGAGGGGGCTCGTCCTGTACCGTGATGAACTTGCCGGGCACATGCGAGCGATCGGCCAGTACAAGAAGGTCTCCGGGGCCGACGAGGCGTTCTGGCTCTCGGCCTACGAAGGCAAGCGCCACACCGTGGATCGAAAGTCAACAGGGTCGACGATCGTGCGTCGAGTGCTGATCAGCGTCCTGGGCAGTATCCAGCCAACGGTGCTCCGAGAGGTGATGACCGAGCGAAGCCGCTGTGAGTCCGGTTTCGCCGCCCGATTCTGGTTTGTTCATCCTGAACGACGCTTGATCGTCACGAAGAAGCCTTCGCCGGAACTCACCAGCCACGTCAAGACGATTCGTACCCGCTTGTACTTGTGCATGGAGAGCCTGCGAAAGATCCCCATGCCCGACGGAGAACCCGCCACCCTTCGCTGCAGCGACCTCGCGGCGGAGCGACTTGAACAGTTCGCGAATCACCATGAAGAGGTGGCCTACGGGCTGCCGGACTCCAGCGTGGAGCGTAGTTGCCGATCCAAGGCTCGCGGATGGGCTGCCAAGGTGGCGGGGCTGGTCGCTCTGCTTCGCTGCTACGAGGCCCAGCAGGGCGGCGAGCCAGCGGAACCCGACTACTCGTCGCTCACTATCGAGGAACCCGATGTTGAAGCGTCCATCCGTCTCATTAATTGGCAGATCGCTGAGAACGCGCGGGTACTTCGTACCTTCACGACCGATGCCATCGATCAGCGCTTGAAGCATCGGGATGGGCTTGCCCGTGAAGCACTTGATCAAACCAAGCGCGTCGTGACCTGCACCGAGTATCGACGACGGCACGGCGTCAGCAAGGAGGAAGCCGAGGCCGTCCTGGACGAGCTCGTCACGGCGAAGCTCTGGGCCAAACGCTTCCCCAAGCCTGCCCAAACAGGAGGGCGTCCCGTCGCCGAGTACCTTCCGCTCGGCGAGGACAGCGTTCGCTGACGGTCATCACGGCCCGACGAGACAAACCCCCACTGGCGCCACGCTGCTGGGGGTTATCTCACGGGCTTCATGGATGAAACAGCCCCCGTAGTTGGGGGTTTCGAACTACGGCACCCGGGTTGATCTGTAGTGAACGTCTTCGGGTGAGCCGTGCCCCGCTGGGCCCCAAGGGGGCACGCTCCACGGTCGCTGCTCCCGGGCGGCGGAACTACCAATTGAATCGGGCGCTCAGGTCGAATAGTGTCTGACGACACTCGTTCCGGGAGAAAGCAACATGAAGAACCTGATCTTGTCGTCGGTGCTTGTCCTGATCGCATCTTCAGCCTCACAGGCGCAGGAGGCGGTGCATCCTTCTGCAGGACTTCCGATCGAACTGACGTTCAATGAGCTGCGAGTCAAGCAACCGGGTAACGACGTCGATGAATACGTCGAGTTCATCGGCACGCCGGGTGCGTCACTGCGGGGACTTACGTACATCGTGCTCGGTGATCGTGCCGCTACCCGGACCAATCCCTACGATTCATCGGGCTACGTCGAAATGGCGTTGCCGCTTGATGGCGCAATCGTTCCTGCCGACGGCATTTTGCTGATCGCCGAGCCAACCGCAAGCTTTCCGCTCGAACTCGACTGGGTCGCTCCCGCAGATGGTTTGCGGTTCGAGGACAACAGCACGTCGCGCACCCACCTGATCGTGGCTGGCTGGAGCGGTGCAATCAACACCGACCTCGACACGAACAACGACGGGACCCTCGACTCAACGCCCTGGCTGTCGGTGGTGACCAGCGTGGCTGTGCTCGGTCCGTTCACGACGGACCAGGTGTACTCGCCGAACACGATCCCAGCGGATGTGACCTCGACCGGCACGTTCACGGCGGCGCACGGATACCGCTGCTCCCCTGACAACCAGTGGACCGTCGGCGCAGTGACCTTTTACCCGGGGGGCGGCGACACACCTGGTGCCGTCAACCGCGCCTGCTCGGCCGGCCCGGTGCTCGAGTGCGGCGAGGTAACTGCCGGTGCCTGCAACGTCGAGCATGCCACGCCATTCTGCAGCGACACCAACTGCTGCAACGCGGTGTGCGTGGTCGATCCTGACTGCTGCGTGACCGCGTGGGATGCAGCTTGCGTGACCCAGGCAGCAACGAGCTGCGCGGCTGCCACGGCGAGCTGCGAGTTCGTCGATGTCCGCCTAAACGAGATCCGCAGCGACATGGCCGGGCCGGACACGATCGAGTTTGTGGAGATCGCCGGAGCGCCGGGTACTGCGCTTGATGATCTGACCTTGATCGTGATCGGCGACGGCACGGTCGGCAGCGGCGTGGTCGAACGTGCACGGTCGCTCGCTGGCGTGGTCATGCCCGCCGACGGCACCCTGCTGATCGGCAATCCTGCCCTGACGCCCGACGTGGGCAACGGCGCCGGCACCGGCGGCTCGAACGTCAATCAGGACTGGCTGGAGAACAGCGACAACCTGACGTTCTTCGTGGTCCGTGGCTGGACCGGTGCGCTGGCCGCAGACCTCGATACCAACGACGATGGCACTCTGGATTCGACGCCCTGGGTCGAAGTCGTCGACGGCATCGCTTTGGTCGAGAGTGCCACGACCCCGCCGGTCGGTACGGAGTACGCCTACGGTGCCAACCGCATCGGGCCGGACGGCGTGAACGTGCCCGCACACGTCTGGCGTTGCCAGGACACGGGCTGCTGGAACATCGGTCTGTTTGACGTCTCAGCAAACCTATCAGCAGGAAACGAGACTCCTGGCGCAGACAATCTCGGATGTGTCGTCGTCACGTGCCCCGGTGACATCTCGGGCGACAACCTGATTGATGCTGGAGACCTGAAGCTCATTCTCGCCGCTTGGGGATCGAATGGTCAGGGTCAGTTCAACACCGACATCGACGGCTCCGGCCTCGTGGACGGCGGCGACCTTGCCCTCGTTCTCGGCGGCTGGGGACCGTGCCCGCAGTGAACTCAACGGAAGCAAACAACATGAAGAACCTGATCTTGTCGTCGGTGCTTGTCCTGATCGCATCTTCAGCAGCGCAGGCGCAGCAGGCGGTGCAGTGGAAGGTGAGCGATGGGGGGAATGGGAACTGGTACCGGTTGTTTGTCACTGGGCCAATCACCTTCTGGGATTCGAGAGACCGCGCATTGCTTGTCGGCGGACACCTCGCCACTTTGGGACAGGCGAAGGAAGATGCTTGGGTTTGTGCCCGGGGCTGGACGCAAGTTGCGTGGATTGGCGGGTACAAGCCACAAGGATCAGACTGGATCTGGCTTGACGGCACGGCTTGGGGCTATACGAGGTGGAACGTCTGCGAGCCGAATGACGGCAGTGGAGAACTGGCGCTCATGTGTCCGCTGCATTGTGGTGTCTCTCAGGGGTGTGGTAGTGGCGGAGGCTGGTACGACTATGGGCCGGTAGTTCACGCAGCATTTGTCACTGGTTATCTTGTTGAGTGGTCCGCCGACTGCAACGCGGACGGCATCGTGGACTACGGGCAGATCCTCGATGGCACATTTCCAGACGCCAACGGCGACGGTGTGCCTGACTGCTGCGACGGCGGCGGGTCATGCACGCCGTGCCCCGGCGATGTTGCGAGCGACGGAATGGTTGACGGAGTCGACCTTGCCGCTGTCCTCAGCCAGTGGGGCACTCAAGGGAGCGGTACGTTCAACGCCGACATCGACGGCTCCGGCCTCGTGGACGGCGGCGACCTTGCCCTCGTTCTCGGCGGCTGGGGACCGTGCCCGCAGTGACAGCAGATGGATCTCAGGTCATGACGGCGGGTGGTCAGCAGCCCTCGCTGAGCAACAGCCGATCAAGCGCTGCATGATCATGGAGCAGGGGCGCATGAGCCGCCCCGAGCTCCGCTCCGACCCCCGGTAGGCCCCCTCTGTCGACGAAAGTCCGGAGGGGGCTTTCTTTCGTCCCTACCACTCAAGGGGAGTGCGCGGCACTTCGAAGCTGCAACGATTTCCAGCATTTGGCGGCTCGAAAATTCTGAGCGCGAAATCGTCGTCTGGCGCGAGTCATCCAAACAACTTTCTTCAAATCATTTCGCGCGGGTGCGACTTGCCTCAACGATCGACGGCCGCTTCGTCACGACCGGCATCCGGTGATGCTGTGTGGCACGTTGTGTGCCGTCACTCAGCTACGCCGGCCATGCACGCCAGCGGACCGCTGCTCGCCTCAACCCGGGGGAGGGAGGGGGAGTGGGGGCATGGAAATGTGTGGAATGACCCATGGGGGGAGGGCTGATTGGAATGTTATTGCCCAACATTATAAAATACACCAAAAGTTGGAGCCATGCTCCGGAAAGTGCAACATGACCTCAATCCGCCTCGCCACCCTCTTCCCGTACCTTCCCGCTGATGTATTCCTGTTCAATGACGGCACCGTCATGACCGAGGATGAATTCGGTGACTTGACCCCCGTCGACATCCGCTTCAACTCGAACGGACGCCCGTACATCGAGTTCTTCGACGGCGCTGGCAAGCGCTTCCAGGTTTGGTTGCTGCGTGAGTTCTATCGCGCCTTCCGAGGCGTGGTCCCAGAGAACCACGAGGTCTATGCCATCGATGGCAATCGCGCCAACCTCCGCCCAGCGAACCTGGCCATTCGACCGAAGGCTGCAACGCGCTCCACCTTCAAGCTTGCCCCCAAGACCGGTCTGCCGCCGGCAGCGTGACGGGCTCCGCCCCGCAGGACTCGACCGGCGCAGGATCAACCCTGGGCCGTTCGATCGTGTCATCGGAGCGCTGCAAGTCCGAGCGGGGCTGCTGATGCCGTTCCCGTACAGTGCGTCCACCGGGATACACGCCGGGTCCTGCCATGGCCGAAACCAATCTCTCTGCGTTCATCTGGTCCGTTGCCGATCTGCTTCGCGGTGATTTCAAGCAGTCGGACTACGGCAAGATCATCCTGCCATTCACCGTCCTGCGGCGCCTGGACTGCGTGCTTGAGCCGACCAAGTCCGCCGTGCTGGACGAGGCCAAGCGCTGCAAGAAGGAAAAGCTGCCAGCTGATGTCATGTTGCCCCGCACGGCGAAGCAGAGTTTCTACAACGCCTCGCCGCTGGATCTGAAGCGGCTGATGGGTGATCAGCACAACATCGGCCCCAACCTGCACTCATACGTGCAGGGGTTCTCGGAGAGCGTCCGGGACATCTTCGAGCACTTCGACTTTGAGACCCAGGTCGATCGCCTCCAGAAGGCCGGGCTGCTCTATCTGGTGACCGAGAAGTTCACAGGCATCGATCTCCACCCCAAGAAGGTGTCGAATGCCGAGATGGGCTCGATCTTCGAGGAGCTGATCCGAAAGTTCGCCGAGCTCTCGAATGAAACCGCCGGCGAGCACTTCACCCCACGCGAGGTCATCCGGCTCATGGTCAACCTCCTCTTCGTGGAGGATGACGAGGCGCTCTCCAAGCCCGGCGTGGTGCGCAGCCTCTACGACCCGACTGCCGGCACGGGCGGCATGCTGAGCGTTGCCGACGACCACCTGGCTGCGCACAACCCCGAGGCGCGGCTGGTGATGTCCGGACAGGAATTGAATCCTGAGTCCTACGCCATCTGCAAGGCGGACATGCTCATCAAGGGCCAGGACGTCAAGAACATCGTCCTGGGCAACACGCTTTCGGCGGATGGCCACCCAGCAAAGCACTTCGATTACATGCTCTCCAACCCGCCCTTCGGCGTGGAGTGGAAGAAGGTCGAGAAGGAAGTCCGCCGGGAGCACGAGGAGCATGGTTTCGGTGGTCGCTTCGGCCCCGGCCTGCCGCGGGTCAGCGACGGCTCGATGCTCTTCCTGCTGCACCTGGTGGCAAAGATGCGCCCAGCCAAGGACGGCGGCAGCCGGTTCGGCATCGTCCTCAACGGCTCACCGTTGTTCACGGGCGGCGCAGGTTCCGGCGAGAGCGAGATTCGTCGCCACATGCTCGAGAACGACCTCGTCGAGGCCATCATCGGGCTGCCGACGGACATGTTCTACAACACGGGGATCGCCACCTATGTGTGGATCGTGTCCAACCGCAAGCCCAAGGAGCGCAAGGGCAAGGTCCAGCTCATCGATGCGGGCGAGTTCTTCCAGAAGATGCGCAAGAGCCTCGGCAGCAAGCGCAAGGAGCTCTCCGAGGCGCACATCGAGGACATCACGCGCCTGTTCGGCGACTTCAAGGACGTGACCCGCGAAGGTAAGCCGATCAGCCGGCTCTTCCGCAACGAGGAGTTCGGCTACCGCACGATCACGGTGGAACGTCCTGAGCGGGATGCCGCTGGCAAGGTCGTGCTTGGTGCCAAGGGCAAGGGAAAGGGCAAGCCGGTACCCGACGCCAACCTGCGCGATACGGAGAACGTCCCGCTGTCCGAAGACGTCGAGACGTACTTCAAGCGCGAGGTGCTGCCCCACGCCGCCGATGCCTGGATCGACGAGGAGAAGACCAAGGTTGGATACGAGATTCCGTTCAACCGGCACTTCTACGTGTTCACGCCACCGAGGCCGCTTGAGGCGATCGATGCTGATCTTAAGGGCGTGACCGACCGCATCCTGAAGATGCTCGGGGGGCTGTCGGCATGAGCTTCCCGCGCTACCCGAAGTACAAGCCGTCGGGCGTGGAGTGGCTGGGGGATGTGCCGGCGCATTGGGCTGTAGCCGCACTCGCATATCGCTATCGGGTCGAACTGGGCAAGATGCTTGATGCAAAGCAGATCTCGGGCGAGCACCTTCTCCCGTATGTCAGGAACGCGGATGTCCAGTGGGGAAGGATCAATACTGACGACCTCAACTGCATGGACTTTGCACCAGAAGAGCGGGAGCGCTTCCGCCTGAAGGCGGGAGATCTTCTAGTTTGCGAGGGTGGCGAAGTGGGGCGCTGTGCAGTTTGGGACGCGCCGATCACCGAGTGCTTTTACCAAAAGGCCATTCACCGGCTCCGGACGTTCGACCCAGCAACGGATGAAGCGACGTTCCTCCGCTGGGTGCTTGAAGCAGCGGTAAGGCGGGGATGCTTCGCGTCCTCCGAGTCGAAGGCGACGATTGCGCATCTCCCCGCCGAGACATTCCGCCGCCACAGATTCGCCTTTCCTCCCCTCCCCGAGCAGCACGCCATCGCCGCGTTCCTCGACCGCGAGACGGCGAAGATCGACGGACTCGTCGCCGAGCAGCAGCGGCTCATCGAGCTCCTGAAGGAGAAGCGGCAGGCCGTCATCTCCCACGCCGTCACCAAGGGCCTCGACTCGAAGGCCCCGATGAAGCCGTCGGGCGTCGAGTGGCTGGGGGATGTGCCGGCGCATTGGGAAGTCAAGCGGCTGGAGCACATCTCCGAGTTCGTCTGGGGGAAGGCGCACGAGCAGTTCGTCGACGATGCAGGGCAACATTTCTGCGTAACGGCGCGATTTGTCTCGACGAACGGTGAGGCGACGAAGTACTGCACTACGAACCTTACGCCTGCACAACGCGGTGACATCCTGATGGTCATGAGTGACTTGCCAAATGGTCGGGCGCTAGCCCGCGCCTTTCTCGTCATGGACGATCGCTCATACGCCATCAATCAGCGTGTCTGCGCAGTTCGGCTACTGCAGGGCAAACCTACATACTTTGCAATGCAACTTGATAGGAATCGACGGCTCCTCGCAGAGGATGACGGCGCCAACCAGACGCACCTCTCCAACCATGACTTCACGAAGTTGACAGTGTTGTTTCCTCCGCCCGCTGAGCAAGAGCGAATCGGCGCCGCCATTGGAGCCCTTCGCACGCGCTTTGATGCTCTCGCAGCCGAAGCCGAATCCGCCATTGCCCTCCTGCAAGAACGCCGCTCCGCCCTGATCTCTGCCGCCGTCACGGGGCAGATCGATATCCGAAACGCCGCCACCACGGAGGCCGCATGAGCATCCACAAGGAAATCAGGTTCGAGCAAGAGATCTGCGCCCATCTGGCCGTTCACGGCTGGCTGCATGCCGATGGTGACGCCGCCAAGTACGACGCACGGCGAGCGCTCTTCCCGGAGGACGTCGTCGCGTGGCTCCAGGTTGCGAATCCACACGCTTGGGAATCCCTGACGAAGAACCACGGCGCGAAGGCCGCAGAAGTGCTGACGGACCGCCTGCGCCAGCAGCTCGACCAGCAGGGCACGGTCGACGTGCTCCGCCATGGGATCGAAATGGTCGGCGTCAAGGGCAAGATCCGGCTCGCCGAGTTCAAGCCGGCGTTCTCGATCAATCCCGACATCCTGGCGCGCTACAACGCCAACCGACTGCGGGTGGTTCGGCAGGTCAAGTATGCCCAGGCCGGGGAGCTCTGCATCGACTTGGTGCTGTTCCTGAACGGCATCCCGGTCGCCACCGTCGAGCTGAAATCGGACTTCACGCAGAGCGTCGAAAACGCCATCGACCAGTACCGGTTCGACCGCCTGCCGAAACCCAAGGGCCAGCCTGCGGAGCCGCTGCTCATGTTCCCAAGCGGCGCCTTGGTGCACTTCGCGGTGAGCAACACCGAGGTCTACGTCACGACGAAGCTCGAGGGACCGGAGACCGTCTTCCTGCCGTTCAACAAGGGGCGGGATGGCGGCAAGGGCAATCCCGTGAACCCCTCGGGCCATCCCACGGCTTATCTCTGGGAGGACGTCTGGGGCCGTGACAGCTGGATGGAGATTCTGGGCAGGTACGTCGTGGCCCAGCGTGGCGACAGCAAGGCCGTCGAGCGCATCCTCTTCCCGCGCTACCACCAGCTGGATGTCACGCGCAAGCTCGAGGCTGCCGTCCTCACGGAGGGCGTGGGTGGGCGATACCTCGTGCAGCACTCAGCCGGCTCGGGCAAGACCAACTCCATTGCTTGGACAGCTCACTTCTTCTCTGAGCTGCATGACGCAGCGGATCACAAGGTCTTCGATACGGTCATCGTCGTCTCCGACCGCAATGTGATCGACGGGCAGCTGCAGCGGGCCATCGAGTCGTTTCAGCGAACGCTGGGCCTGGTGGCGTCGATCACGAGCGAGGAGTCGAGCAAGAGCGCTGCACTCGCCGAGGCGCTGTCGGATGCGAAGAAGGTGGTTGTTTGCACGATCCAGACCTTCCCCCATGCAATGAAGAAGGTTCGGGAACTTGCGGCGACCGGTGGCAAGCGGTTCGCCGTCATCGCCGACGAGGCGCACAGTTCGCAATCAGGCCAGGCTGCATCGGACCTCAAGGCCGTGCTGACGGCGGAGGAACTGAAGGCGATCGAGGAGGGCGTCGAGTTCAGCACCGAGGACCTCCTCGCAGCGCAGATGGCAGCACGTGCCGAGGGTGGCCAGCAAGGAATCACCTTCGTGGCGTTCACGGCCACGCCCAAGGCGAAGACCCTGGAGCTCTTCGGTACCCGGCCGGATCCCACCCGGAAGCCGGCTCCGGACAACGTGCCCCAGCCGTTCCACGTCTACTCCATGCGCCAGGCGATCGAGGAGGGGTTCATCCTCGACGTCCTGCAGAACTACACCACGTACTCCCTGGCCTTCAAGCTGGCGCACAACGGAGCCAGTTACGACGAACAGACCGTTGAGCGTGCCAAGGCGATGAAGGGCATCATGGGCTGGGTACGGCTGCACCCGTTCAACATCAGCCAAAAGGTTCAGATCGTCGTCGAGCACTACCGGGAGCACGTCGCACCGCTGCTGAACGGCAGGGCCAAGGCCATGGTGGTGGTGGCAAGCCGCCTGGAGGCGGTTCGCTGGAAGCTTGCGATCGAGAAGTACATCGCCGAGCAGGGCTACAAGATCGGCACGCTGGTGGCCTTCTCGGGCGAAGTGAACGACACCGAGTCCGGGCCGGAGCCATTCACGGAGCGATCCACGACCCTGAATCCGAGGTTGGCCGGACGGAAGATCGAGCAGGCGTTCGGTACGGACCAGTATGGGATCCTGCTGGTCGCCAACAAGTTCCAGACGGGATTCGACCAACCACTGCTCTGCGGCATGTACGTGGACAAACGCCTTGCCGGCATTCAGGCGGTTCAGACGCTATCGCGCCTGAACCGGGCAGCCAAGGGCAAGGACACCACCTACGTCCTGGACTTCGCCAACGACGCTGACGAGATCGTGGAGGCCTTCAAGACGTACTACGAAACCGCCCAGCTGGCGACGACCACCGACCCGAACATGGTGTTCGACCTGCGCACCAAGCTTGATGCAACGGGTTACTACGACGACAACGAGGTGGACCGCGTGGTCAATGCCGAGCATCGGCCGGGCGCCACACAGGCTGAGCTGGTGCGAGCGATCGAGCCGGTTCGGGTGCGGCTCACCGGCATGTTCTCAGCTGCCCAACAGGCGTACCGACAGGCTGTCGACGCCGGCAACGATGTCGAGGTGAAGCGGCACGTGGAGGTGATGGATGCTTTGACGATCTTCAAGGGCGATCTTGGTCAGTTCCTTCGCGCCTACACTTTCTTGGGGCAGATCATCGACTACCAAAACACCGACGTGGAAAAGCGGTCGATCTTCTATCGCCGATTGCTCCCGCTGCTTGAGTTTGGCCGTGAACGCGTGGAGATCGACCTGTCGAAGGTTCGCCTGACGCATTACAACCTCAAGAACCGAGGCGAGCAGCCGTCACAGCTCGGTCAGGGTGAGCGGCCCAAGCTCGACCCTATGTCGGAAGCCGGCTCGGGCTCTGTGCATGAGAAGGTGAAGGCGCATCTACGCGAGATCATCGAGCGGGTCAACGAGCTGTTCGACGGCGAGCTCACCGAGGGAGACAAGTTGATCTATGTGAACGATGTTCTGCGCGGCAAGCTGCTGGAGTCCACGAAGTTGCAGCAGCAGGCTGCCAACAACAGCCGTGCTCGCTTCCTTGAGTCACCAGACCTTGAGAGCGAGGTCATCGATGCGGTTCTCTCGGCACGTACGGCGCACCAGCACATGAGCGATCAGGCGCTGGAAGACCCAAGCGTCATGAAGGGCCTGGTCAACATCCTGGTGAACTTCACCGAGCTCTATGACCAACTGCGGCAGCGTGCGAAGGCGGGTTGAGGTCAAGGCGATCATGACCCACCAGGCCATCCCCAACCGACGATCATCATCATCAACCTGAGAGGGAACGTCCATGAGCGGCCACGATGACGATGCCAACGACGAGGAAGAGTTCGACCTCGACGCCTGTGAAGCGGAGGGTACCGAGGTTGCTCGACATTCGGTCGAGACCGACGGCATGGCCGGCTCGTGCTCGCACTCGGCCTGGTACTGGCAGGGGCGCTACTGGGGCTGGTCCACGGATTTTGATGCCTGCGGACCGTTCGACACTTTGCTGGAGATGATAGGAGAATCCGAGTTCTTCCTCCTGAATGAGGGCGTCTGGCACGAGCTCTCAAGCACCACAGTGGCCCACGATGAGTTCGTGTCGCTGGTGGCGAAGGTGCAGCCGGCGGACCTGCTGCCCGAGGAGCCCATGGAACTTGCCATCAACGCCCAGCGCTACGTGCTGACCCCGAAGGGAACGCTCAAACCCTTGGCCGGCTAGGAGGCGAGGGCGGATGGTGCTTTGACTGGCTTGAGCCATCGGCTACCTTTGGACCGATGCGACCTGAACTTGGCACCCTTCCGGTGGTGGCCCTGCTGACCTTTGCGGCGGTGGGGGAGACGACCATTTCGTCGGTCTGCCTGCCTGGTGGATCCTCGGCGGTCGGCAGCTACACGCTGGCCTCGGTCATTGCTCAGCCCACGAGCTTGGCAACGCAGGTCGTTGGTGCCGCGCAGCTCGACCCCGGCTACTTGTGCATCGATGCCTCAGACCTTGGGCGAGTCGGCGACATCAACGGTGATGGCGTGGTCAATGGCATCGACCTCGCCAACATCCTCGCCGACTGGGGGACGGCCGCCGCTCGATCTGATCTTGATCGGAACGGTTCAGTGAATGGTGCCGATCTCGCGCTCGTCCTCGCCAACTGGGGCTGACCCGATCCTTGCAAGCCTTCTTCCGGAGACCATCATGAAGATCAATCGTGCTCATGTGTTCGCCGCTGGTGTGGTGGTTGCCCTGCTTGCGGCGGCAGCCAAGTTCGTCGGCGGTACCCCGCTGGACCAGACGTTCACCTACCAAGGCCAGCTGCGCAACGCGGGCCAGCTCGTGAACGGGCCAGTCGATCTGCGGATCACGCTGTGGGACGCTGACGTTGCCGGCGGACAGGTTGGGTCGGCCAACACGTTCAACGCGATGCAGCTCAACGACGGCCGTTTTGCGTGCGGCCTGAACTTCGGGAATGCGGCTTTCGATGGCTCAAACCGCTGGATCCAGGTCGAGTTCCGCAATCCTGCGGGCACTGGGCAGTACCAAGCCCTGACCCCTCGGGACAAGATCACGGCCACGCCCTATGCGCTTTACGCGCTGAACGGGGCGAACGGCGTGTGGGTCTACAACACGAACGAGCAGGCCGTCACCGTCACGGGCAAGAAGGTGGGCATCGGCACGAGCAACCCGACGGCGGCGCTTGAGGTGGTCGATGCGGTCGGTGGCGATGACAGTGTCAAGTTGCCGGCGGGTGCCGTCGGGAAGGTTGAGTTGGACAGCGGGCTTTTGGGGTCTGCAACGTTGCTAACTGCGAATGTTGGGTGTGATGTACCGCTCGTTCGCTACGGCTTTTCCGTCGACGAGCAGTCCCAGCTGATCGTTGACGGTGCGCTTTCCGTTGAGTTCGGATTTGGACCCGGCGGCTACGGCGCATCGATCGCAGTTAAGGTGGACGGTGCGCAGATTCTTGGTTTTGGTGCAAACAACTCTGCCGGTCGAATTCAACGCGACAATGTGGGCACTTGCATCACGCTGAGTGCTGGAGAACATGTGCTTGAGGTGCTGGGTGGTGGATCGGCGTGCGGACCGGTGGGTTTTTCCGGGCTGGCGCGCCTCAATCTGCTCACGGTGCCATCGAGACTCAATCTGGAACAGCTTCCGTAGTCACGCGGAACATTGTTGTGGGGGCGAATACCTCCATCGACTGATCTTCAGTTGTTTGGGTGGCACAACTGGATAAAAATCACCCCCTTTCGTGTCATCATGACCTGAGGGTCCTTCGTAGCCCTTCAACCCCGCCCTGACCGGCGGGGTTTTTCTTTTTGGGCGTCGTCAGCCCGTGCACGGCGGATCCGGGATTGAACCTGGATCCCTCCCATCGGAAGGAGGGCTGTTATGCCCTTGGTCGTCAATGTCGGTTTGAACAGGAAGGCAAGCAGGGATTTTCAGAGTTTCGGTTGCTCGATCAACCTCAGCGCCGAGCTGGCCAGCGGGCTCATCAACGATCCATCACGGCTCCAGGCTGAGGTCGCCAAGGTCTATGCCCAGGCGCAGGTAGCGCTCGAGAGCCAGGTGCACAGCATGACCGTCACCGGCACCAGCACCCATGATGCTGCACCTGGATCGTTGCACCGCAACCAAAATGACGAGCAGGGGCGTGGTTTGCAGGACATCGGCGGGGGAGTGCCCATGCTCGCACCTGTGACGGTGACGGATGATGCTCCGTTGACACTGGTTGGACAAGGGGCGGCCTCTGATCACCGTCACCGTCACCAATCAAGAGGAGGGTCTCTGCATCCAACCACTGTCCTGCACCTGCGCCAAGGTTCCTTCGGTGGCGCTGTGCGACCAGCGACGGCATCACAGCTCAGGGCACTGCAATCAATCTGCCGGCGTGGGCGTCTTGATCTCGATCGTGAAGCCCACGACGAGTTTGGCGTGGAATCGGCAACACACCTCGATGTCCGTCAAGCGAGCGTGATGATCGATCGTCTCAAGGAGCGCCACGAGTTGACCCCCCAGCAGCGGAGGTGGTCATGATTTCAATTCATTCCTCCACTGCCAACGGATCGCTCCAGCATGAGGCCCATGCACGAAACCCTCGTCAGGCGCTGCAGGCAGGGGGTTCGCCATCAGCCCCTCCGTGTCCATCGCCTGAGGCCATCACCGGAAAGTCTTACATCTCTTGGAGCCAGGTGTCCTCGTACCAGCTCTGCCCGAAAGCCTTTGAATTCAAATACGTTCTTCGTGCTGAACCTGCAATGGTGTCCTCGAGCCTCGTTTTCGGCACTGCCTTTCATGATGCCGTCGCACGAGTCTCGCAGGCCGACCTCGAAGGCGCTCCAAGGCCTTCGACCGAGGAACTGGCCTCGGGAGTCGCCCAGCAGCTGCGAGCCTCCAGCGTGCCGTTGCAGCTCGCCAAGGGGGAAAGTCTTGAATCCCTCGACGCTCTCGCCAGCAGGATGCTCTCCGCATACCTGGCGAGCCCTGAATCGCACGTGCAAGGCACCAGCATCTGCATCGAGGACGTGGTCCGGGGAGTCGTGCACCCATCCGTGCCGTTGGTGGAGGCCCGGGTCGACCACGTCTACCAGCGCACGGAGGGCAGCCTGATCGTTCGTGACGTGAAGACCACTCGCACGAAGTGGTCGGACGAAAAAGTTTCGGAATCCTGCCCTCAGCTCCAGCTCTACGCCATGCTCCTCGACCGTGAACTCGACGGCGTTGGGAAGGTTGAAAGTCTGGAATTCCTGACGGTCACGAAGGCAGCGAAGCCGGTGGTTCGCCTCCATCAAGTTCCGGTGGCCAAGGACGGCAGCCGGAACATGGTCGACCAGTTGCAGCAGGTCTGGCACGGCATCGAATCCGGTGTCTTCCCAGCACGCCCCGGCTGGCCCTGTAAATCCTGCCCCTTCAACGACCGGTGTCCAGCAGCAATCAAGCCTGCAGGAGCATCCGGTGAACCCTGATCTTGCACGGGCACTTGCACTCTTTGGCACTGCCGTGAAGGCATTGATGTCGACGCTGTTCCGCCTGATCGAGGTCGTGGCGGGCATCCTCGCAAGGATCCTCGCCCGCTAGTCCTCGTCCGCTCGTTCCACATCGTTCTTCATCCTGCGCCCCTCCCGGTATGCACCTCGCTGTTCACCTCGAGGCACGTGCCTCGGGGGGCGTGGTGGTGTCGTGGAGGGGCGCTTTCGCAACCCCAACCCGAAAGGACCCCTCTATGACACTGATCCAGAAGATTGATCGCGAAGCGCTGTTCGATCGAAAGCGAGCAGCACGAAAGGCCGGCATCGCTGCGCTCATGGCCGATGGCATCGAGTCCGACCCCGTCTTGGCCATGATGCACTGGGACACCGAGTGCGCACCCTTGACCACCAACCTCGAGCAGCTGCGTGAAATCGGCTTCGTCCCGCCTGCTCCCGCAACGCTCAACGACGATGAACTCCCGCCTGCGCTCGAGGCCCTCGTCGCCGCGCTCGCCGTGCTGGGCCTCTATCTGTCGTCGACGAATCATCTGGGCGACCGCCAGCTCTACTCGATCCTGGTCGACACGGCCCTGCGGGACCGGGTGCGTGACATCCCGCCCACCCACGACATGTCCGAGTTCATCGACTTCGCAACGCTGTCGCCCAGCGGTGCACCCGGTGAAGGCCCGTTTCCAGCGGTCTCCAGTCGGGATGCGACGTTGCCGAGACCGCCGCAGCTCAAGGCGGCTCAGCCGGCCACGGCCATGATCACCAGCGCCTGACGTTCTGCAGTTTCCGCAGCCGGCACGGCCACCGCGAAGCAGCCGGATGGTCCGGTGCTGCGGTGCGTCCATGCAGGCTGCGGGCTAAGAGAAAGGAGGGGCTCCCATGCCTCACGCAATCACTGTTCGACCCGACGGCAAAGAAGAGTTCTTCGCCGGCAGCGCCCCAGTCTGGCACCGCATCGGCCAGCGGGTGGATCGTGCACTGTCATCGCAGGCTGCCCTCAAGATGGCTGCGCTTGACTGGACCGTTGAAAGCCGCCCGTTGTTCGTGGACGGCAAGGATGGATCGACTCGCGAAGTGGCCACGCACAAGGCCATCGTCCGCATGGACTCGCAGGCGATCCTGGGCATCGTTGGCCGCAAGTACCAGCCCGTGCAGAACGCCCAGACCTTCGAGTGGCTGGACGAGGTCATCGGCCCGGGCAAGGCCGTGTACGAGACCGCGGGATCGTTGCACGGAGGCAAGATCGTTTGGGCACTGGTCAAGCTGCCCGGAGAACTGCGCATCGCGAATACCGATGACGTGGTCAAGCCCTACGTCTTGATCTGCAACAGCCACGACGGCAGTATCGCATTCCGGGCCCTCAACACCAGCATCCGAGTCGTGTGCCAGAACACCCTCACGCTGGCGCTGCGGAATGCCGGACCCGACTCCATCAGCATCAAGCACACCGAGTCCATCCACGACCGGCTTGCTGATGCCCAAGAAGTACTCGGGTTGTCCATCGCCAAGCACCGCGAGTTCGAGGTGCAGATGAACCGGCTTGCACAGGTTCGCATGACCAAGCGCACCTTCGGTTCCTATCTCGATCGGGTCTTGGGTCCTGTTCCGCAACCAACCGAGCAGGATCCCGAGCCCGAGGCCAGTGCAGCACGCCAGCAGATCGTGGCCAACTTCGACGACTCGCTGCAGCGGTTAAAGGGAATTGAGCACACCGCATGGGCAGGGTTCAATGCGGTGAGCCAGTGGGTCGATTGGGGACGTCCATCCCGCGGCGCTGCCGGCACCAGGGACGAGCGTCGCTTTGAGTCCATGATGCTTGGCGCCGGGGCCGACCTCAAGCGCCGGGCATGGAACGAGGCCCTGAAGCTCGCGAGGGCGAACTGATGTGCAGGAGTTGTGGCGGCCGCGGATCAGGTGGCGGCGAGCACGGCGCAAGCGGCGTGATCGGTGCCATCACCGCCGTGCTGCTGCTCATGCTCCTCGTCAAGGCATGCAGCTGAAGAGCAGGGGCGGTCGACGACCGCCCCTTTTCTTAGGTATCAGGGCGCGTCAGCGAGTCTCTTCCGTGCAGGTTCCGCGCATCGGGTGCTACGTACGAGGCGGTCCCATGCTCAGGACTTATGCAAAGTCGAACCGTGGGCACCCCTGCCAGTCAATCGGATGCCGAAAGGTGAGATGAAAAAGAGAAGAAGGGAAAAGGGAAGTCACGGAGTCCTGGCGACCCGGAACCCGATGAAGCTGGCTTTGCCGTAGTCCAAGTGCGCGTAGATGCGGATCGACGCACGGCACCAGTTGGAGAGGCCGTTCCAGCTCGCGCCTCGGCTGACGCGGTGCGAGCCCGTGCTTGGCCCCTGCGGATCCGTCTGCGGGTCTGCCGAATAGTCTCCGTACCAGTCGTTCACCAACTCCCACATGTTTCCAAGCATATCGTGCAGTCCCAATGCGTTCGCACGCTTTGCGCCAACAGCGTGCGTTCCGGACATGCTGTTCGCCTCCCACCAAGCAATCTCGTCCAACTCGCCGTATGTGGGCGTGCGTGTGCCAGCTCGGCACGCGTACTCCCACTCCGCTTCTGTGGGAAGGCGCATGCCCGTCATCTTGCAGAATGCTGTGCAGTCATTCCATGAGACCATCTCTACTGGCCACTCGTTGAGCTTTGCATCAGAAGCGGGTCGCTGCGCCGCGATCCACGACTCCAACTTCTTCTTTGCCTCCGACACCTCTCTTTCCGCCTGCGACTTTGTCGCTCCATCCGCCATCAACGCCTCAAGTGTTGGCACCGTTGGTTTCGCTGGATGAGAAAATTGACTTGGGTTCAACTTCGTGACCCGCGCATACTGCTGCTGCGTCACTTCATAGCGTCCCAAGTAGAACGCCTTCGTCAACGTCACCTCGTGAGCGGGGAGTTCGTTCTCTTCTGCCTGATCATCACCTCTGCTCTTGCCCATCACGAACTCACCCGGCGGGATCAGCAGCATCTCGATGTTGGTGCCCTTGCCCCTCACGCGCCACGGGAGTCCCGTCGCCTTGATCGCATCACGGAATCCTGCGTCCGTCACCACGGCTGGATCGACTTCGGCCTCGATGACTTCTGCCCAGTCGAGCGTTCTTGTGGATGATTTGCTGGGGCTGCTCTGGCTCGGCGCCTTTGCCGATGTGGCCGTCGCGCCTTGGCCTGCGGGAGACGCTTGAGCATCAGGTGACCGTGAAGCAGAGGCCTGTCTTTGATGCCAGCCGTCTGCTAGAACGGCGCAGCTGATCAAGAGAGCCGAGACGCAAAGCGAGGTCGGGCGCATGTTGGCTCCGGGATTGACTTGGTTCAGCGGGCAGTCCAAGTGCGATCACCTGAAACGGTAGATGAAAAAGAGAAGAAGGGTAAAGGGAAGTCACGGAGTCCTGGCGGCTCGGAACCCGCCGTAGTTGAGGGTGGTGTCCGGGTGCGCGCTGCCGCGGTTCGACGCACGGCAGCCGTCGGAGCCGATGAACCAGCCCCCGCCACGGGCCACGCGGCCCGAGCCAGTCGCTGGGCCCGACGGGTCGACCTGGGCGCCCGCCGCGTAAACGCTGTCCCAGTCATTCACCCACTCATAGACATTCCCCGACATGTCGTGCAGGCCGTAGCCGTTGCCGAGCTTGCCGCCCACGGGGCGGGTCTGGACACCGGAGTTACCTCCGCAGCAAGAGCCGTACCACGCAATGTTCCCCAGCAGGGTGTCATCGTTCGTGCCGCTCAGGTAGCCCGTGAAACCATGGAACGCGGTCGTCGTCCCCGCTCGGTAGGCGTACTCCCACTCGGCTTCGGTGGGCAGGCGCATGCCCGTCTGGGTCAGGAAGCCTTGGATCGTGTTCCAACTCACCCGCTCCACCGGGCGGTTGGGGACTTGGGCGGCAGGAACCTGCGTACTTGCACTCTGGAAGTAGCTCGGGTTCGACCCCATCCGCGCCTGCCACTGCGCCTGCGTGACTTCGTAGCGCCCCATGTAGAAAGCGTTGGTCAGCGTCACCGTGTGGACGGGGCTCTCGTCGCTATAGCATCCATATTGCTGCGACGCGCTGCACCCCATCTGGAACGAGCCCGGCGGGATCAGCACGAACTCGATCTGCGTGGCCGTGTCCTTCACGCGCCAGGCCAAACCCGTGGCGGTGATCGCTGCACGGAGCGCGGGGTCGGTCACCACCGCGGGGTCGGGAACTGCGTCCAAGAGCGTCGCCCAGGATGGGGTCACAATCGCAAGATAAGAAAACGCGCCTGACGCAACTAGGAGTCCAGCCGGTGTCTGGAGCCGAACATCAACGCTCGTGCCCACAGCGCCCGGCGGCGTGACTGCCGAGACGACGGTCGGCGAGATCTGTGTGAACGACTGCGCTGGAGCGCTACCGAACCACACTGCAGTTGTGTTCTGGAGGAATGCACCTGTGATGGTGACGGTTCCACCACCCTGCGCAGCGCCAAAGCTTGGAACCACGCTGCTAATCGATGAATAGGTGTAGCCACCTGCGAGGGTTCCTGTCCGACCATTCGCCGTCACCGAGACCGCAGCTGATCCTGTCGCACCGGCTGGGGTGATGGCACTGATCGTCGTTGCATTGACAATCTGGATTCCGGTTGCAGCGACCCCGCCAATCGTGACTGATGTCGTACCGGGGAAGTAGTTGCCGCTGATGGTGACGGGCGTGCCGCCAAACGTCGGTCCGATGCTTGGTGTGATCGAGCTAACCACAGGCGCGCACGGTCCCCAAACGCTGAGGATCACTCCAAGGTCGGCACCATCGACGGACCCGTCACCGTTGACATCAGCACCGAACTCTCCGCCGGATGTTCCCCAAGCGCTGAGCAGTGCGCCAAAGTCACTGCCGTCGACCTGCCCGTTGCCCGTCAGATCCCCCGGGCACTGCGCAGCCGCCGGCACCGCAGC
>CAMDAQ010000011.1 GCA_945888705.1 Singulisphaera sp. GP187
GGCTGCGAGTCGCTCTACATCCTCGTGCACACGCCGTTCCGCCGCGAAGGCCAGGAATGGGATGCTCCGGGGGGAATCTTCGACCAGTACCGGCCGGTCATCATCGACAAGCTGCGCCGCAACGGGTTCACCGACATCGAGAAGCACATCGTGGTCGAGCGGCGCCTGACGCCAGCGATGATCGACCGCATGTACAACGCGGAAGGCGGCGCGATCTACGGGCTCGCCTCGCACGGCAAGCTCCGCGGCGGCTTCAAGCCGCGCAATCGCAGCAAGGTGCTCAAGGGGCTCTACCTCGCCGGCGGCAGCGCGAATCCCGGCCCCGGCGTGCCCATGGTCCTCATGAGCGGCGTCACCGCGGCCAATGCCGTCTGCGAGGACGTCGGCATCCGTCCGGCCCAGGTGCAGGAGCGCGAGGCGTGCCTGCAGCCAGCCTGACCGATGGACGGCCGAGCGCGGGCTTCAAGCGCGTCTTCGGCTGGTACGTGCGGCGCCTCGTGCGCAAGCGCTTCGCGGCCGTGCGGGCCACGCCCGGCACGATGCAGGTGTTGCGCGCCATCGGTGCGCACGATGGCCCGGCGATCGTGGCCATGAACCACTCAAGCTGGTGGGATCCCATGATCCCCTGCGTGCTGCACCCGATGACTGCGGGCGAGCGCGGTGTCTTCGCGCCGATCGACGAAGCGATGCTCCGCAAGTTCCGCTTCTTCGCGCGCTGCGGACTTTTCGGTGTCGAGCCCGATTCGCCCGCAAGCCTGTCGCGCCTGGCCGACTACAGCGCACGCGAGTTCGTTCGGGAACCTCGCAGCACGCTCTGGATCACGCCGCAAGGTCGCTTCGTCGACGTGCGCAGTCCGATCGCCTTGCGCCCGGGCGTTGGCGTCGTGGCCCATCGCGCCCTGGGACCGAAGGTCGCGGTGCTGGCGGTCGAGTACGGCTTCTGGACCGAGCAGCGCCCCGAAGCGTTCCTGTGCGCGCGCCTCGTCGATGCACCGGCGGAGTCGAGTGCGCGCGGCTGGCATCGAGCGATCGAGTCGGCGCTCGGTGCAGCGTGCCGTGATCTGGCCGAGTGCGTGATGACGCGTGATTCCGCGCGGTTCGAGACCGTCTTCGGCGGCGCGGGCGCCACGATCAATCCCGTCTACGACGCGATGCTCGCCGCCCGCGGCCAGGGCGCCGCGATCGACGTGAGCGCCCGACGGGCGGCACCGCGATGAGCATGACCTCGACGCTGCTCTCCGTGGGCACGGTCACGGGAGCGATCGGTGCGGCCGTCGCGTGGGGCGGGATGCTGTCGAACCTTCGGCTCTACACGCGCACCGCGCGTGGCGATCGTCCGGCGCAGCAGGGCGCTGCACCAGCCGTGAGCGTGTGCATCCCCGCGCGCAACGAGGAAGCGAACATCGAAGCCTGCGTGCGCAGCGTGCTGGCGAGCGTGGATGTTCCTGTCGAGGTGCTGGTGTACGACGACCAGAGCACCGATGCCACACCCACGATCCTGGCGCGGCTCGTCGCGGAGGATCCACGCGTGCGCGTGGTGCCGACGCAGCCGCTCCCGGCGGGCTGGAACGGCAAGCAGTGGGGGTGCGAGCGCATGGGCCAGGCTGCACGTGGAGCGTGGGTGCTCTTCACGGATGCCGACGTGCGGTTCGAGCCTGACTGCGTGGCGCGAACGCTGGCCCGCGCCGAGTCGCTTGGTGCCGACCTGCTCTCGACGGTGCCGAGGCAGCTCACGGGATCGTGGGCCGAGCATGCGGTGATCCCGCTGATCTCCTTCGTGCTGCTCTCGTACCTACCCATGGGGCGGATGCGCACGACGATGAGCCCGGCGGCAAGCGGTGCATGCGGGCAGTTCATCTTGGCTCGGCGCGAGGCGTGGCTGTCCAGCGGCGGACACGCAGCGTTCCGTGCGAGCATGCACGATGGCATCAAGATGCCGCGGGCCTTCCGCAGTGCGGGGTTCAGGACCGATCTCTTCGATGGCACCGATCTCGTGGCGTGCCGGATGTACCGAGGGCTTGGGCAGGTCTGGCGGGGCTTCGCCAAGAATGCCTACGAAGGCCTTGGTTCACCGGCCCTGCTGCTCTTCGTGACGGTGCTCCATGGGTGTGCCGTGCTGTTGCCATGGGTCACGCTGGTGCTCTGGCTCGCCGGCGCGGTCGTGGCTCCGTGGGTGCCGTGGCTCGCAGCGCTCACGATCGCGGCTGGCTTCGCGCAGCGCATTGTGCTGGCTCGGCGCTTTGCGCACGCGTGGGCTTCGGTGGCGCTGCACCCGGCGGGCATCTTCATGCTCACCGTGATCCAGTGGCACAGCCTCTGGCTGCACCTGACCGGCCGCCGGGCGTGGAAGGGTCGCACTGCCGGCGCGCCGGTTTGATGATCTCCTCGCGACGTCCTGATGACGTCGGCACGACGCCCCCACGATGGCTTCATGCCGGCGTCATGTCGTCGTGGCGGCGGCCAACGGAACCGGCGGCGCGGTCTGCAGCGCGACCATGTGCCGGTAGTGCTCGCTGCGCTCCATGAGCTCGGCGTGGGTGCCCTGGTCGTCAACGAGGCCGTCGCGGATCACGACGATGCGGTCGGCGTGCTGGATCGTGCTGAGGCGGTGGGCGATCACGAAACTCGTGCGTGAGCGCATGAGCGTGGCAAGCGCGGCCTGGATGAAGCGTTCGCTCTCGCTGTCGAGATTGCTCGTCGCTTCGTCCAGGATGAGGATGCGCGGATCCGCCAGCACCGCTCGCGCGATGGCGATGCGCTGGCGCTGGCCGCCGGAGAGCCGCACGCCGCGCTCACCGATGACCGTCGCGTAGCCCTCGGGCATCTCCTCGATGAAGCGGTCTGCGAAGGCGATGCGCGCTGCCTCGCGGATCGCCTCATCCGAGGCATCGCGTCGTGCGTAGGCGATGTTCTCCGCGACGGTACCGTCGAAGAGGAAGACGTCCTGCTCGACGATGCCCAGGAGCTGGCGGTAGCCGGCCAGCCGCAGGTCGCGCAGGTCGGTGCCATCGAGCAGTATCGCGCCGTCGGTGGGGTCGCTGAAGCGGGCGATGAGATTGCAGAGCGTGGTCTTGCCGCTGCCGCTGGCCCCGACCAGCGCCACCATCTGTCCCGGCTCGGCGACCAAGCTCACGCCGCGCAGGACCTCGCGCTCGGCGCCGGGATACCAGAAGCGCACGTCACGGACCTCGATGCGCCCGCGCACGGTCTCGCGCGTGGGCATCGTTGCACCTGCCCGATCCGGCAACTCCGACGGCTCGGCGACCAGGTCGAGCACGCGGTCGAGCCCCGCCAGGCTCGCCTGGAAGTTCGTCGCGCTCGTGGCCAGCGCCTCGAGCGGGCCGAGCAGCATGACGAGGTACGTGAGGAAGAGGATCAGGTCGCCGGTCGTCAGCGTGCCCTCGAGCACCTGCATGCCGCCGTACCAGAGCAGCAGGGCGCTGGCGACCGGGATCATGATCTCCCAGGCCACCTCGATGCCGCGCGACCACCACCAGACGTTGATCTCCTGGCGCGCCATGAGGTGCGAGCCCTCGGCGTAGCGGCTGCGCTCAGCCGCGGTCCGCGCGAAGCCTCGCACCACGCGAATGCCGCTGAAGGTCTCGGTGGCGTGGCCATCGATCGCATCGCGTGTGGTCTTGATGTCGCGGTGCAACGGGCGGATGCGGGCGATCCAGGTCCGGTGCGTGAACCAGACCATGGGCAGGAGCAGCACGCTGCCCAGGAGCAGGCGCCAGTCGGTCCAGGCCAGCACCGTCAGGCTGCCGAGCAGCTGGATGATCGCACGCCACGGGTTGAAGACCATCGAGAAGACGAGGTCGCCCACACCGCCGGCATCCTCACGCAGCATGCTCACGAGCCCACCGGATTTGAGGGACTGCAGCCGATGCAGCGGCAGGTCGGCGGCGTGCCCGAACGCCAGTCGTCGCACCCGGTTCTGCACGCGCTTGACCGTCCGCGTGGCGAGCCACCGTCCCCAGAGGCCGATCACCAATCGCACGGCGGTGAGGGCGATCATGCCGACGGCGAGCGCCACCAGCAGGCCGCGCGGCGTGTCGAGCGTGGTCCACGATTCGGGGAAGAGCCCGCGCACCGCAGGGGGCAGGGGCGCGCCACCGAAGACGTTGTCGATCGCGAACTTCGTCGCTGCCGGAGGAACGAGGCCCAGCAGCGTGCTCGCGGTGAGCGTGCCGAGCGCCACGGCCAGCGAGCGGCGGCTCGGCCCGAGCAGGCGCAAGAATTCGCGCAGGAGCGTGCCGAAGCTGCGGGACCGCTTCAAACTGCGTTCGGTGCCTTGCCTTGACACCATCGCGCCATCCCGCCGCATGCGTGCGAGGCGCTCGCGCATCTGCGCCCGGTAGGCCTCGTAGCGGCGTCGGCTGCTGGTGTGCGGCATCGGGCCATGCTAGGGCCGCGCTACAGTGCACCGCATGAGCCTCCCACTGGTCCTCGTTCTCTCAGGCTGCACGCTCGCGGCTTCACTCCTTGGCCTGACCCAGTCCGCCACCGACACCGAGCGCAGCTCGAAGTCATCGGCCGTCACGCAGCAGGGTTCGAGCGGCCCGCGTCGCGGCGCTGATGCGCAGGATGCGCAGCAGGGCGGTGAGCAGAAGCCCAAGGCCAAGCGGCCGCCCGGCGTCTACTACGGCTTCAAGGAGGCGCCTGCCAAGCAGAAGGGTGCGGTTCGCCTGGCGGCCTACAACGTCGAGAACCTCTTCGACGGCGAGGATGATCCGAAGCTCAGCGGCGAGGTCGACGACCTGAAGGAACGCACGAGCGAGGACAGGCTGCAGGCGCTCGCCAAGGCGATCAAGGCCCTCGATGCCGACATCCTGGCGCTCGAGGAAGTCGAGAGCGAGGAGTGCCTGCGCTGGTTCCGGGATACCTACCTGAAGGACCTGGGCTACGAGCACCTGGCGAGCAAGGAGGTGGGCTACTCGCGAGGCATCGAGCAGTCGATCCTGAGCCGCTTCCCCATCGAGTCGGTCGAGGTGCGCCCGGACGAGGATCTTTCCGACGTGAAGCGTGACGGCAAGGGCTTCGCCGAGAAGCCCACCAAGCCAGGTGCGGAACAGGGGCAGCGCTTCCAGCGCAGTCCGCTGATGGCCGACGTGCGCGTGACGCCCGACTACCTGCTTCGCGTGATCGTGGTGCACCACAAGGCAGGCGGGCTGGAGTTCGCCTACCAGCGCGAGGCCGAGGCGCTGCAGGTCATGGAGTGGGTGAAGGATGCCCAGGCGAAGGATGAGCACATCAACCTCGTCGTGCTGGGCGACTTCAACGCGCAGCCGAGCCACAAGACCGCCAAGGTCTATTCCGAGGGCGGGCTCGTCGGCGCGTACGACTTCCGCGACCGCTCGCGCAAGGACATGAAGGATGCGTACACCACGCACGCCTCGGGTCGCCCGATCGACTACATCATGGCGTCGCCCGGCCTGAGCGAGGACTTCGTGAACAGTTCGTTCTTCGTGCTCGGCACCATGCACGCGGGCGATGACTACGACTGGCGCAAGGGCGAGGAGCCCCCGAAGGGCTACGCCAGCGACCACTACCCGATCGCGATCGACTTCACGCCCGATGATTCGGAACTCGCCGATGGTGGCAAAGCCAAGCCAGCCCCCAAGGGCGCTTCGACATCGTCAGCGACGTCAGCGTCCAAGCCCGCATCGAAGCCCGACGCTGACGACTGACTGTCGCGCGGTCACTCAGCCCTGGCTCATGCCGAGCAGCCGCATCGCTTCCACCACGTCCTTGTCGCCGCGGCCGCTGACGTTGATGACCACGACCTGGTCTGGCCGCATCGAGCGTGCCGCGAGCACCGCCGCGTGCACGGCATGGCTGGTTTCCAAGGCCGGGATGATCCCCTCGAGCCGCGCCAGCAGCTGGAAGGCCTCGAGTGCGTCGGCATCGGTGACCGCGGTGTAGCAGACGCGGCCCGCATCCTTCCAATGCGAATGCTCGGGGCCGACTCCCGGATAGTCGAGGCCCGCGCTGCAGGAGTGCACGTCGGCGGTCTGGCCATCGCCATCCTGGAGGACGTACGAGAGCGAACCGTGCAGCACGCCCGGCGTGCCGTGCGAGAGCGGGGCGGCGTGATCACCCGCGCCCGGTCCGCGACCGCCCGCCTCGACGCCCAGCAGGCCGACCGACGCATCACCGACGAAGGGCGCGAAGATTCCCGCGGCATTGCTGCCGCCGCCGACGCACGCGACCACCAGATCGGGCAGCCTGCCGAGCGTGGCCAGCGACTGGGCGCGGCATTCCGTTCCGATGACCGACTGGAAGTCACGCACCATCAGCGGGAAGGGATGGGGACCGACGACGCTGCCGATGATGTAGTGCGTGCGACCGACACTGCCCATCCAGTCGCGCATCGCTTCGTTGGTCGCGTCCTTCAGCGTGCGGCTGCCGCTGGTCACTTCATTCACACGCGCGCCCATGAGGCGCATGCGGAAGACGTTCAGCGCTTGACGCCGAATGTCCTCGGCACCCATGTACACCTCGCACGGCAGTCCGAAGCGCGCACACGCTGTGGCCGTGGCCACGCCGTGCTGGCCTGCGCCGGTCTCGGCGATGATCCGTGTCTTGCCCATGCGCCGGGCGAGCAGCACCTGGCCCATGGTGTTGTTGATCTTGTGCGCCCCGGTGTGCGCGAGGTCTTCGCGCTTGAGCCAGATCTGTGCACCGCCCGCGTGAGCAGTCAGCCGCGGGGCATGGCAGAACGCCGTCGGGCGGCCGACGAAGTCGCGCAGGAGATCGGCCAACTCGGACTGGAACGACGGATCGACGCGTGTGGCGAGGTAGGCAGCCTCGAGTTCATCGAGCGCGGCCACCAAGGTCTCGGGCACGTACCGGCCACCGAAACTGCCGAAGCGGCCGAGGACAGGATCAGGGGGAGCCGAGGTCATGACGGAAGCGTAGGGGCCGCATCGGGCCCGCGGCGCACGATCGCGCCGATGGGGCCCGACAAGGCATAGATCGTGAAGACCGCGGCCATCGTCGGATGGAACCAGACCACGGCGAACGCCAGGGGTAGCACCAGTCGCACCGCGAAGGCGAAGTCCTTGCGCCCCTTCAGGTATCGGTTCACCAGGTGGGCGTAGCGCAAGCGGCTCACCATGCCGATGCCGCAAGCGAGCGTGACGAGGGGGATCACGAGGCTGCTCGCGCGCTCGAAGGAATCCGGTGCGGCTTCCTTGTAATCGATGAACAGCATGTGCTGGTGCAGGATGATCAGGCTGGCGACGGTACCGCCGGCACCCGGGCTCGGCAGTCCCGCGAACCACCGGTGATCCTCTTCCTTGGGGGAACCGATCTCGACGTTGAACCGCGCGAGCCGGAGCGCCGTGCAGCAGACGTAGAACGCCGCGATGATCCACACGATCTTGACGTAGATGCTGTCGGCATCGGGACCCAGGATGCCCGTGTAGTTGCTCGGCCCGTAGTAGTGGCTGACCAGGCGCAGCATCATGAACGCCGGGGCCACGCCGAAGGTCACCACGTCGGCCAGCGAATCGAGTTGCGCGCCGAAGCTGCTGGCCGAGCGCGTGAGCCGCGCCGCGAAGCCGTCGATCCCATCGAAGAACATGCCTAGGAAGATGAGCGTGCCGGCCACGGTCAGCGTGTTCCAGCCGAAGATCGTGGTGGGCTCGATCGGCTTGGCCACGTAGTGGATCGCCGCGAAGCCGCACATCAGGTTGCCCAGGGTCAGCAGGGTCGGCAGCGCACGCACCGCCGACGCGCGCTCCTTGCTGCGCTGGCGGCGCAGCCGCATGCGGCGCGTGGTCCGTGGGGGCGTGGTGCTGGCGCGCTCGGTGTCGATGGGGCTGGGCTCGTTCACGGTGTGCTCGGTGCGATCAAGCCCGATGCTACGGGCGCGGCTTCTGGAAAGAGCTGCGGCGGCAGGCTGGGCACGAGCAGGAGCAGCGTGCGTCGCGGCAGGGCCTGCGGCGCGCTGTCGACGGTGCCCAGGTCCGGCGCGAACAGCACTTCGCCGATCGAGAGCGGCAGATCGGTGGTTGGTCCGGTGCCGCCCACGGCCGAGGGTGCACACGACGTGACGAGGTCGATGAACCCGCGGCGGAGCATCCACGACGCGCCCGCACGACGGAACTCGCGGACGGCATCCTCGGCGGTCTCGACCGTCGTGCCCAGCGGGACCGAGCCGCGGCGCTCCGGTGCTTCCGCTGGCGTGAACTCCACGTGCACGACGGCGCCGTCGTGGGTGGGGATCGCCCAGCCACGCACGAGCAGTCGAACATCGCGGCCATCGAGCTGCGTGATGCCGCCGTCGACCAGCACGCGCTTGACCGATGCGGTCTCGGCCACGCAGTCCCGCCAGCCGATCGCCTGCTCGTGCCATGTGCGCACATCGCTGTAGGAGCCGCCGAGGATGTCGACGGCGTGCTGCAATTCATCGATCGGGATCCGGACGACGACGAGTCCGCTGCGCGCGAGCCGTTCATGGTCGATGGGCGACAGATCGGGACAGGGCTCCATCGTCGCCAGCGTCTGGTCGAGCACGAAGCCCTCTTCAGGCACGGTCCACCGCATCGTGAGGAGGCCCGGGCGCTGGATCCCATCGAGCGGTGCAGCGACCGGCGCAGGTGCGCCCGCGCCGAACTCCGGTCGATCGTTGGCGTCAGGCGTGCCGCCGGAACAGGCGCCCGTGAGCAGCGCGATCGCGGCGAGCCATCGCCTCATGCCACGGGCTCCAGCGGCACCTCGTTGATGCGATCGATCAGGCGGCGCAGCATGCCGAAATCACGGCGCGTGTGGTGGAAGACCAGCCGCGTGAGATGTGCGTGCTCGCCGCGTTCCTCGCTCAGCGCCTCGCGCTGCTCCACGGTGCCGCTGGCGAAGAGCGGACGGAATTCGGAGGCGATCCGCTGCAGGTCAGCCGAGGGCAGGGGGGCGTTCAGCCGGATCACGAGGTTGTCGCGCACGTAGCGGCTCGAGTGGTAGCGCCGGTAGAACCGCAGGACCTCGTCGACGGCTTCCTGCGGCGTCTGCACGATGCGGAAGAGCGCCATGTCTTCCGGGCTGATCCAGCCGTTGCGCAGGAGTTCATCCCGCACGAACTCCTGCCAGTCGTGCCAGTAGCCGCGGCTCGTGCCATCGACGTCGAGACCCTCCACGAGCACGATCGGCATGATGTGGCTGCGACCAGTCTGGACGAGCGTCAGCGTCTCGAAGAGTTCATCGTGCGTGCCGAAGCCGCCGGGGAAGACGGCGACCGCGTCCGACTGAGAAAGGAACATCAGCTTGCGCGTGAAGAAGTAGCGGAACTCGATGAGCTTGTCATCGCCTTGGATGATGTCGTTGGGTCGGCTCTCGAACGGCAGCCGGATCCCGAGTCCAAAGCTCGCTTCGCGGCTGGGGCCCTCGTGGCCCGCCTTCATGATCCCATCGCCGGCGCCCGTGATGGCCATCCAACCGTCGCTGGCCATGAGCCGGCCGAAGTCACGCGCGGCGAGGTAGTCAGGATGGTGCGACGGCGTGCGCGCGCTGCCGAAGATGCTCACCTTGCGCACGCCGCGGTATTGGTTGAAGAGCCGGTACGTGCGACGCATCTCATCGAGCGCCGTGCGCACAAGCCGCAACTGGCCCAGATCGCCGCCATCCACGAGCAGTCCCGCGACGGATTCGACGGCCTCTTCCACGGCTCGCCAGCGCGGATCGTCCTTGCCCGATGCCTCGAGGGCCCGCTGGAGTGCTGCGGTCGGATCCGGTTGCGGTCGGGGGCGCTTCATGGTTCGTCAGCCGCGCCGACACTGGGCTGGTCGGGCTCCGGAGCCGGCGGGGCGGGTGGCTCGACCAGGGGTTCCAGCGAGGGCTGCGGATCGGAGAGCGTACCCGTCACGCGAATGCGAAGGAATGCATCGCCGAGGGCGCCGAGCACTTGCCCGAGCACGGGCAGTCCGCTGCGGCTGCTCAGGCGCAGGTCGAGCGCGGAGGTCGCCACGTTGACGGTGCCCGAGCCCTCAAGCGACAGCGAATCGCCCGAGACGCTCAGCCCGGTGACGGTCGCGACATCGCCGTCGAGCGTGAACTCGCCCTTCGCCCGTTCCAACCGATCGAAGCCCGGCAGCGACAGTTGCGCCAGCTGCAGCAGGCCCAAGCCGATCGAGCCATCGCCGAGCGTGAGGCCCGACGCGCTGAAGGCGCCCTTGCCGGTCCTGCCGCCGGGCGTGCCGTCGAGTTCGATGCGGGCGTCGATGATGCCAGGCCGCGAGCCCGGCAGGTCACCGTCGATCGCCCACACGCTGCCGCGATCGAGCGTGGCCTCGAGTCGCCACGATCCCTCAGGATGCGCCCAGCCCGTGCCCGAGGCGCTTCCTTCGCCGACGCCGATGCCCAGACGACTGAGTTCGATGCGTTCGGAACCCGCGGGGCGAACCAGCGACATGGTGCCGTTGGTGAGTGGTCGTCCGATTGCCGTGACGATCGGTGCAGCAGCGTCAACCTGGATCGCGATCCCGGCCGGCATCGACTCGACCAGCACCGTCGCCGTGCCGGTCGCACCCTCGATCGGCACGATCCCGGTGAACGAGGCATCCTGCATGAGCGCCGTGCCGCGCACGATCAGGCTTGGTTGGAGCGGCGACGGCCGCGAGATCACTTCGAGGTCGGCCAGGCCCACGTCGCTCCAGTGCGCATCGGCGGATCGCAGCACGCTCGATGCGGCAGCACCGAAGACCGACTCGAGCCCCGGGTACCACGCACCGAGTTCCGCGCGGCAACTGGCTTGCGCGATGAGGTCGGGTGAAGAGGGATCGATGACGGCATGCACGCGGATCCGTCCGCCGGGCACGCGGGCTTCGTCGAGGTCCACCGTGATCCGTTGGTTCGCGTAGCGGATCGAACTGCCTCGATCGAACGCCACCGGCACGGCGCGATCGCCGCTGCCGACGACGCCGACCTCGGGATGCGCCGAGGCCTCGATCGAGAGATTCGCCAGCGGGCCGCGCACGCGCGCCGCGAGATCGCAGCGCGCATCCAGCCCGCATTCGGCGAGCACGCCCAGCGCCTCGGGGGCAAGGAGTGCCAGCGCCTGTCGGACCGCGGGTGCGCTCGACCACAGGCCCTCGGCTGCGATCGAAGCATCGATCGCGCCGCCAGCCCACGACAGGTCCACGCACGAGGTCGACCAGCCCTCGTCGCTGTGGCCCCGGAGTCCGGTGCAGGTCAGTGCGCCGCCATCCCAGACGGCGAGACCGTCCATGGCGGTGAAGGTCGTGCGCGCGCCGTCCGCCATGATGCTCGCCTCGACCGGCCGAGCCCACGCCGCGATCGATGGACTCGCCACCGCGCCGGTGATCGCGAGCCCTCCATCGATGCGCACGATCGGCAGCAGGCGATCCCACCAGCGTCGTGCGCCCTCGCGGACGCTTGGGTCGAGCGCATCGAGCAGCCAGGGCTCAAGCTCAAGGCCGAAGCACTGCGCATCAAGATCGAGCGCACCGTCGAAGCCGACGTTGCCGTGCATCAGGCACCGCGCGTCGCCGCAACGGGCCTCGATGCCCAGGAACCTCAGTCCATCATGGCTGCCTTCAAGCGCTCCAGTGACACGATCGAGCGCGAAGCCGCGCGGCCAGGGAATCACGTCGACGCCGCTGCCGAGCGATGGATCGATCGTGCAATCGTGCATGCGCACGGTGAACCGGAAGTCGACCTCGCGGCTGGGGGCCGTGGAGGGCGTGACGCGACCGTCGATCGAGACCCTTCCCGCCGCGCCGAGCTGGCCGAGCACGCGCGCCGCCACGCTGCGTTCGCTGCGTGGCCAATCGATCGGCCGCGCGCCATCCTCATGCGGCAGGCACGCCAGCATGAGCGGCGTGATCGGAAGGTCGGTACACACGATGCGCAGGTCGGGGCGCAGCGGCACATCCTTGCCGGGGGGGATCGCGATCGAGCCGCTCACCAGGCCCCGGGCCGGCGTGGCCTGTCCGATCGACGAGAGTTCCTCGAACGCGAGGCCGCCGCCAAGGAACTCGACCGAGTCCTTGCCGAGCTGGATCGCACCCTCTCGCACGCGCACGGGAATCGGCAGGAATCCAAGGACCAGATCGACTTCGTGCAGGTTCACGCGGCCGGTGATGAACTCGGGCTGCCCGGTTCCCGGTTCACGGTCGATCGAGAGATCGAACGACACGCGACCGCCGGGCACGCACCGCGGCAAGCCGGGTGGGCAGGTCCCCAGGCCATCGTCGATGAGCTCGGCCTCGGCCAATTGCGCCCACGCGCGACGGTCCATCAGCGTCTCGAAGATGCGTCGCGGACGCGGCAGGAATGCCGAGACGAACCGCTCATCGACGATGATGCCCGTGGTCGAGAGCTTGAGCCTCACGCCGGGGTCGTCGATCAACGGGAAGATGCTGCCCGAGAGCTGGATCGGCGCGCCGCCCGCGCCGGTGCCGCGCAGGTAGGTGATGTCCGCGCGGTCCGCGTGGACCTCGATGGAGGCCTCCACGTCGGTCAATCGATACGTGAAGAGGTGGAACGCGCCGACGCCGTTGCGTACCGAGATCGTGGTGTCGCTCGTCACCTCGCCGGTCTGGTCGCGCCGCGCGACGACCGCATCGATGCCCAGGTCAACCTGTTCGAGGTTGAAGAAGCCCAGCAGCCGAGCCGCGGCCATGGGCAGGAGCAACGACGGCGGATCGCCGGGCTTGCCGTAGCTCACGGTGGCGAGCTTGGCTTCGATGGCAAAGGTCGCCCGCTCGAGGGCATCGGCCAGCGATCCACCACCGGTCGTGGCGTCCTCGGGCAGCGTGAGTTCGCCGTCGAAGGTCAGCGTGAGCGGCGCGGCGGATCCGTCGGCGACGGCGAAGCGTGCGCGGCCGTTGGAGACCGTGGCGGTCGTGCCCGCGAAGCGCAGCTCGGCGCGCTCCAGGGTCACGGTGGGCGTGGCGAGCGTGGGCATCGCCTTGAGCCCGGCGAATCGCGCCCAGCCTTCGGGAACCCAGGCGCTGGGCAGATCGAGCGTGAGTTGCTCGAGCACGACTTGCGCCGTGACGCCCGCACGCGGCGCCACCTGCACGCTGGCCGAGCTGATCGCACCGCCCGGATTCAGATCGAGGATCGCACGCAGCGATGCGGGGAGCAGCGCACGAAGCGTCGGCAGGGCCTCGAGCTGCTGCAGGTTGGCCACGAGGGCACGGCTGCGCTGGTTCACGCTGCCCGACAGCGCCGTCTGCGAGCCCTCGACGCGAAGATCGAAACTCGTCCAGCCGGGTCGCTGTGCATCGGGTCCGAGCAGGCCGGCGAAACGCTGGGCCTGGTCGATCTCGAGTTCGCCGTGCACGACGGTTGCGCGCCGAACATCAAGCCCCGACACCTGCGCCTGCAGGACTTCGACCGGTTGCGACGGTCCGCCGCCTTGGTCGATCGGCGGCGTGAGCGCGGCGACATTCAGGGCGCTTTCCTTGGAGGGATCCTCGACGATCGTCAGCTCCACGCCGTCGGCGACGAGCGAGTTGAACACGATGCGGCCCACGATCAGGCTCGGCACGTCGAGATCGGCCTCGAGCCGTGCGATCGCGGCGATGCGGGCGCCCGGCCCCGACCACTCCGGCGCATCAAGGGTGACACCGTCCAGGCGCAGCGCGTCGGGCGCGGTCCACGAGAGACGCGCGATCGCCACGGGCCCGCCGAGCGCCTTCGAGAACGCGCGTTCGAGCACGGTGCGGACGAGCGAGCCTTCCCAGATCGCGGCCACCGCGAGGATCGCCACGCACACCACGCTCGTGAGCACGGTCCGTCGCACGAGCCTGCGCCGAACGCGTCGCGCATGGCGGAGGAAGGGGTGCTTCGGTCGCCGGCGGGCGCTCATGCATGGAGTGTACGGAACGGACACGGCAGAGCCGTATGCTTGAAGCATGCACTCGAGCGAGGTCCAACCTTGATGCCCCGGGCCGTCGTCACGGGCGGAACGCACCGCGTCGGGCGCGCGATCGCAGGGGCCTTGGCGGTGCGCGGCATGCATGTGCTGGTGACCACGCGGGACGCGGTGCGTGCGCGGTCCTTCGGATCAATTGCGTGCGGTGACGGCTCGATCACCGCGCTGCATGCCGACATCACGACGGACCAGGGCATGGCTGCCGTATGCGAGGCTGCCGGGGCGAGCCTGCGCACGCTCGTGCACAACGCGAGTTCCTACGAGTCCACGCCGTTCGGTTCGATCGAGCGATCCGCGATCGATTCGTCGCTGGCCGTGCATGCGACGGCTCCGCTGCTGCTGACGCAGGCGCTCCTGCCGGCACTGCGCCGGGCGAGGGAAGCGCACGGCGATGCATCGGTCGTGGCCATGCTCGACATTCACGCGATGGGGCGGCCTCGCGCGGGTCGCGCGGCCTACCTCCTGGGCAAGGCTGCGCTGCACGGTCTGGTGGAGTCGCTGGCCATCGAGCTCGCACCTGCGGTGCGCGTGAACGGCGTGGCGCCGGGCGTGGTCGATTGGGACCAGCAGGCCGATGCGGCCGAGCGCGCCCGCTACGAAGCCCGCATTCCGCTGGCGCGCCCGGGCACGCCGGAGGATGCGGCCGAAGCCGTGTGCTGGCTCGCGCTCGAGGCGCGGTACGTCACCGGAACGGTCGTCAAGGTCGACGGTGGCCGCGCGCTGCCGTGATCAGCGGGCCGTGCGCACGCGGGCTTGATCATCGCGCGATCACGCTCGGCGCGAGATCGACGCCATCATGCATCGATCATGGTGCAGTCGGCGACCGCATGCTCTCGTCCAGGAGTCGTTGCAGGTCGTTCGCGATCGTCCCCTCGGGTTGCGCCACACGAGCAAGATCAACGCACGCCCGAGCACGCGCACGATCGCCCGCGCGCAGCCACAGTCGCCCTGCCTCGGAGGCGGCCAGCGCATCGTTGGGTGAGGCGAGTGCACAGTCGTTCCACGCACGTGCGGCGTCGGCCACCCGCCCAAGATCAAGCAGCGACAGGGCAAGTTCCTCGGTCGCGCCGCGTTGCAGGCGTTGCTCGGTGTTCATGGCCATCAGCACGTCGATGGCCTTGCCTGCTGCACCGGACTGTCGGAGCACCTTGCCCAGATTCACGGTCAGGCCAGCCTCCGACGGCGCCATCGCCACGGCGCTTTGCGCCAGCGCGATCGCCTCGTCGAATGCTCCAAGCTCGGCACGCAGGCTTGCCTGGGCGGCGACCGGCCATGGCGAGTCGGGCGCCAGTCGTTGGGCATCATCGAGCGCACGCCGGGCCTCCTCGAACTCACGGCGACGCAAGTGGGCCAATCCCAGAAGCAGTCGATCCTGCATCGACGATGGATCGAGCCCCGCGGCCGCCTGGTAGCAGTAGATGGCTCGTGCGGCGTCGCCGGCCATGTCGGCGGCCACACCCTGCGATCGCCAGAGTCCAGCTTCCCGCGGGGCCATCGCGCATGCTTCCCCGTAACGCTCCAGGGCCAGTCGGCGCCGAGGCAGGGGATCGAGCCCACGCTCTGCATCGTGCGTGGCTGCCATGAGCAGCGCGCGCGCCTGCAACTCCGCAGCGAGCGCGCTGTTCGGCTCGAGCTCACGGAGCCGGTCCGCCACGCGCATGGCCTCGTCGGGAAGCCCCTCGCGAAGGTAGGTCTCGATCGCTGCGGCCGATGCCGGCACGTTCACACGAGCCTGGGAGGACGGCGCCGGACGGTCGCAGCCGGCAACGCCGCAGCACGCGATCACGAACGCAAGCGCGATGCGGCCGTGCACGGTGTTCCTCGCGGAGTTCCGTGGCAGGTTCGACGTGGGGCGTGGATATGATCCGTGGCTCATGTCACAGGCCGCTCCCGCATCGCAGTCCGCAGCCTTGCCCAAATCCTACTCCCCGCGGGAGCACGAGGCCGCGATCACGCAGCGGTGGGAGTCAGCGCACTGCTTTCACGCCACGACCGGCACCGGTCGCGCGCCGTACTCGATCTTCATCCCGCCGCCCAACGTCACGGCGGCGCTCCACCTGGGCCACGCGCTCAACAACACCCTGCAGGATGTCCTGGCGCGCGTGCACCGCATGCGGGGCTTCGAGACCCTGTGGATGCCCGGGACCGATCATGCCGGCATCGCCACGCAGACGGTCGTCGAGAAGCGACTGCTCATGCAGGGCAAGCGGCGCACGGACTTCACGCGCGAGGCGTTCATCCAGAGGGTGCAGGAGTGGAAGGACGAGTACGAAGCCGTCATCCTGTCGCAGCTCAAGGCGATGGGATCGAGCTGTGACGTCGAGCGCACGCGGTTCACGATGGATCCGGTCTGCGCCACCGCCGTGCGCGAGGCGTTCTTCCGGCTCTTCAGCGATGGCCTCATCGATCGCGGCAAGCGCCTCGTGAACTGGGATCCGGTCTCGCAGACGGCACTCGCCGACGATGAAGTCGAGATGCACGAAGTGGACGGCCACTTCTGGTACCTGCGCTATCCGCTCACCGACGGCTCCGGCCACGTCACCGTGGCGACGACGCGCCCCGAGACGATGCTCGGGGACACGGCCGTCGCGGTGAACCCGCGCGATCCGCGCGCTGCAGCGCTGCGTGGCAAGCGGCTCCGCCTGCCGATCGTCGGGCGCGAGATCCCGATCGTCGAGGACGACTACGTGGTCATGCCGGCCTCGATGGGTGGCGATCCAGCCGATCCCAAGGCGCAGTTCGCCACGGGATTCCTGAAGGTCACGCCCGCGCACGACGCCAACGACTGGGAGATTGGCCGCCGCCACGGGCTCGCCGCGATCAACATCATGGCGCCGGACGGATCCATCAGCGACCGTCACGGCTGGGGCGATGTCAGCGATGCGGCGCGGGCCTTCGTGGGCATGACGCGCGAGGCCGCCCGTGCAGCCATCGTGGCCTGGTTCAAGGCCAACGGCATGCTCGAGGAAGCGCGCCCATACCGGCACAGCGTTGGCCACTCGTACCGAAGCCATGTCCCGGTTGAGCCGTACCTGAGCGACCAGTGGTACGTGCGCGTGACCGACGACCGGCTCCGTGGCGCGGCGCTGCGCGCGATGGCGACCGACCAGGTCGATGGCGCGTGGCCCAAGGACATCGCGCCACGGTCCGGTGCCGAGGGCGACGGCGAACTTCGGTTCTTCCCGCCGCGCTACGCCAAGACCTTCCAGCAGTGGCACGAGAACCTTCGGGACTGGTGCATCAGCCGCCAGTTGTGGTGGGGGCATCGCATTCCAGTCTGGACCAAGCGCGTGCACGGTGCCGAAGGCGGGATCGATCTGGCGGCTTCGGGGGTCGGCCACCTTGGCCACTCCACCGCCGATGCCGCACTGGCCATCGTTCGCGTGGCCGATGGCACGCAGGTCAGCGCGCACGAGGCGACCTCAGGCGAGTTCGACCTTCACGTCTGCACGCTCACCGATGCGGCGGGTGCGGCCCTTGAAGCGCAGGGCTTCGTGCGCGATCCCGATGTGCTCGACACTTGGTTCTCGAGCGCGCTGTGGCCGCTCTCCACGCTCGGCTGGCCCAACCCGGCTGCCTTCGAGATGGCCGGCCTGCTCGAAGAGTTCAACCCCAGCGCGGTCCTGAGCACGGCGCGTGAGATCATCACGCTGTGGGTCAGCCGCATGGTGATGTTCAACCGCTATTTCCTGGGCGGGCGCGTGCCGTTCCGCCATGTCTTCATCCACAGCGTCGTGCAGGATGGCTTTGGGCAGAAGATGTCCAAGAGCCTCGGCAATGGCCTCGATCCGCGCGACGTGATCCACAGCCATGGGGCCGATGCGCTGCGATTCACGCTCGTGCAGATGTCGACGTCCACGCAGGATGTGCGGCTCCCGGTTGACATGGTCTGCCCGCACACGGGCGAGACCTTCACGCCCAAGACGATCGTGACCCAGAGCGGCCACACCGTGGCGGCCCCCGTGCAGGAGAGCCCGAAAGCTCCCGGCAAGCGCATGGTCAGCGCGTATGGCGCGGCGACCGGCAATGCCGAGCCCGGCGATGACCAGCCGCTCGCGCGCAACACGAGCGCGCGCTTCGACACCGGCCGCAACTTCGCGAACAAGCTCTGGAACGCCACGCGCTTCGCGCTGGCGAACCTGCCCGAAGGCCGGCCGGCGGAGCTCACGACGACGGCGCCCGCATCCATGGCCGATCGTTGGATGCTGGCCCGCCTCGCCCAGGCCGTGGCATCGATCGATGCCTCGATCGCCGAGTACCGCTTCAACGAAGTGGGCGATGCGCTCTACGACGTCGTCTGGCGTGACTTCTGCGACTGGTACCTCGAGTCGATCAAGCCGACCGTCAAGTCGGATCCGCTGCAGCAGCAGTGCCTGCGCACGGTGCTTGATGGCTTGCTGCGTGTGATGCACCCCGTGATGCCCTTCGTCACGGAGACCCTGTGGCCCGCCGTCCAGCAGGCTGGCGCTGCGGGCGTGCGTGGGCTGGAGCTCCCGACGAATGCCCTCTGCACCACGGCGTCGTGGCCGCGGCCCGATGCCGCGTTGGTCGATGAACGCGCCCTCCGCGACATGGAGCGCGTGCAGTCCCTCGTGCTGGCGATCCGCAACCTTCGGGGCGAGCGCAAGGTCGATCCCAAGCGCCGCATCACGCTGCACGCTGCAGCCGCGGCGATGGCCACGATCCACGCCGGCGAAGGGATCGTTCAGACGCTTGCGGGCCTCGACCGGGTCGAGCCGATGTCGGGCAGCCGTCCTGCGGGTGCGCTCGCGCTGGCCCACGAGGGCGAGGAACTCTGGCTGACGAACGTGGTCGATGCCGTGGATGCCGGCGCCGAGCGTGAGCGCCTGTCCAAGCTCATCGCCGAACGAGAGCGTGCGATCGCCGGCTTCGAGGCCAAGCTCGGCAACGCTGGCTACGTGGCCAAGGCTCCGCCCGCGGTCGTCGAGGAGACACGCGCCAAGTGCGCGCAGGCCCAATCGGATCTCGATGCCGCGCGAAGCGCGCTTGCCGCGCTGGGGGTACAGGCGTGAACACCCGTGCACGATGGGCCGCGATGGCTCGGACTCGCCTTGGCACCTTCGCCCGGCCGAGTCTGGCCGCAACGATGCTCATGGTGCTGCCCATCGCTTCGTGCACCACCGTGCCGCCGTCGGCGCCCGGCGTCGAAGCCACGCCGGGAGCCGTCGGACCCGAGCCTGCGGTCATGGCGATGCCGCAGCCCACGATCGAGCCGTGGGTGTTCGGCGGCGCGCAGGGCAGCATCGTGCGACTTCCGGGGCTTTCGATCCATGTGGTCGTCCGCGATCGCTGGCTCGCCGACACGCTGCCGCGCTTCGCCTGGCAGGCCATGCAGCACTACCGCACGGCGCTGGGCGCGCTGCCCGAACCCCGCCGCCCGATCGACACCTACATCTTCGGCAAGCGTTCGCAGTGGGAGCAGTACACGCGCGAGGCGCTCCGTGACAGCGCCGAGCTCTACCTGGGCATGGGGCGCGGCGGCTACACGATCGAGGGCCGCGCGGTCCTCTACGACATCGGGCCGGTCGACACGCTCTTCATCGTGGCGCACGAGGGCTGGCACCAGTACACCCAGTCGACCTTTGCCGAGCCATTGCCGCCGTGGATGGAGGAGGGCCTGGCGACCTTCATGGAAGGCCACCGCATGCGCAACGAGCGCACGACGGTCCAGTTCCTGCCGTGGCGCAACCTGGAGCGGTTCGGCGAACTGCGCAGCGTGGTGCGCGAGGGTCGCATGGTCTCGCTCGGCCAGCTCGTCAGCGGCACGCCGCAGTCCTTCCTCGGCGACGGTCGTGACTCGCTGCTGAGCTACTACGCGCAGGTGTGGGCGCTCATGCATTTCCTCAACGAAGGCGAGGGCGGTCGTTACCGCGCGGCCTTCCGCCAGCTCGTCGATGATGCGGCGAACGGCCGCATGGCCGATCGCATGGGCCTCGCGCGGCGCTCGCGCCTGATGCCCGGTCGGCTCGTGCTGAACCAGTACTTCAAAGTCGACGAGCGCGAGCTCGATCGCCAGTACCAGGCGTTCGTCAGGCAGATCGTGGCGAGCGGTGCAGGCGATGCCATCTGGGCCGGTGAGAACCCGATCGAGTTCGCCGCGCGCAAGGCGGCAGCGAAGTCGGCGAGCCCGCCGAAGCCCTGACGGGCCGCGTCAATCGCGCGGGGGGGCATCGATGCCGAAGGTGCGCAGCCAGAACGCGGTGCCTGCATCCTTGGCGACGGCGCCCATGCGGCCGAACCCCGAATGCTCGAAGGGTGCGCCGGTCGATTCGAACGCCAGCAGCTCGATGTGCTCCGGGTGCGCTGCACGCGAGCGCAGCGCATCCAGGAATCGACGCTGGCCGTCGATCGGCACCCACTGGTCCAGCTCCGAGTGGATCGCGAGCACGGGAATCTCGCGCCACGCCGCAAGATGATCGATGGGATTCAAGGCCCTCACCAGGTCCATCGGCCACTGCGCGCCGGCCACGCGCGCACTCCAGTCACCGGTCGTGCTCTCGAGCAGTGCACCCATGAAGGCGTGCGCCCGGCAAAGCCGCACCATCGACACCATGCCCCCGGCGCTCATGCCGCCGAGCCCGATGCGGTCGGGATCGAAGCCATCCAGCTGCCGCATGCTGCCGACGATCGCGTCGATCTCGGCCTCGGCGCGGCGCACCACATCCAGCACGCGGCTCGGTGCCTGCAGCGGGGGATCGAGTCGCTCGCCGTGTCCGGGCAGGTCGACCGCCACGCAGCCGATCCCCGCCCGCAGCCATCGCAGGTAGCGGCCGGGGTCGAGTTCCTTGTTGACCGTGCGTCCGTGGAACCAGAGCACCCACGGCAGCGTGCGCAGCGTGGGCGACGCGCCCTCGTCGTGATCGGGATGCATGACGACCGCGGGTGCGCCCGCCAAGCTCATCCACCGCGCATACCTGCGCAGACTGTGGGGAAAGCTGCCGCCGAGATCGACCATCAGCCGTTGGCCTGCGGGGCAAAGAGCATCACCCACTGCTCGCTGCCGTAGTGGTGCACCTCGGGCCCGGCGAGGCCTTCGATCGCCCACTCGGCGGCTACGGGTTGGTCAGGCGAACGCACGACGAGGAAGGACTTCGGTTTCATGACCGGCACGCAGGCAGCCAGTTGCGCCTTCACGCGGGCCAAGCCGAGCTCTTCGCGCATCATCGTGAACGGCGGATCCATGAAGACGATGTCGACGGGTGCGGGCGCGCTGGCGATCGCCACCGGACCGAGGGCATCCGCCATCACGGGAATCGCACGGCTGCCGCAGCCGAGGGCGTGCACGTTGCCCTGCAGGATCTGGAAGACGTGGCGGTCGCGCTCGACCATGACCACCCGCGCCGCACCGCGGCTCACGGCCTCGAGCCCCATGGTCCCGACGCCGGCGAAGAGATCGAGCACATGGGCCTCCTCGAACCAGCCGCGCAGGAGGTTGAAGATCGCTTCCTTGGTGCGGGCACCCATCGGTCTCGTCTGGTCCTTGCCATGGGGCGTGGCGAGGACACGGCTCCGGTACTCACCGCCAATGATGCGCAGCATGCAGCGAGGATAGCCGGGCTCGTGGATAGCATCGCGCGCATGACGACGAGCCTTCTTCCGGTCCTGCTCTCGATCGTGTGCGCGCTGCCTCAGGATCCCGCACCCAAGGCGCCTGCCGACGCGCCGGCAGCACCGTCGACGAAGGAGTCGTCGCGCCGATCGCGCAAGACGGATGCGGCACCAGCACCAAGCGCGCCGCGTACACCGGTTGAAGTACCGAAGGACCTTGCACCGATCATCGCTACCGCGGTCGAGCGACTCGTGGCGATGCAGGAGGAGCCGGGCCAGTGGCCGTACGAAGGCGTCTACCGCGTTGGTGGAAAGATCCCGATCGGCTACCGCATCGGCGGCACGGGCATCTGCGGCGAAGCGCTCCTGCGTGCGCCCGGCCAGGCCAACGACCCTGCGCGCGCGGCGGCCATCGGCAAGGCCATCGCGTTCGTCTGTGAGGGGATCAAGGAACCCCTGATGAGTCCCGACGACTACGAAGGCGGGTACGACGTGCGTGGCTGGGGGATGTGCTACGGCGCACGGTTCCTGCTGGCTGCGCAACGCGCAGGTGCTGTTCCTGAGTCGATGAAGGAGCAGGTGAATACGGCGACGGCGTGGTACCTCACGGCGCTGGCCAGGCTCGAAATCCCCCAAGTCGGCGGCTGGACCTATTCACGCCAGCCCGGGCGCGACACGCCGTGCCCGGCGAGTCCGTTCATGACAGCGCCGTGCCTTGAGACGTTCTTCGCAGCCAAGGCGCAGGGCCACACCGTGGATCCGGCCATGATCGAGCGCGCGCTCAAGGCGCTCGCGGGGACCACGGCGGCGGCCAGCGGTTACGTGGACTACTCCGGCGGCAAGGGCGTCAAGGACAAGGCCGACCAGATCCCGGGTGCGGTTGGCCGCATGTGCGCCGCGGAGGTCGCCATGACGCTGGCGGGGCGTGGCTCGCCTGAGGGGCTCGAACGTGCGATCGAAGCGTTCTGCGCCCACTGGGATGCGCTCGAGGTCCGTCGGGCCAAGACCGGCACGCACGTCGCACCGTACGGCGTGGCGCCGTATTACTTCTATTACGCCCACTACTACGCCGCGCAGGCGATCGCGCTCCTGCCGGAGGATCGTCGAGCCAAGCATTGGTCGGCCTTCAACGAGCTGCTCTTCCGCACTCGCTCCGCTGAGGGAACCTGGAACGACCGCGTCTTCCCGCGCAGCGCCAACTTCGGCACGGCCATGAGCGTCATGGCGCTGCTCATGCAGCAGCCGGGAGCAACCGATCCGGCTCGCTGGGTGGCGCCTGCGCCGGTGGGTTCCGAGTGATGGCCCGGCGAGCGCGCCAATCCCGTCCCAAAGCCCTTGGAAGAACGTCGAATGGGGATACACTTCGCGATTCCCCATCGCCATCTGGCGCTGGTCCGCACTCCGACACCAATTCGATGACCCAAATCCAGCCCGACCACGCGTCGACCCAGCCCGCCTCGCGTCCTGCCCGCACCGGACTCGCTCCGGGCTGGACCATCGATGACAGCGCCGACGCCTACCAGATCAGGCTCTGGGGCAAGGGCTTCTTCGACATCAATCCGTCTGGCAACGTGGTCGTGCGACCAGGGCGCACGCCCGGCGCCGAGATCGACCTCTATGAGGTCGTGCAGGGCATGCGCGAGCGCGGCCTGAAGACCCCCGTGCTCATCCACTTCAGCGACCTGCTCGAGCGCCGCCTGCGCGACCTGCGCGAGGCCTTCGACGTGGCGATCGCCGAGAACGGCTTCAAGGGCAACTACTGCGGCGTCTACCCGATCAAGGTCAACCAGCAGCGTCGCATCGTTGAAGAGGTCCGCAAGTACGGCGTGCCGCTCGGCTTCGGTCTCGAGGTCGGCAGCAAGCCAGAGCTCCTCGCGGTCATGGGCATGACTGCGGACAGCCCCGAGCGCCTCATCATCTGCAACGGCTTCAAGGAAGACCGCTACATCGAGTTCGTCACGCTTGCGGCCAAGCTCGGCCGGAACATCATCCCGGTCATCGAGAACCTCACGGAACTGCACCTGATCGTCTCGCACGCGCAGCGCCTTGGCGTGCGTCCGCAGATCGGCGTGCGCGTGAACCTGAGCACCCCGGGCGCCGGCCGCTGGCGCCACTCAAGCGGCGCCAAGGCCAAGTTCGGCCTCTCGCTGACCGAGGTGCTCGAGGTCTTCGAGTTCCTCAAGGCCCGCGGCATGCAGGATTGCCTGCAGCTCCTGCACTGCCACATGGGCAGCCAGATCCACGACATCCGCCAGGTGACCTCGGGTGTCAACGAGCTTGCGCGCATCTACTCGCAGCTCGTGCGCATGGGCGCCGGCATGAAGTACCTCGACGTCGGCGGCGGCCTGGGCATCGATTACGACGGCAGCCAGACCAGCTTCGAGTTCTCGATGAACTACACGCTGCCCGAATACGCCAGCACGGTCGTCTACAAGATCATGTCGGTCTGCGACGAGGAGGGCGTGCCCCATCCGACGATCGTCACCGAGTCTGGCCGCGCCATGGTCGCCCAGCAGTCCGTGCTGGTGTTCGATGCCCTCGGCGCCAATCGCCCCGACCGCGTCACGGCACCCGCCACGTTGCCGGTGCCACCGGCCGGCGAGGAACTGCCGCGCGCAATCACCGAACTGTGGGAGACCTACAAGGCGGTGAGCGAACGGCGTCTCGTCGAGCAGTACCACGACGCCCTCGAGGCCCGCGATGAAGGCGTGCGCCTCTTCAGCGTCGGCCACCTGAGCCTGGAACATCGGGCCATGCTTGACCGGCTCTTCTGGGCAACCTGCGCCAAGATCCGCGACCGTGTGCGCGAGATGGATACCGACGACGTCCCCGAGGAACTCGACGACATCGAAGGGGACATGTCGGACATCTACTTCTGCAACCTGTCGATCTTCCAGAGCCTGCCCGACATCTGGGCGATCAAGCAGCTCTTCCCAATCATGCCGATCCACCGGCTCAACGAGAAGCCGACGCGCAAGGCCACGCTGGCTGACATCACCTGCGACTCGGACGGCAAGATCGACCGCTTCTGCGACGATCATGACGTGAAGAAGTGGGTCGAGCTGCACGACTTCCAGGAAGGCCAGGACTACTTCATCGGGGTCTTTCTCTGCGGTGCGTACCAGGAGACGCTGGGCGACCTGCACAACCTCTTCGGCGACACCCACGTCGCCCACGTGCGCCTCGATGACGACGGCGATTGGTGGATCGACGAAGTCGTGCACGGCGACACGGTGCGCGAGGTCCTGAGCTACGTGCAGTACGACGTGAACGACCTGAGTGCTGCGATCCGCCGCGAGTGCGAGATCGCCGTGCGCGACAAGCGCATGAGCGCCGCCGAGAGCCAGGCGTACATCCGCGCGTACGAGGCCGGCCTGTCGGGGTACACGTACCTCGAGACGGGCGAGAATCCGGTCTTCAACCACTGAGAGAGTCGGGACGCTCGGCCCCGAGCCTGCGGCCCGGGACCTCCGTCCCGAGTGTGAGTCGGGACGCTCGGCACGCGGAACGGGGTTCCGCATGCCTCCGTCCCGAGACCTCAAAAAAGACAGCGGGCCCCGAGGGGCCCGCTGGGAACGTTCCTGTTGCTTGGTCTGCGTATGGTCAGCGGCGGCGACGCGCAGCCGAACCGAGTCCTGCGACCGCGAGCAGCGCGAGGCTGCCGGGCGCGGGGACCACAGTGAAGTACAGATTGTCGACCGTGGCGTACACGGCGCCTGCACCTGTGGCCGTGGTCTGGATCGACATGCTCGCGATGGCCGCACCCGTCGAGTAGAAGCCGACGAAGTCCGTGGCCGTGGTGGCGTAGTTCACGTACGAGCTGCCATCGGCAAGCGTGACCTGGATGATGCACGGCACGACATTGAAGCTGAAGTCGGTTCCGAAGATGTTGCCGCCCACGCCCTGCACGCCGGGGCTGAACGTGAAGTCGAGCTGCTCCGGATTGTTCGTCGAGAACAATCCGCCTTGTGCGTAGATGCCACTCGCGGCCGCGCCGATCCAGTTCACGCCACCGGTGGAACCGCTGTATGAGCCGGCGTAGAACCCATCGGCCACGCTGCTGAAGGTCTCGGTGGCGACTTGCCAGCCGCTGCCGGTGACGAACTGGTTCCACAGGGTCTGGTTGCCGAACGTGATGAAGGCGGCTTGCGCCGACGACGCGATCGCGGTGCACGCGACGACGCCAAGGAGGGAGGTGAGAGTATTCATGAGGGACTCCGGGGATAGGGACGGAAATCCAGCTGAACAACTCAGCGGGGACGTTCCCTTGTCCACCCCTCGTTGCAGCAGATGACTCCGCTGCGATCCCTTGTTCGACTCCGCCCACGTTCGCTGAACACCTCGCGACCCACGAACAGTTTAGGTCAATGCGTATCGACCCGACTACCCATCGGCGCGAGAATGTCGCCATTCACGAGGTTTGAACCGAGCCTGCTCGCGGGATCTCTGCGACGAGCGAGCGGGGCGCGCGGCCAAGTCGCCTCGGCGCTCCAATTCGCAAACATCGATGTGACAGGCACTTAATCGCTGATGACCCGCAAGGCGATCAGGTCCTGAACATCGACCAGGCCCATGGGCCGGCCCAGCCCATCCACCACCGGGATTTCGTCGATCCGACGCTCCCGAACCAGCCGCACCGCATCACGGACCAGCGAATCGATGGTCAAGGAGCGTGGGCCCCTCGTCATGACGGAACCGATCGGGAGCCCGAGAGTGGCCGCTCCGCGCTCATGCAGCAATCGGCGCAGGTCGCCATCCGTGAAGATGCCCGCAAGGGTGCCAGAGCCGTCCACGACGAGCACCGCGCCTGCGCGCCGCCCTGTCGTGCCCTGAGCGAGCGATGCACCGACGGTCGTCGACTCATCGACGCACGCCAGGTTCTCGCCGACCTTGAATCGCAACACCTCGGCAACCGGCCTGAGTCCGGCGCCCAGCATGCCGCCCGGGTGGTGCTTGTGGAAGTCATCCGCGGTGAAGTTGCGCCGGCGCGACAGCGCGAGTGCGAGCGCATCGCCCACGGCCAGCATGGCGGTCGTGCTCGCCGTCGGAGCCAGGTCATGCGGGCACGCCTCGGCAAGATCGCCGAGCTCGATGTGCGCGTCGCAGAGCCGTCCGAGGCTGCTGTCATCGGACTTGGAGAGCCCCACTAAACGGATGCCGTCGGCCTTCAGGATCAACGCCAGGTCGACCACCTCGGCCGTCTCGCCGCTGAAGGAGAGCAGCATGACGACATCACCGGGCCGGATCCTGCCGAGATCGCCATGGACCGCTTCGGAAGGGTGCACCACGTGCGATGGCTGGCCGAGGCTGCTGAGCGTGGCCGCGATCTTGGCACCGATCAGGCCGCTCTTGCCCATGCCGCTCACGACCACGTGACCTCGGCAGGTTTCCAGGAGATCGAGGGCCGTGCTCCAGCTCGTGCGCTCGTTTCCGAGAGCCGCCCGTCGCAGGGACTCGAGCGCCTGCACTTCGGCGGCGAGGGCACTGGCAATGAATTCCGCTTCGTCCATCCCTGGCATGCGGGGCAGGGTACCTCGCGCCTTCGTCGGCGGGCGTTCCTGCGCTACCCTTGCGACCATGCCTCTTCAGGACGATTACGAGGTCCGGCTGGACGCCTTCCAAGGTCCCATGGACCTCTTGCTCTACCTGATCCGTCGGGCCGAGGTGGACATCAACGACATCCCCGTGGCCCAGATCGCGAACCAGTACTTCGCTTTCCTGCGCCAGCTGAGCCAGGTGGACATCGACCTGGCGGGTGAGTTCCTGGTGATGGCCGCCACGCTCGTCGAGATCAAGAGCCGCACGCTCGCCCCGCGCGAGGCGAAGGAAGGCGAGGATGCCTCGTCAGAGGGTCTTGACCCGACCGATCCCCGTTTCGAGCTCGTTCAGCAGCTCGTGGCGTACCAGCGGTTCCGCACCGCGGCGGACACGCTCGACCGGCTGCGTCGCGACTTCGCCAAGCGCCACGCCATCGGTGGCGTGGGCGCGGGCGCCGAGCCGCAGGGCTCCGACGATGCGATCGAACTCGAGGATGCCCACATCCTTGACCTCTTCGGTGCGTTCGAGCGCATCATGCAGTCGGTGGACGTGTCCCGCCTTGGCGACCACAAGGTCGAGTACGACGACACGCCGATCGGCCTGCATCAGGACGACATCGTCGATCGCCTGGAGCGTTCGGGAACGCGTTCGCTCACGCTGCAGGAGATCTTCCGCGGTCGCACGCGTGGCGAGGCGATCGGGCTCTTCCTGGCCCTGCTCGAGCTGGCGCGCAACCAGCGGGTGAGCGTGAAGCAAGAACGCGCCGATGACGAGATCGAGATCGAACTGGCCGCCGCCGCGACCGAAGCCACGGCTCCAACGCAAGGCTGATATGCGCAGGCTTCAGCGCGCAGCTTGGCGCGCAGGCTGGCGCGCGAGGATCGCGGCGACCGCGTCCTGCAGGTCCTTGGCCTTGCCCACCTGGTTGTCCTTGAGGTCGTTGCAGAGCACGCTCATGGCGAAGCGACGCCCGTTCGCACAGACGACGTAGCCCGACAGGCAGCTGGTGCCGGCGATGTAGCCGGTCTTGCACCAGACCTTGGCGAGCGAATCGGGAACCTCGTCCATGCGCTTCTTGAGCGTGCCGCTGCTGCCGCCCTCGGCGAAGCTCTGCAGGTACGCGTTGAAGTCCGGCAGCATGCGTGGCATGGCGAGCAGCCATCGCGTCATGCCCATCGCCGTCACGCGATTCTCCTTGCTCATGCCGCTGCCATCACGGATCGCGAAGGACTCGACGTCGGTCCCGATCGCAGCGCGCAGCGTCGTGCGCATCAGGTCCTGGCCGTCGGCCCACGAGCCCGGGCGACCGGTGGACTTGGCGGCGGCGCGCTTGAGCAGCGCCTCGGCGTACAGGTTCTCGCTGTCGGTGTTGGCCCGTGCGACCACGCTGGCCAGCGGCGTGCTCAGCGTGGGGCCGACCGCGGTACCGGTCGCCGCAGCATCTCCCGCGGTGGCGAGGCGCACCGATCCGACATCGACGCCATTGGTGCGCAGCCGCGAGGCCAGCAGGTTGCCCAGGAAGAGCGGCGGATCCTGCATCGTGACGATGTAGGGGCCATCGGCCTTGGCGAGGTTGCCCTTGATGGCGTAGGCATCGGTGCCCTGCGCCCGTGCGATGCCGGCGGACTGCTTGGCGCCCTTGCCCTGCCTGGCGGTGGCGTCGTTCACGACCGTGAGCCACGGAGCCGCCGGCTGCGTTCGCCACGCCACCTTGCCATCCTTCGGGCTGAGCCAGAACCGCAGCGAGTTGAAGTGGAAGTTGATGCCCCAGCAGGCCACGCAGTAGGTCGCATCGAGCTGGTCGCGTGGCCAGTCGGGATGCGCGCCCTCGCGGGCGAAGATGCGGTCGTCGACCACGATCTCGCGGATGCGCGGCATCCGCAGGCGCTCGACCGCACGCGCCCACTGGTCGACCAGCTGCTCCGGCGTGAGGCCCGTGTGCATGGCGCCTTGGGCATCCTTCCAGACGGTGCCCGACAGGAGTTCGGGATCACCGAGCGATGGATCGCCGTCACCGACGATCGTCAGGCGGTCGCCCTGCAGCAGGAGCTTGGTCCCGAAGGCAAATCCATCGCCGAGCACCATCATGGCCAGGCCGGTGGTGATCGCCTTCTGGTTGCTCGCCGGGCGCATCGGGCGCGAACCACCCAGGTCGACGATCACGGCATCGCGATCAAGATCGCCCACGACGGCGGTGACGTTCGAGGCGAGCCCGCTCTTGACGATCGCAGCGCGGATCTGCTCGGTGATCGCTGCGTCAATGGAGATCGTGGCGGCGGCCGCCGACTGGGTCTTGGTCGAAACGGCGGGGGATTGCGACGTTGAGGGCGCTCGCGCGCTGGCACGATGGCTGGCCGACACGAGCAGGGCCGCGGAGGCGCCGGTGAGCGCCACGACCGCGACCGTCGCCCATCCGTGGCGAAGGTCGAACTTCATGGCCGCGGAGTGTACGGAGCCGCAGCGCAAAAGCGAGACGAGGCGCCCCGAAGGACGCCTCGTCAAGGCTCCGACCTTCGTCGGAGCGATCAGGGCGGGACGGCCCGGCTCAACTGCCGCCGACGACCAGGCGACGGAAGCCCGTCAGCGTGGTGCCCGCGGGCAGCAAATCCTTGATCTTCTTCTTCTCGTCGAAGACGAACGCCTGGCCAAGGAGCGTGACTTCCTCGAACCACTTGCGCATCTTGCCTTCGGCCATCTTCTCGGCGATCTGGGCCGGCTTGCCGCTGGCGGTCGCTTCGGCGGTTGCCTCGGCGCGCTTCTGTGCAAGCTGGTCGGCCGGCAGGCCGGTCTCATCGATCGCCTGCGGGGTCACGGGCGAAGCCACGATGTGCTGGCAGATCGCGGCGCCGGTCTCGGCGTCGAGCGTGCCGGTGAACTCGAGGATCGCGCCCTGCTTGTGGTCGTGGTGCAGGTAGGAGGCGTAGGACTTGCCTGCCATCACCTCGCCGCGCGCGAACTGGACGTTCTCGCCGGTCTTGAGGCGCACGTCATCGACGCGAGTGGTGATGGCCGCGGTGGCGGCAACGGTGCCGGCAGCGGCTTCGAGCGCAAGCTTCGCGACGTCGGCCGCCATGGCGCGGAACTCCGAGTTCTTGGCGGTGAAGTCGGTCTCGCTGCGGATCTCGACGATGGCGATCTTGCCCGCGCCGGTGGCGATGGCCAGGCAGCCTTCGCCGGCCGGTCGGTCGGTGCGGCCGTCCATCTTGTCCTTCATGCGCTCGCGCAGGAGCTTCTCGGCGGCATCGAAGTCGCCGTTGGCCTCGACGAGGGCATCCTTGCAGGCGCCCATGCCGAGTCCGGTCTTCTGTCGCAGCTTCATCACGGTCTTGGGATCGATTGCGGCGGTGCTCATGGTGGTGCTCCGTTGGTGTGCTGGTTCGAGGGATCAGGCGCCGGCGGCAGGGCTGGCGGCTGCGCCCTGGCCGTCGTCCATGCGGAAGCGGCTGCGGGCGCTGCGGCGGCGCGGGGCCTGGGCATCGCCTTCGCCGGCGGGGGCGTCGGCATCGTTCGAGGCCGGGGCCGACGTGCGGTTGCCCTTGCCTTCGGTGGCCGCGGCGCAGAGTTCGCGCACGACGATGTCGATCGAGCGCATGCTGTCGTCGTTGCCGGGGATCGGGATGTCGGCCATGTCGGGATTGCCGTCGGTGTCGATGAGGCAGATCGTCGGGATGCCGAGGTTCTTGGCTTCGTTCAGCGCGTTCATCTCGCGCTGCGTGTCGATCACGACGAGCGCGCCGGGCAGGCGGGTCATCGAGCGCAGGCCGTTCAGGTTGCGGTAGATCTTCTTGTGCTCGCGGGCGAGCTGCGCTTCCATCTTCTTCGAGTAGTTCTTGATCTCGCCGGTCTCGACGAGGCGCTCGAGTTCCTCGAGGCGCTTCAGGCGCTCACGCACGGTGCGGAAGTTCGTGAGCGTGCCGCCGAGCCAGCGCTCGGTCACGTAGGGCATGCCCGATGCACCGCAGTGGGTCTCGACGGCCGCGCGGGCCTGGCGCTTGGTGCCGACGAAGACGACGTCCTTGTTCTCCGACACGCACTTCGCGATGAACTTCTTCGCGAGCAGGATCCCCTTGATGGTCTCCTTGATGTCGATGATGTGGATCTGGTTCTTGGTCCCGTGGATGAACGGGCCCATCTTGGGATTCCAGTTGCTGCGGCGCTGGCCGAAGTGGATGCCTGCTTCGATGAGTTCGTTGACGAGCGATGACATGGTCGTTTCCTTTCGAACAGCGACACCGACGGCCTGGCGCGATGGTCGCCCTGCCGCCATGAGGGCGCTTCAGGGTCGGGCGGGATGCCCTTCGGACGGTGAGTTCGCCGCGCGCCCATCGTGCACGCCGCGCTGCCGCGCGCAGGGGAGGACGCGTGTCCGCCGGCCGCTCGGGGCAGACGGGAAAGGCTACCGGGGCCGAAGCATGGCGGCAAGCATCGCGGCGGCGGATTATCGCTGCAGTGGCCGATAGGATCCGCCGCCATGATCGATCGATGCTTCAAGGCTTACGACGTCCGCGCGACTTACCCCGAACCGCTCAACGAGGACGGCGCGTGGTCAGTGGGCTACGCCACGGCGCGATTCCTCGCCGAGCGTGCGCAGGAGCAGGGGCTCGACAGTCCAGGCATGCGTCACATCGTGGTCGGCCGCGACATGCGGCGCAGCAGCCCGTCGCTCTCGCGCGCGCTGATGGACGGCATGCTCGACTTCGGCGCCAACGTGATCGACATCGGCCTCGTCGACACGCCGGCGGTGTACTTCGCGATCAACCACTTCGGTGCCGGAGGCGGCGTGCAGGTCACCGCCAGCCACAATCCCGCGCAGTACAACGGCTTCAAGGTGAGCCAAGCGAAGGCGCGGCCCGTGGGGCAAGGCACGGGGCTCGAGCGCATCAAGGAGCAGGCTTCGATCGCGTCGCGCTCGACCGCCGAGCGCGAGGGCGGCATGCATGCCGAGCGCGACGTCTGGCAGGCGTATCGCGCGCACCTGCTGCGGCTGCTGGATCCCTGCTACCAGGATGGTTCGCGCAAGCTCCGCATCGCGATCGATGCGAGCAACGGCATGGCGGGCGTGGCCGTGCCGAAGATCTTCTCGGGGCTTCCGGGCCTTGAGATCGAGGCGATCAACTTCGACACCTCGCGCGGCGAGTTCGTGCACGAACCCAATCCGCTGGTGGAGGCCAACCTGGCGCAGGTGCGCGAGGCGGTCGTGCGGGGCAAGGCAGACTTCGGCGTCTGCTTCGACGGCGATGCCGATCGATGCATGGTGATTGATGAACATGGCACGCCGGTGGGCTGCGATCTCTTGCTCGCTGCGATGGTGGGCCGCGTGCTGAAGCCCAATCCCGGTGCTGCGGTGGTCTATGACCTTCGCTCCTCGCGCAGCGTCGCCGAGGCGATCCGCGAAGCGGGCGGCGAACCGGTGGAGAGCCGCGTGGGGCACGTCTTCATGAAGGCAGCGCTCGCGCAGACCGCCGCACCGATCGGTGGCGAGCTGAGTGGCCACTTCTACTTCGCCGACCTGTGGAACACCGACAGCGGGGTCCGTGCGTTCATCGAGGTGCTGAACCTGCTTGCCTCGAGCGGACGCACGCTCTCGGCCTGCGTGGCGCCGTTTCGGCGCTATGCGCAGTCTGGCGAGATCAACTTCGAGAATGCCGACACCGCGGGCACGCTCGAGCGACTCAAGGCCCGTTACGCCACGGCCGCGATGAAGGAGCTTGACGGCCTCTCGCTCGACACGGGCACGTGGTGGGCGAACATCCGCCGCTCGAACACTGAGCCGCTCCTGCGCCTGAACCTCGAGGCGCGCGATGCATCGGCCGTCGCGGCCGCGCTCGCGGAACTCGAGCCGATCCTGGGCCATCGCGTGGATCACTGATGGAGCGTGCGTCCTGGCTCCGGGCGTTCGGACTTGCGCGCGATCCGTTCGCGGCGCCCGACGCGCGCCGCGACGAGGTGCTTGCCCTTGAGCCGATGGGCATGCTGCATGTGCGCTACGCCGAGGTGCATGGCGCGACCGAGGTGCCGCACTCCTGCCTGGTCGAGGGGGTGCCCGGCAGCGGCAGGACTGCGTTGTGCATGCAGCTGGTGGCTGAGGACGAGCATGCCGCGCTGCAACGGCCGGGCTTGGGGCGCCGCGTGGTGCCGGTGGACCGATTCACCGAAGTCGCCGGTGGGGTCGAGGAGCGTCGCGGCGGACCCATGACCGCGAGCGAGGCGCTCGACCTTGTGCTGCACCGCATCGTGCCGGAGCTCGTGGACGAAGTCCTCGGCATCGGCAACGACGGCACCCGGCCGCGCATGCCTGTGTCCGATCCGGCGGCCGCGATCGAATCGGCAGGCCCATCGGTCTGTCGCGACCTGGTCGTGCTGCAGGCGCTCTACGACCGCGCCGATGGTGCACCGAGCAGGACGATGCTCCTTCGCGATCGATTCGCGCTCAGCGGCGGCGTGCTTGCGGAGGCGTCGCGATCGTGGGGACTGGTGCTCCTGGGATCGAGCGTGCTGACCGGCATCGTGCTGCTGGCCTTCGGCGATCGGCGCGATGCTGCCCTCGTGCGCGCGCTCCCCTCGGTCGCTCCAGAATGGGCACAGGCGCTGCCGTGGATCGGACTGGGGCTCGTGCTCAGCGCCAGCCTTGGACTGCTCGGTCGCTGGGCTGTGGCAGGCTTCTTGGTGCGCAGCCGCGTTCGCCGGGCGATGCGCTCGATCGTCGTGACCGACCGGGATGCCGACGACCTGGCTGCCTGCCTGAACGAGTGGCGGCCGGTGGATCTGCGGCGCGTGCCCAAGCGAGGAGCGATCGCGCCGCGGCTCGACTTGCTCGATCGGCTGGAACGGATCGTGCGGCTGCTCGGTTGGCGCTCGATCGCCGTGGTCGTCGACGGCGTCGGCGACGACGCAGTCTCGCGCCGCGCGATCAAGGCCCTGCTCGATGAGCGCATCGTCCAGCGGTCCGGGACATCGGTGGTGCTCGCCGCACCCCCGGCGGCCGTGGCGGACCTGCGCGTGCCGTGCTCGCGCGTCGTGCTCGACTGGCCAGTCCCGGCGCTGCGACGACTGATCCAGTCCCGCCTGGACCGGTGCGCGGATCGTCCGCTGGCGGCACCGTCGTTCGATGCGCTGTTCGAGCAGGCCATCTCGCACGAGGAGCTCGATGCGTGGCTGGCGAGATGGGCCACGCCTCGCGCCGCGCTCGACGCGATGGATCGACTGATCAGCGCACACACCGAGCCGCCCGTGCCGCGATCAGTGCTCGACAGCCTTGACGAACTCGACGTCGATGTTCCTTCGCCGATGGTGCAGCCGATCACGCGGGCGACGTTGGAGCGCGTACTGGGTCGGCAGCGGCCGGCATAGTCATCGTGGCGCAGTCATGCCGAGGTGGACAGCATCGAGTGATGCCACGCACGCGGGGACAGCGTCGAGCAAGGCAGCGGCGGTGCCGCTGGGCTGGGCTCACTCGCCCGGGATGTGCGTGATGACGCCTTCCCAGGGACTGCTCGCGCTGGCGAACTTCCGTCGCGGGATGCGGCCGCTGCGCGCGCCGTGCCAGCCTGCCTCGAGGGCGAGTCGCATCGCATGCGCCATGCGCACGGGATCCTTGGCATGCGCGATGCCGGTGTTGAGCAGCACGCCGTCCGCGCCGAGCTCCATGGCGATCGTGATGTCGCTCGGCGTCCCCACGCCGGCATCCACGATGACGGGATAGTCGGGCGATCCGCCGTGCGAGGGATCCTTCAGCAACTCGAGGATGATCGCGATCGCGCTGGGATTGGCGATGCCACGGCCCGAACCGATGGGACTGCCCGCTGGCATGACGCTGGTGGCACCCGCATCACGGAGCCGCACGGCCATGATCGGATCGTCGCTCGAGTAGCACAGCACCTCGAAGCCATCCTTGACGAGTTCGCGGCAGGCTTCGAGCGTGCCCACCGGATCGGGCAGGAGCGTCATGCGGTCGCCGAGCACCTCAAGCTTCACCCAGCGTGCGCCGGCGTTGCCCAGTTGCTCGAGGAGCTCGCGACCCAGGCGTGCGACGCGGATGGCATCGTCGGCGCTGAAGCAGCCGGCCGTGTTGGGGAGGATGGTGTAGCGATCGGTGTCGAGGGCATCGAGCAGCGATCGCCCGTTCGCATCGACAAGGCGTTCGCGTCGCACCGCAACCGTCACCGCGGTGCAGCCGCTTGCCTCGAGCGCGGCGTTCATGGTGGCGTGGTCGGGGTACTTGCCCGTGCCGGTCACGAGCCGGCTGCGGAGCGCGAACGAGCCAACGGTGAGCGGGGGCGGGTTCATGGTCGTTGCATGCATGGCGTCATCCTCCACCGACCAGCGTGACCACCTCGACCCGGTCGTCATGCTTCAGGGGCGTCTCGCCGTGCAGCCGCTTGGGCACCAGCGCGCGGTTCACTTCGACGGCGCAGATCGAACGCTCGAGGCCGAGGCGGCCGAGCAGGTCGGTGACGCGCTCGCCATCGGGGAGTTCCATCGATTGTCCGTTCACGGTCACGAGCATCGCTCCTATCCTAGTGCCGTGCGTCATGCCGTCATCATGCTCTTCTCGTGTGCAGCGCTTGTCGCGTGCAGCAAGCCGGCCATCGACACCAGTACCCCCGAGGCCTTGCTCGAGGCGGTCCGGGTCGCAGTCGAGGATGGCCGCCCCGAGATCCTGCCTGACCTGATCGATGTCCCCGTGCGCGAGGTCGAATTCGCCGACGGCGTGACCGAGGCGAGTGCCGTCGAGGACGTGCGGGGCAAGCTGAAGGACATGCTGGCCCAGCTCTGGCGCGTGACGGTCAAGCTCCGCGAGCGCTTCCCCGGGCAGGTCACCAAGGAACTTGCGGCGGCGCAGTCCGACCTGGTGCCCAAGGACTTTCGCGAGGGCTTCGCGCGGTTCTTCTCGGATCCCTTCGGTGAAGTCCAGCGGGAGCGGGTGAACCTGAAGGCCGAGGATCTCGGCGACGGCACCGCGGCGCTGCTCTGGAAGGATGAGCCGCTCTGGGGCGGGGCGATCGCGATCGAGGAGCGCTCGGGTGGCTGGCGGTTCGTGGTGCCTGTGGACCTTCTGCGATCGAACGAGTACTTCCCCGACACGCGCGAGGAGTGGGCGATCCTGGCGAGCATGATGCTGGGCATCGAGAATTCGCTCTCGGACTTCGAGCGCGAACTCGACGAGGGGAAGTTCCGCGACCTCAAGGCCGCGAGCACGCGGGTCGGCCGCCTCGTCGGCGAGAGCGTGGTCGTGCAGAGCGTGATCTACGCGATGATGAAGCGCGAGGATCAGGGTGACGCGACGAAGAGCCGCGACACCAGGTAGAGCGTGGGCAGGAGCACCAAGCAGGACCAGCCGAGGTATCCGAAGAAGCTCGGCATGCGCACGCCGCGCTGCTCGGCGATCGCCTTCACCATGAAGTTGGGTCCGTTGCCGATGTAGGTCATGGCTCCCATGAAGACCGCGCCCAGGCTCACCGCCGAGAGCAGCGGTTCAGAGACCGTGCCCAGGTCGCCGACGGAGATCTGTGCCGCCCCATCGATCGGGGTGGCGACTGCAGTCTGCAGGAAGACGAGGTACGTGGGCGCGTTGTCGAGCACGGCGCTCAGGCTGCCGGTGGCCCAGAAGTAACCCATCGGCGTGGTGATGCCCAGCGCGGCGCCTTTGGCCTGCAGCACCATCAGCGGCACCTGCATCGTGACGAAGATCCCGATGAAGAGCGCGGCGACCTCGGCGATCGCGCCGAAGTCGAACTCGTTGGCCTTGCGCACCGCATCCTTGGTGAAGGACATGCTCATGGCGCACAGCCCGAGCATGAGCAGCTCGCGCAGGTAGGGGAAGGGCTTCCACTCGGTGCCCGGCAGCGGCCGGCTCGGATCCACCGTGGCCACGACGAGCACCACCAGCAGCAGCCAGACGATGTTCAGCTGGCCGTCGATCGAGATCCTGCGTCGAGCGTGCTCGTCACGCGAGATGTCCGCGCGCCGCTCGGCCTTCCACTCGTGGCGGTCCCAGAGGAAGTACAGCACCAGCAGGATGCCGTTGACGGTGGCCCACTCCTGCCAGAGCGACAAGGTCCACAGGAACGGCACGCCCTTGAGGTAGCCGAGGAACAGCGGCGGATCGCCGAGCGGCAGCAGCAGGCCGCCGCAGTTGCTCACGAGAAAGATGAAGAAGATCGCCGTGTGCGCGACCTTGTGGCGCTCCTTGTTCACCGAGAGCAGGAAGCGGATGAGGACCATGCTCGCGCCGGTGGTGCCGATCGCGCTCGCGAGCACGGTGCCGATCGCCAGGATCACCGTGTTGGTGCCCGGGTGGGCGGGCAGGTTCCCGCGGATCGCAATGCCCCCGGAGATCACGTAGAGCGAGAAGAGCAGGACGATGAAGGGGATGTACTCGTCGAGCACCGCATGGCCGGTCAGGGTGGCGGCATGGCCGGCTCCCATGGTGGCGGCGATCCAGGCGAGCGTGGCCACGCCGCAGGTGGCGGCGACGGCGAGACGGCTGACGTTGCTGTGCCACCAACCGGCGATCGCGGGAATCAGCGGGAAGACCGCAATCGCCAAGAGCAGGAACGCGAACGGCGCGGCACCGAGCACCCATGATGCGGGGAGTTCGGGCTTCGCATGGACCCCATCGTGATGACCGAGCAGCCCGCCGACGAGGGCGGCCACGATGACGAGGCAGCCAATGATGGCGATCGAACGGACCACGATGGATGGTCCTCGGTGATGGGCGGCGTGGCTCATGGCGCGAGGATAGTCAGGGCTGCAGCGATGCTGGGCGATACGCTCCCCGCATGGCCGTCGATTGCCCACAGCACGCCCAGCCCGTGGCACAGGTCGAGGACCTTCGCGGCGCATGCGGTGTTGCGTTTGTCAAGACTGCGTTAGCGCGATCGCTCGGACTGCCCGAGGGCGTCGAAGGCATGATCGTGCTTGAAGGGGAGCGCGGCACGCTGCGTGTCGTGGGCGAATTGGGTGCTGGTGCTGAACTCGCGCTGACGCCGCCCTTGCGTGCGCCGGTCGCCATCGCTGCAGACGACGAAGCGCTGCTGGTCGTGGAGCGGGCGCCTCCGCGGATCCGCATCGTGCACGGCAGCGTGACGCGCTACATCGGTGATGCCGTGCTCCGTGAGCCGGTGGCCGTCGCGGCGCATGGCACGCGGATTGCGGTGGCAGATGCCGCGCTGCGGCAGGTGCTGGTCTTCGATCTCGCTGCTCCGGCCAATGCGGTCGTCGCGCGAGCCGATGGGGTGGCGCCCGCCGGCGTCGCGTTCGATGCCGACGGACGGCTCTGGTGGACGGACGCTGCAACGCACCGGGTTCATCGATGGGTCACCACGCAGCCGGGGCCCGGCGATGCGTTCGGCGAGCGCGGCGCGTTCCCCGGGCAGTTCACGGAACCAACCGGCATCACCTGCCGCGATGGGTGCGTGTACGTCTGTGATCATCTGAACCACCGCATCGCGGTGCTGGACCAATCGACTGGTCGCATGGCGGGTTGGTGGGGGATGCACGCCGTGATCCCGCGGCAGGGCAAGGGGCGCATCCACTATCCCGATGCCCTCGCGTTCACGCCCGATGGTGCGCGCGCGCTCGTCTGCGAAGGCTTCGAGGATCGCGTGCAG
>CAMDAQ010000012.1 GCA_945888705.1 Singulisphaera sp. GP187
CTCTGGAAGATCCTGTCGTACTGCCTCGAGGACCGCAGGCAGTCGTGGATGATGCGCCCCGATGGTGTGTTCGATCCGGTGTCCCACGACGGCGTGGATGCGGGTGACCCATCCATGCTCGGCCTCCACCAGCGGCTCATGGATGACGCACGTGCCGAGTTCATGCGGCGTCACGGTGGCGACGAACGCATCGGTCCGTGAGCGATCGGCACTGCGCGCGTCCGTCAATCCTCAGCGCGCGGGCGCCTTGAGGTCGGGCATCGTTCCGTCGACGGCCGTCGGCGCGGGGGCGCTGCCTGCCGCCTTGATCGTCGGTGTGCCTTCGAACGACACGCTCGGCCGACTGAAGCCTGAGTCAAAGAGGATGTCGTTCAGTCGACCCGGTGCGACGTAGGAGAGTTCGCCGCTCACGGACCACGCGCCGACTGATGACGGCAGCACCACGGGCAGCGACTCCTGGATCATCTCGCCCGGCGGCACGGTCCGTGTGGCGACCCACTCGATCCGACGGCCGCCAGCATCGAGCGTCCAGCCATCGAGCACGAGCTGCGCATCCTTCGGGTTGTGCACGCGAAGGACGAGCGCCCATTCCTGCTCAGTGCCGATCGTGGCGACGGGAACGGCCTCGACGATCTCGACTCGGGGTGCCGTGCCGCAGGCTGCCAGGAGCACGGGAACGGCCATCGCATGGCGGGCGGTCAGTCGCATGCATGGGACTCTACACGCGGCGCCCGGCCGCACGCGGCGTACCATCACTCCATGCATCGCGGACGTGCGTCGATCCTTGCTGCGTGCTTCGCGGTGGCCACCGCAGCCGGTCACGCCGCGACGGCGCAGCAGTCCGTGATCATCCCGACCGTGGCGGATTCGCCGACGGCCGCCGAGCTGCTGCTTCGGGCCGACGAACAAGCGGTGACCAATCCCGGCGAGAGTGCTCGCCTGGCCGCGGAACTCCTGCGCGACCTCGCCGACAAGCTCGTGCAGACCAAGCAGCCTGGCGTCTACCAGGGCGTGGCCGATCAGGTCGCGGCGCTGCTGGCATCCCAGCCCGCGGTGCTCGAGCGGTACCGCAACGAAGTCAGCGCGCAAGCGCGGGAGTGGCTGGCCGATGACCGCTTGATCGAGGTCGCCACGCGCTTCGCAGCGACCGATGCCGGACTCCAAGCCATGCTGCGGCTCGCCGGTCGCGCGCTCCAGGATGCACGCGCCGATGAAGCGACCGCGTGGCTCCGCCGCGCCTCGATGCATCCTTCGGCGTCGCTCGATCCTGCGCCGCGCAATGCGCTCGAGGCGCTGGCAGCGTGGACGGCAGGGGATCGCACCGCGTGGATCGCATCAGTGGCGGACCTTGCGGCCGTGCCGGGCGTGGCTCCGTCGCTCGTCGAGGCGATCCGTGCCATGGGTGAGCCGAGCGCGCGCGCGCAGCGTGCCGTACTCGGCGAGATCGCGCCTGACCCGGCGGCGCGGGTCCCTGCGATGCCATGGATCGAGGCCTGGTCCGCGCCGCTGACCTGGGCCCCGGCATCGATCCGCAACCGGGGCATCGTGCCGGTCGAGGACATGTTCGGTCGTGAGGACACCGGCCGGGCTGCGCGCAGCCGGCTGCACACGGTCGTGCCGATCATCGACCGCGGCGAGCTCATCGTGGCTGATGGTCGCGTGGTGACGTGCTTCGATCTCCTGACCCACACGCTGCGTTGGCAGGCGATGCTCGCGATCGAGCAGGCCGCGCGAAGCGCCGACACGATGCTCACGCCCTGCGTGGTCGATGCCGAGCGCGTCCATTCGGTCGTCTCCGTCGGCGAGCTCGGCGGCGCGATCTCCTCGCGCGTGGTGACCGTGCGCCGCGGTGATGGCCGCGTGCTCTGGCAGCGCTCGCTCGAGGAACCGGATGGCCTCCATCCCGGCGGCCTGCGCGCAGCGGGCTCGACCGCCTTGGCCGGCGATGTGCTCGCCGTGCCATGCTTGCGCCAGAATGGCCGCCTCGAGCTCGCGTGCTGGATCATCGGGCTCGATGCCGAGGACGGCTCCACGCGGTGGGCCGTCCCGCTCGGCGCAGCCAACGGCCTGCTGCCTGAGTTCGGCAACGTCACGACGATCCGTGGCGGCATGGGTGCCGTGGCGCACCGCGGCCTCGTGCTGGTCGGCACGATGGTCGGGACCGCAGCATGCATCGAGGCGCCGACGGGCGCCGTGCGCTGGATCGCGCGCGATGAACTGGCGCGCACGCGCCAGCAGCCACCGCAGGAATCGTGGGAAGCCTCGGCGCCGGTCGTGGACGGCGATGCGGCGTGGTTCCTGCACGCCGATGCGCGCGTGGCGATGCGTCGCGCGCTTGCCGATGGCGCCGTGATCACCGCACAGCCGCTCGGACAGGGCGAGCCGCTTGGTGCGGCGCAGTACCTCGTCGGCGCTTCGGGCACCATCGTCGGTGTCGCTGCGAGCGGTGCGCTGTCTGCGGTAGGCGGAGCCGACCCGGCCGCGCGGCTCTGGCAGTTGGCCGCGGTCGACTTGGAGCCGCTCGTGGGGCGCGCGGTGCTCGCGCGATCCGGCGATCGACCAGTCGTCGTGCTGCCACGCGCCTCGCGGGTCGATGTGCACGACCTCGCCTCGGGGGCATCGATCGGATCGATGCCCGTGCGGCGCAGCGGTGCAATCGGCGTCGGAGACGAACGCGTCGCGATCGCGTCGGAGATGAACCTCGAGGTCTGGGGGCAGGGCGAACGGATCGTGGCAGACCTGATGGCCTTGGTCGACCGAGGAGCCTCGAGCGACGCAGAGATCGCGCTCGCCGAGTCGGCGCTGGCCCAAGGCGACACGACGCGGGCGCTCGACATGGCTCGCCGGGCGCTCGCGCGGCTCGCGGTGATCGAGGACCGCGACGATGTCCCGGTCGCGCGGGCGCGCGTCGTCGATGTGCTGCTCGAACTCGTGCGGCGCAGCCCCGATGGCACCGAGGCCGTCGACGTCCTCCGTCAGTCGGCGTTGCTGCCGTCGCAGTCGCTGCGCGTGGCCCTGGCCCTTGCCGAGCGCCATGCTGTGCGCTCGGAGTGGGCTGATGCGGCCCGCACGATCGCCGAGGCCATGCCTGCGCTCGACCACGATGCGCTGGTCGATCATGGTGGCGCACGCGTGCGCACGAGCCAGGTGCTTTCGGTGGCGATGCAGCGCCTGGTGGTGCAGGCCCATGCGGCTCGGAGCAACGCCATCGAGCAGGCCGCCGAGGAAGCCGTCCGGCGGGCAGATCGCGCTTCCCCCGAAGCGATCGCTCGGGCTTGGCGAGGCACGTTGGCCTCGATCGGCACGCTGGTCGAGGCAAGCGCGCGCGCGCGTGCGGCTGATCGGCTCGATGATGCGAACCGCTGTGCGCAGCGGGCGGCACTGCTCGCGCTTGAGCGCACCGATGCAGGGCTTCCCGTGGATGCAACGCTCCTCGATCGGGTCGCCGCGCGCGTGATCGAGGTGGGCGCCGGCGACCTGCTCGCCGTGAAGACGCTTCGTCGGTTGCACCGTGTCGCGCCGTCGGCCGCGGCGTTCACGGCGATCGCCGCTACCGAGCCGTGGATCATCGCGCCTCGACTGGCCCGCGTGGGCGATGCGCCACGCAAGGGCCAACGGGCGATCCAGTTCTCCGCAAGCTTGCCCGCGCTCGATGCGTTCGCACGGCAGCAATCGACACCCGAACGTGGCGTGCTCGTCGTGAACCAGCAGCTCGTCGGGATCAAGGGCTCCACGCTCGCACCCGAATGGGCCCTCGAGATCGAGGACCCCTCGCCGGGCATCGTGCGCATGCTGCCGACCATGATGGTGCTCGAGCGCACCATGACGTTGCCCGGCCGGCTTCGTGGGCTCGATCCCGCGACCGGCGCGGTGGCATGGTCGATCGAGGACCTCGGCCTGCTGCTTGGGCCCGTGCAGCCGATCGCGGGCTGGCGCGACGACGAGAACGTGCTGTCCCGTCGTGGCCAGTTCGTCGCCTTGCCGCTCGGTGATGGAACGGTGGCGGTCCGGGGCGACGGCAGCTGCGCACGGATCGGGGCCGATGGACGCGTCCGCTGGACCAGCGGCCGCTCGTTGCCGATCGTCGAGCATGTCCAGGCAGCGCTCGGCGGCTTGGCGCTCGTGGGCACCTCGCTCAGTTCTGATCCTGCGCTCACGCTCGTCTCCTCAGCGTCCGGCCAGGAGCGTGGCCAGGTGTATCTCGAGGGCATGGCCTCGGTCGACGCGGTCGAGCCCACGCTGTGCGGCTTCGTGGTCACGCGTGGACTCTCCAGCACGCTCGTCGAGGACACCGAGGCCGGACCGCGCATCCTGTGGGAGCGCATGAGCCCGCCCGGCGCCACGCGTCGGATGCCGTCCATCGTCCTGCACGAGGCCATGTTCGGGGGCCAGCCCACCGATGGTTCGTACCGGCTCGATCTCGATGATGGCTCGAGCACGGCGCTCGATTGGGACGGCGGGATCTCGGGAGCCTGGAGCCCTTTGCTCGAACTCGATGATGGATTGCTCTTTGCCAAGGGTGATCGCGTGGTTCTGGCCCAGGCGACCGGGCGCATCATCGGCAGTGCGCGGCTCGCCCCGTCGGCCACGCCTCAGCTGGCCATCGCCTGCGACGGCGGCGTGATCGTGCAGGTGCTGGAGATGCCGGAATTGCCTGCAGTCCAAGGCGGTTCGACGTTCACGCTCCTCGATCCTGCACAGGGCCTTCGTCAGGTGCGCAGCATGGCGCGGCTCATGGTCCCGGTCGGATGGCGGCGCTCGATGCTGCTCGATGGCTGGATCCTCGAGTTCGGCGAGGATCAGTGCATCGCGATCCCGGTCGGGTCGGGTTGACAGACCGCCCCGAGCACACGATAGTCCCGCCCAACGGAGGACCTATGCCATCCATCGCGGCCATCGGCCGGACATTCGCCAGCCTCATCGCCCCCTCGCAGGAAGCCCTTGGCTACGACGAGGAGGACACTGACGCCTTCCAGGAAATCGACGACGACGACGACTTCGGCGAGGAAGAGTTCGCCGACGAGGATGGACTCGATGAGGAGGAGGAGAAGGACGGCGAGTCCAAGGACGGCGAGGATGACCTCGACGACGAGGATGACGACGACGACTTCTTCGATGATGACGAGGACGAAGAAGAGGATGAGGAAGACGAAGACGAGGAAGACGAAGAGGACGACGAAGACGAGGATGAGGACGACGACGAAGAGGACGACGACGAAGAGGACGAGGACGAGGAAGACGAAGACGAGGATGAAGACGAGGATGACGACGACGACGAGGATGACGATGAGGATGAAGACGAAGACGAAGACGAAGACGACTGATCCTCGGTGAATCCAGGAACGCTCCCGAAGGGCCGGCCAACCGCCGGCCCTTGTTCATGGGTGGGACGACCGATTCGCGGTCAAGGCGACGGATCGCGGCTCACGCGCTGCGGGGCGGCGCAAAGGTCAACCGATAGATCCGCAGCGAGCGCCCGTTGGGTCGAGCAAGCAGCGCCGACGTGCCCTGTGCATGCAGCAGGATCCATGTGCCTTCGGCAACAAGCACGCGCCGCGCCGGATCGGGTGTCGGGCCCGAGCAGGCCCAGACCCGATCGCTCGAGGTCCACAGGCAGTGGCGCCCGCACTGGATCATGCCCGTCGTGCCCTCGGGCAGCAGGGTGGGCGCCTCGTTGATCCGCGGGTCCCAGGTCGCCATGCGGCTGAATCTGGGGTGGTAGAGCAGCGACGTCGATCCGCTCGTGCAGGTGGGGCCCAGCGCGTTCACGCACTGCCACGCCAGCTCTCGGGTCCCTCGCATCGAGAGCACGGCCGTCTGCAGCGGTGCGGGTTCGCTGCGGGCAGGCGAGGCATCGAACGCTGCGGCACGGAGCACGCCGTCTCGAACCTGGATCGCCGTGAGCACGCCATCGACCAGGCTCGGTCCGCTCCACTCAACGCCGTCGACCGGCGCGATCGACGGTCCCGCTCCGTCTGCGCAGGGCAGCCACCACTCGCGGATCCTCTCGAACGCTGCTTGCTCGACGCTCCACGACCGAGCGCCGGGAGCACGCCGGCACCAGGTCACCATGATGCGGTCTCCATGTCCGTTGATCCACGCACCCGCGTTGGTCGCGCCATCATCAAGCAGCCATTGCACGGAACCATCGAGCGGTGACATCACGCCGAGCCGCCGAGCCCCACCCGCTTGCGGCTCCTCGATGAGCGCGCCGCCACCATTCCCGTCGATCCAGCACCGACCAAGGAACAGATCCGGCCCAAGGTTTCGTGCCGCACCAAGGCCGCCGGGTTCAACGGTGTGGATCGCCACGGTTCCCGCGTTGCGCTTGGGTGCATCGGTGGTGCCGAGCCGGGTGGGCCAGTCCGGGACGCTGTCGACCTGCACCGCGATGGCGCTGGCGTCGCCAGCGACGACCGGCATCGTGAACCCGTCCCAGGCAACGTCGCCGAGGGCCACCAACCCGAACTCGACGGAGGCGAGCTTTGGGTCCTGCTCGCTCGATGGCCGCACGGGGGCGCTCGGCGGCCCGCCGGAGCAGCCCACGAGCACCGCAAGGCCCGTCGCCCAGACGGTTGCCCAGACCGCCACCAAGCCACGAGCGGCGATGCATCCTCGTGCCGCGATGCCAATCTCCCGCGCGCGGGGAAGGCATGCCGTGGCTGGCAGCGCTGGATCAGGGCGTCGTCGGTGGAGTCGGGGCATCCGGAACCATCAGCTCGCCACTCGGCAAGCGCCTCGTCGCCGGATCGTCGAGCAGCTTCTTGGGGTTGCTCGGCAGCGGCTTCTCGAGTTCCTTGAGCCGCTCGAGTTCCTTCACGTTGTAGTTCGTGTTGAAGTCGTCGGGGTTCTCGATGACGATCGGCGTGACGAAGATGAGCAGCTCACGCTGCGCCTTCGAGTTGTCCACGTTGCCGAAGATGAAGCCCAGGCCCGGGATGTCCTTCAGGATCGGGAATCCCGTGTCGTCCTTCGTCTCGGACTCGATGCGGATGCCGCTGAGCACGATCGTCTGGCCGTTCTTGACCGTGACGGCCGTGTTGGTCTGGCGACGGTCGATCGTGGGGTTGTCGCCCACGCCGGCAGCCGCGATGTTCACGTTGGAGAGGAGCACCTCGATCTCCATGGCCACGTTCTTCTCGTTCGTCACGCGTGGGCGCACGTTCAGGCCGATGCCGACGGCGATCTGCTCGAAGCTCGCCGTGGTGCCGGCCGCATCGCTGGTCGTCCCCGACTGGAAGGGCACGTCCTGTCCGCTGAAGAACTTGGCTTCCTTGTTGTCGGTCGTGACGACGCGCGGCTGCTGCAGGATCCGGACCGCCGTGTCTTGGGCGAGCGACTGGAGCACGACGGTCGCGTCGACGCCGAAGTCGAACGTGAACTCGTTGAACTCCGCGGGGAAGTCGGTGTCGCGCGACCCGGCCACCTCGGTGCCGATGCTGACCGCGTTGTTGGGGTTGCGCGGAGCGACCTGCCCGTTGGGGCCGAACTTGATGCCCATCGCGAAGTCATCGCCAATCTCGACTTCCGCCAGCACCGACGAGATCATCACCTGTCGGCCGGGCTTGTCGAGGTCGTTGATGATGGTGATGAGCGCGTCCTGGATCTCCGGCGGTGCCAGCACGAGCAGCGAGTTCTGCACTTCGTTGGGCACGACGCGGCTCTTGCCGACCAGCGCGCTCACCTCGGCCTGGTCCTCGCCGCCGGCGCCACGGCCCGACTGCCAAGGGAACTGGACGGTGTTCTCGCCGTTGGTGGCGCCACCGGTCGCACCGCTGGTCTCGCTGGTGCCACCGCCGGCGCTCTCGAAGTTGATGCCGCTCAGGCCGGTGTCTTCGCGCGTGATCTCCGCGCCCGAGCCGGCCTGCGCGAGCAGGGCGTTCAGGATCTCGGCCATCTTGACCGAGTTGGCGTATTTCAGCGGCACGTTGGTCGGGATGCCGACCTTGAGCGGCTGGTCGAGCAGCTTCACCATCTGGTCGAGCCAGATGAAGTTGTCGGGCGTCTTGCTGATGATGACCAGCCGGTTCGAATCCGGATAGGCGTCGATCTTGAAGATGTTGCTCACGGCGACCGTGGCGCCGCTGTCCCCGCCGCCGACCGCGCCGCCCAGTCGCACCTGCGCGCCACCGGTCCGTCCTCCGCCGGCGCTGCCGCCTCCATTCTCGAGGAGCGACTCGAGCAGGCCTTCCATCTTGAGCGGGTCGGTGTAGGCCAGGTCGTAGACGCGGAAGAGGCTGCCCCCAGCCTGCGGATTCACGTCCCACACGTCGGAGATCAGGTCCCCGATCGACTTCATCACCTCGGGCTCAGCACGGATCGTGATCGAGTTCGTGGCCGGAAGCACGGTCAGCAGGAGGTTGTCTGACGTACCGGCGATCTGCTCGCCGCCCGCATTGCCCTGGGCTGGCGCGCCGCCGCGGCCCGGCGTGCGCTGGGCGGCACCCGCGCGGGCGCCGCCGCCGGTCGGGCGCGTGTTGCTGAAGATGTCGGTGATCGCCGTGGCAATCGTCTGCGCGTCGGCGTACTGCAGGCGAAACGTCTGCGTCTGGACGTCCTGGTAGGTCGGTACGTCGAGCAGCGCGATCAGCTTCGCGCAGCGCTTGATGGTGCCGACGTCGGCCTCGACGATGATCTGGTTCGAGTTGTTGTCGAAGTCAGCCTTCGCATACGTCGGCAGGCCGCCCTGGATGCGATCGAACACGCTCTGGGCCTTCGTGTTCTGCACGCGGAAGACCTTGGTGAGCACCTGGCCGCTGTCGGCCATGGTCATCACGTCCTTGTCCGGCCCCAGGATCAGGCCCGGCTGCAGCGACCGGATGTTCTCGTCGCCGAGCGCATCGATCATGATCAGGTCCTCGGTCTCGACCACGGCGACGCCATTGAGCCGCAGTGCCTGGAAGATCATCTCGAGCGCTTCTGCGCGAGAGACCTTGCGGTCGCTCATGATCGTGATCGTCTGTTGCTTGACGCTCGCCAGCTTCGGGATCACGGTCTTGCCGGTCGTCTCGACGATGAACGGCAAGAGCTGCATCAGCTGCACGTCGGAGCAGTTCACGAGCACCATGTCGGTGCGCGGGTCGGCGCGGCGGTCCGAGCGGAAGATGCGCAGGGGAGCGTCTTCAGGATCGACGCTGCCATCGGTGGCCTGTGGGGCGGCTGATCCATCATCGTTCGCGGCGGGCTCACTTGGCTCATCCGTCGCGGCTGCAGGTTCGTCGGCCGCGGGCTTCTGCGCCACCGGCTCTTCCATCGCCGGCTCGGGGTCGTCGCTCGGCTCCGCGGTGGGCTCGGCAGCCGGCTCCTGAGTGGGCTCCTGCGTCGGATCCTGTGCCGGCTTGGGTTCTGGCGATGGTTCAGCCGCGGGCGATGCCGCTGGGGCAGCCGCTGGTGCACCCGCTGGTGCAGCGACGGGCTCCTGAGCGGGCTCCGTCGGCTCATCAGGCTCGTTGGAGGGCTCTTGCGTCGGTTCACGCGATGGATCGGCGGGGCGACTCACGGGCGCAGCAGGCTGCGCTGCCGGTGGCGTGGGCTGCGGCGTGGGCGGGACCTGGCGCCCGCCTTGGGCCAGCGTGGTGGTTGCCGTGGGCAGCAGCGTCAGAGTGGCCGCCGTGGCAAGCAGCGTGGTGAGCATGGTGGTGTTCGATCGGTTCACGGGAGCTCCAGGTCTGGTCGTTGGTCGTTCGTGGGTTCAGTCGAGCTTGTTGACTCGATCGATGAGCAGTTGGCGTTCGCGCTCGAGGCGTTCCTTCACGGCCGGGTCGCCCGAGCGGCCGCGCAGCGCGCGGCTCACCTCTTCAAGCGCCTTCGAGGCCTGTTCGCGATCCATCGCCTCGATCGCCGAGGCTTCCAGCGCTGCAGGGACGGCGGGTGCAAGATCGCCCGAAGCAGACGGAGCACCGGAAGCGGGGGCTTCAGGCGTGACGGGCGCGGGCCCCGACGCTGGTCCCGATGCTGGGGCTGGTGCTGGGGCTGGTGCTGGGGCCCGTGCAGGCGTGGTGGCCGGGCTGGCGTTCGGATCTGCAGCGACGGGCGTGATGCCCGGAGGATTCGTGCGCCCCATCGAGTTGCCTGACCCCGATGTGAGCACACTCGTGTCGAACTTCTCGCGCAGCGACACGGTGTATTCGCCGCCTGACCACTTCAGCCTGACTTCATCGGGTGGCAGGATGGCCACCACGGTCACGCCGTCGCCGGACTCGCCCACCTTCACGGTGCGTCCACCCGCGAGGATCAGCATGTCAGCCACGACTCCGGTCGGCCGAGGCCCTTCGTAGGTCGCCGGCGGCCCCGCAGGCTTCGACGGCACCACGGGCTTGGGCAGTTCGGTCCGCACGACCGGCGTCGGCTTGGGTCGGCTCGGTGGCTTGAGCGGCGTGGTGAACAGGCTGCGCCCTTCGAAGCGCTTGCGATGGATCAGCGCCATCTGCTCGTGACGCGTGAACTCCGGGCTCACGCGGTCGGCGCGCTCGGGATCGACGCCCGGAGCGAGCAAGGAACCGCCGAGGTCGCTCATGGCCGTCACGCCGACGATGGCGAGTACCGTGACGGCGACCGCGCTCGCGATGACCCGCGGCGATCGCAGCAGGTCAGTCGGGATGGCGTGGCGAAGGTCGATCATGGCTTCGCCTTTCCGGCCGTCACCCAGGCCTCGGCCATCAGCCGCACGCTCAGCTTCTTGGCCTTGTCGTCCCAGTCCATGCGCACGCTGCCCAGGGCATCGACCGCGGGCGACGACTCGAGCGACTGGATGAATCCGAAGGTGTCCTGCGGGCTCGCGACGAAGTTCACTTCGCCGATCAAGCGCTCGACGCGTGAGGTGATGCCCGCCGCGTCAGAGGCCGCCTTGGGCAGCTTGCCGCCGGTGCGGGTCTGGAAGGTGTAGCTCGAGACCTTGTTCTTCTTCGCAGCGTCCTTCACGGCGATCGACAGGGCGTTCGCGCCTTCGGCTTCGGAGCCGGGCAGGTCGAGCCGCCCGTAGACCGCGATCGCATCGCGGACCTTGCCCGGCAGGTCTTCCTCGTTGCGCGCGCCTTCGTGCAGCACCTTCTGCACGTGATCGGCCTCGGCAGACCACGAGCGAGCAAGCGCCCACGGGTAGTCGTCGAGGAACGTGTACGCCACCAGCGCCGCGACGACCGAGATGCCGGCGCGCACGAGCGGTCGCTGCGCATGGAAGCGCGCGATGGCGTCCTGCACCACGCTCATGGCTTCCTCGTCCTTGCCTTGAGCATGTCGAAGTCCTTCTTCAGTCGGGCCGATGTCTCTTCGTCGAGGCCGTCACGCTGGCGGATGGCCGCGATCTTGATCATCATGTCGCGCGCTTCGTCGCGGCTCATCGCGTCGACCTGGTCCTGCGTGAGCGCTGGCGGAATCGGTTGCTCCGCGGGCTGCGCCGCGCCGACGGCTGGTCGACCTCGTCGAGAGGCTTCGGTGGGACCGCTGGCACCTGGCAAGCCGCCGCGCCGGCCACCGCGACCTTCGCGCGCTTCGCCGTCGGCTTCGGTCGAACCTTCGCCGTTGGCAGCGACCGCAGCATCGCCACCCGTCGCTGCACCGCTCGCCTCGCCGGATGCCGCTGCGGGCGCGCGCGCTGCTTCCCTCGCAGCCGCGGCCGCCGCGCCTGCCGGAACGGCACGGCTGCCCGTCGATCCGATGGCCGCTTCACCGTTGGGCACCACTGCGGCGGTGCCTGAACCCGGCGCGCCGCCGGCAACCATGTCTGGCACCACGGGCACCGGCGACGGTTCACCCGTCGCGACTGGCGCGGGACCCGCTGGCGCCGCCGGCGCAGAGCCGGCCTCGATCAGGAAGCCGTCGCTGTCGATGGGGCCCCAACGCTGTTCGGCCAAGGACTTCTTGCCGTAGTCCTGCGACTCCGAATAGCGCACGATCAGCATTGGATCGGCGACCTGCGCGGTGATCGAGAACTCCGTGCTCCCGCCCTTGGGTTCTTCCCAGCTCTTGACGATTCGTGAGAAGACCTTCGAGGCACGCATGCGCTCTTCCATCATCACGATGGCATCGACGCTCGACAGGTCGCCCACGCCACGCGCGAGACCGCGCACCTGCACGTTCGAGCCGTGGTCGATGTTGATGGACTCAAGTTCGATGCCGTCAGGCGTGGTGCAGGCGACATCGCTCAGGAGCTTGCTCATCGGCCAGCCGAGCTTGTCGACCTGTCCGTAGAGCGCGATCCGCCGCTCGCTCGACACCATCGCCGCCTCGAACGCCGCTGCATCCGAGAGCCTGAAGTTCAGCCACGCGAGCCGCAGGCCAGCCACGGCCATGGGACCGAAGACCACGGCCAGGCCCGCGGCGATCAGCGCCCGCTTCGTGAAGGTCGGGCTGTCCATGCGCGTCAGGGCATCGATGATGAGTCCCTGCGACCGACGGGGCTCGATGGGCATCAGGCCCAGGAGCGGCGCCAGCGGGCTGCGCAGGGCGAGCGCGACGCCGGCTAGATCGCCGAACTGTGCGCGCCAAGCGGCGTCATCGGGTGCGCCGGCGAGTGCCGAGCCGAGCGCGTCGGCACCGGCGAGGCCCGCAAAACCTTGCGCGAAAGCTGCCGGCATCGCGCGCCGTGCGGCGATCAGGTCCTCTTCGGACCAGTGGCCGAGCATCGCCGTGTCGTTGACTGCTTCGCTGACCGCGCCCGCGAACTCGGTGGCGTCGTCGCTGCGCTCGATGAGCGTGCGCGCCACAAGATGCCCTTCGCGCGAGGCCACGACCGCCACGGATCCGGTCGGGGGCTGCACGTCGATGCACATGCGGGCCACGCGCCCCAGGCCATCGGCCGACATCAGGCCGAGCAGGCCCGCGACCGGCGCGGTGAAGGTCACGCGGGGTGCGATGGGGCCCTGGGCAGCCCGTCGTCCATCATCAGCCTTCAGGCCCGGCGGCAATTGCACTGCACCACCTGGCTTCCACTCCAGCACGATGCCCAAGCGTTCCTCGGCGCCCGTCGATCCATCGGGCACAACCGCGCACGCCGATCGGCAGCGTGGCGCATCGGGTGCCAAAGCGCCCTCGGCCTGCAGCGACAGCGCTTGCTGCTGCTGGGCCGCCGTGGCGCGCGGCAGGGGGATCGATCGAAGGATGACGTCGCTGCCCGGCACGATCACGACCACGCGCTCCGGCATGAGCTCGAGGAGCCACGGGGCCAAGTCCTCGACGCCGCTGCCCTCGCCGCAATCCGGACCGAACTCGCCGGCCTGCTCGAACTGCACGCCGAGCGGGCCGAATCGCACCAGCAACGACTTCCAGCGTTCGCCGTCCAGGCGAAGCACCGCGGCAAGGTCGGTGGCGAGGGTGGGCTTGGCGGCGCTCTTCTTCACGGTTCGAGGTACTCCAGGATCGTCACGGGCAGGGTGGAACGATCGACGACGACGATCATTTCAACCTCCGTGCCAGTTCCGGGGGCACGCCCCCGGCTGGTGATGGTGTACACGGAACTCTGGGTGTCCATCGTGCGGGCCATCTGGGCGGCGTCCTGCGGGCTCAGGCCGTCGATCCGGGAGAGCTCGCCAAGGGTCGTGATGCCGGTCGAGGTGTCGCGACGGTCGACGATGCGCTGGGCGACCTTCGGCTCGAGGCCGTAGACCTGCTCGAGCACGCGCTTGGAGACGGTGTTGATGTTCACGCGGCCCGCATCGCCCGGCTTCGGCGCTTGGGTGACGCACTCGCGCAGCACGGTGTCGAGCTGTTCGGGCTTGAGGGTGGCCGACTGCTGCGCTGCCGGTGCCTGGTTCCGTCCGGCGCTGGAGCGGCCGCTGCGGCCACGCGAGTTCGTGGCCGGTGCCTGCTGCGCCTGCTGGCCAAGCGGCGTGCTGATCAGTTGCTCGACGTAGAAGTTCCCCTGCTTCGCCGAGTCGACCAGCTGCGTGGCCTGCTGCTGCGACAGGCCGGTGCGTTCCACGATCTCCTCGGCCGTGGCGGTCTTCAGGTCCAGCCGATCCTCGCCGCCGAGCGTGCGCGGGAACGGACGGGTCCGTGCCGTGAACAGGCCGGCGATCCCGTAGTCGAGCACGCCGTCGGCGTTGTCGTCGGGAAAGCTCGCGTCGCCGTCGTTCTCGTTGGGATCGAGCCGATTGTTGAGGTTCCAGTCCTCGCCGCGCACTTCCTTGGGCCACACGCCGAGCACCATCTCAAGCTCGGGAACCGAGCGGAAGTTGGCGTTGCGCGGCTCGTAGTTGATGTTCGATCGGCCGAGGTAGGAGCGCGACTCCGCGCCCGACATCTCCTCCTCGTCGTTGGTATCGCGCCAGTCGACGATCGCGTCGGCCAACAGGCCAACGTCGTCCATGTTGTAGAGCTGCGCCCGGCTCACCACGTTGATGTTCATCCGCGCGTGCTCGTCGAACGGCCCGGGATAGATCGCGCCGTCGATCTCGTGGTAGATCTCGAAGGAGCCGGTGGAGAGCTCCTCGACGGCGTTGTCTTCAAGGTCATTCACCATGGCGAACGCGTTGTCGGGGTCGGGATTCTCGCCGTAGTACTCCATGATGGCGATCATGGTCTCGACGCCCGCTCGCGCGGCCCACCTGGCCTGCACCTTCGACATGGCTTCGCGGCCCATCACGGCCTGGCGATAGCAGCCCAGTTGCGTCGCCGAGGTGATGAGCGCGGCCACGGCCACGCACCAGATCACGATCGGCAGCACCATCGCGCGTGGGCGGTTCATCGTCCGCCTCCCGCCGAGGCAGGACCGCCCGCACCCATGCCGCGTCCGCCGCCACCTTGGCCGCCGCGGCCACCGCCTTGACCGCGACCGCCTTGGCCACGGCCGCCGCCTTGTCCACCGTTCTGGCCAAATCCGCCGCGGCCGCCACCCATGCCGCCGCGGCCTCCGCGCCCATCGCCGGGGATCGTCACGCCGTCGGGAATCTGCACGCCCATGCCGGCCGCGCCGTCCACGCCAAGGCCGGCTGCGCCGCCAGCAGCGGCGGCGGCAGCATCGCCAGCTGCGGCCGCCTCTGCCGCTGCGGCCTCGGCCGCCAGTTGCTGCTCGAAGGCGGCAATCTGCACGAGCGGGGGCGTGGCGCGGTCGATGGGCACCACGGTCTGCAACGTGACCAGGTCGCGCACGAGCGGGTCGATCTGGGCGCCGGGTTCGTTGCCGAGCGCGCGCACGGTCACGCGGATCGCCCAAGGCAGCCCATCGAGATCGCTGTCCCACGCATCGCGCCAGGTGCTGCCGTCGTAGGCCTCGAAGCGCAGGCTCACCACGCCATCCATCAGCGGCACGGCCGAACCGCCGCCACGCTCGTACTGATCGGGCTGGCTGTCGGCCCGCATCCAGAGCGCGGATCCGAGATCGTCGTCTTCGATGCGCAGGTGCGTCTCGAATTCCTGGCCGTCGCCGTTGTACTCCGTCTCGCGCACGGTGCGCAGGCGCGTGTTGTAGACGAGCAGCTCGTCGCGATCGACCTCGAGCCCCGGTGCATCCGCCACGGTCGCGGCGTGGTCATCCACGATCAGGACGCGGCAGTGGAAGAGGTCATCGCTGCGCAGCGTCGACTGGAGTTCCTTGCGAACGGTGTCCAGCGCGCCGAGTGCGCGCACGTGCGCATCCATGCGGAGCTTGCAGACCTCGCGCGCGCGCCCGAACTGCGAGAGGCTCGACGTGATGACCGCGGCGATCAGCACCGCGATCGTGCCGGCGATCAAGAGTTCGGCCAGCGTGAAGGCGCGGGGATCACGGCGCAACGGCGGCCTCCTCGTCCTTGCCGAAGGCACTCTGGCGATCGAAGGGTTCCGGCGGCCGGCGGTCCGGGTTCGGATCCTCGCCAAGGCGCGGCGCGATGCGCGTCTCGACGGTGTACGCCTGGCCGCGCGCATCGCGCACCATGGCCGTCACCGTGTAGGGATCGCCCAGACCCTCGGGATCAATCAGGATCTCGAACTCCCAGTCCTCGAACGGCGCATCGAAGCGACCTGAGGTGGCGTTGAGCTTGGGGAATTCGGTCACGCCGTCGACGAGCACCTGCGAGAGCAGCCCGTCCAGGAGCGACGAGGCGATGACCTCTGACTCGCCTCGACGCTGCATGTCCATGGCGCGCATCGACACGTTGATGATGCCGGCAAGCCCGACCGCCAGGATCACGCCGGCGATCACCACTTCGATCAGGGCGAAGCCGCGGCGCATCACCAGTCCTCCTGGGTGAGGCCGCTCGAATCAAGGTCGACGCCCTCGCGTTCGGCCACGAGCGCCACACCGTTGTCGGCACGGCGCGGGATCAGCTGCGTGGCTGGCAAGCGCAGTTCGGTCTCGCCCGAGGGTCCGACCCAGGTCATCACGATCTCGGGTCGGCCGCCCGACGGAATGCTCGCGATCATCCAGGTTCGCGGGTCGAGTTCCTGGCCGTCGGCGGAGATCGCGACCAGTTCCATGTCGGTCGGCACGCGGAAGGGCTTGACCATCGTGTCGTACTCCCACTGCGCCTCGGCCTCGAGCCCGGGCGGGCGCTTCATCACCACGAGCGTGATGTCACCGGTCTCGCCGTCGCGCATGAGCGCTACCTGTTGCGTGCCCGACGACTCGCGGTACGCGAACATGGCCAGCACCTGCTCCATCTGCGTCATCGCCGAGTCGTGGCTGAACCAGCCCAGGCCGGCCACGCGCGGCACGACCGCCGCCGCCAGCACCACGAGGATGATGCTGGCGACGAGGATCTCGATGAGGGTGAACGCGCGGCGATGCATCAGCTGATCACTTGCCCGGCGGTTCGCTCAGGCGGATGTCGGCGTCCTCGCCCTCGCCGCCGGGCTGGCCGTCGGCGCCATAGCAGATGATGTCGAACTCAAGGCCGGCGGGCACGTCATCGACCTCGAGGACGTAGTCGTTCTTCCACGGATCCTTCAGCGCACTCGCGGGCATGAACGGCGGATCGCCCTCGATCAGCTCGGCGAGCTCGAAGTCGTCGCCGAGCGAGCTCATGCCGTTCTGGGTCATGTAGATCGTGATCTGGTTGCTCAGCGTGGCCATTTCGCTGAAGGCGCGCTTCTGCTTGGAGCTGCCGATCAGGAAGCCCAGGCGCGGCACGAACACCGCGGCCATGATGCCGAGGATCGTGACCGCGATGAGGATCTCGATGAGGCTGAACGCGCGGCGGGCGCGACGGCGGTTGGAGCGGGAGGGGTGCATGGTCATGGTTCCTTTCTTCGGGGTTCGGTCAGCGCAGCGCTAGGCGCCCAGCGCGGTCTGCATGTTCAGGAGCGGCAGCAGCATGCCCACGAGCACGAAGCCGGCCACGACGGACATGACCAGGAGCAGTGCGATGGGCAGGATCTTGGTGAAGAGCTTGAGCGAGTTGTTGACCTGGCGGTCGAACGCGCCGGCGGCGTGCATGAGCATGGGCTCGAGCTTGCCGGACTTCTCGCCGATGTTCACGATCTGGATCAGCAGCGGCGGGAAGTGCCCGCTCCGCTCCAGGGGATCGGCCAGCGACGCACCGGTCGAGACGCGATCGCTCACGTCGTCGATCGCCGCCATCATGGCGTAGTTGCCCAGCGTGTCGCGCACTGTGCGCAGTGCAGTGAGGATCGGGATGCCCGCGCTGACGAGCGTGCCCAGGGTGCGCGTGAACCTCGCCACCGCCACGTCTCGAAGCAGCGTGCCCAGCACCGGCACCTTGAGCAGGGCGGCATCGACGATCATCCGGTTGGCAGGCGCGCGCAGCCAGCCGCGCAGGGCGAACCAGCCGATCGTGGCGCCCAGCAGCATGACCCACCACCACGTGCCCACGAAGCTCGCCAGGCTCATGAGCAACTGCGTCGGCCAGGGGATAGCGATCTTGGTGCCGCTGGTGATCGGCGCCAGCAGCTTCGGCAGCACGAAGGTCACCATCGTGACAATGCTCACCGTCATGATGCCGGCCAGGATCATGGGATAGATCGTGGCACCGATCACCTCGCGACGAAGCTCGACGCTGCGATCGAGCAGGTCGGCCAGCTGGTGCATGATCTCGCTCATGCGGCCGGTGGCATCCGCGGCGCGGAACATGCCGACCGTCATCTCGTCGAATGGGGGGCCGTAGTCCTTCGCGGCCTGGAAGAGCGGCTGTCCGGCCTCGACGCCTTCGATCAGGTGATCAAGGATCACCGGCAGCGCCTTGCCCGCTGCCTGGCGGCGCGTGGTCTTGAGCGCCTGCATGAGCGGCAAGCCTGCCTCGAGCGCCGTCGCCAGTTCGCGCACCAGGTTGGCGAGCTCCGCGCGGCTGATCGCCGGTCGGCCCCGGACGGCCGTGGCCTGCACCGGCCCAGAGAGCCGCGGCGCGCGGGTTCTGGCGGTCTCGACGCCCTCGGCCTCGAGCGACAGCGGCAGGATGCCGCGCTCGCCGAGCATGCGCACGGCGCTGCCTCGGTCGGATGCCGACACGGAGCCGATGCTCATCGTGCCGTCAGGGCCCATGGTCTGGTAGCGGTAGCTGGGCATGGATCACTTCTTGATCGGGACGTCGTCGAGGTCCTGCGTCGCACGGAGCACTTCGCTCACCGTGGTGTCGCCGTCGATCGCCTTGCGCACGCCATCCTTGCGCATCGTGATGAAGTCATCGCCGAGCAGCGTCTTGAGGACATGCACCGGCTCGCCTTCGGCCACGGCCTGGCGCAGCGCGGGGTTGACCTTGATCAACTCGTAGAAGCCCAGTCGCCCGCGGAAGCCGGAGCCGCGGCACTCGTCGCAGCCCAGCCCGGCCCATGCGTTGGGGCCGAACTGCGTGCGTTCGTCGGGCGCGAGGCGCGCGCGGAGGTCCTCGCCCAGCGGTGCCTGCACGCGGCACGCCTTGCAGATGCGGCGGCCGAGCCGCTGCGCGAGCACGCCTTCGGCGACGCTGGCGATCAGGTAGGGCTCGGCGCCCATGTCGCCGAGGCGGCCGAAGCTGCTGACCGAGTCGTTGGTGTGCAGCGTGCTGAAGACCAAGTGTCCGGTGAGCGCGCTGCGGATCACGATGTCCGCCGTCTCGCCGTCGCGGACTTCGCCGACGAAGATCACGTCGGGGTCCTGGCGCAGGATCGCGCGGAGCCCGGTCGCGAAGGACAGTCCGCGCTTGGGATTCACCGGGATCTGGTTGATGCCCGTGAGTTCGTACTCGACGGGATCCTCGATCGTGATGATCTTCTTGCGCGGGTCGTAGAGCTTGGAAAGCGCCGCGTAGAGCGTGGTTGTCTTGCCCGAACCGGTTGGGCCAGTGACGAGCACCAGGCCGTGCGGCTTCTCGAGCAGGCGGTCCATCGTCATGCGGTGCGTCTCGGACATGCCGAGCGTCTGCAGGTCGAGCCGCAGGTTGCTCTTGTCCAGGATGCGCATGACGATGCTCTCGCCGTAGATCGTGGGCACGGTCGATACGCGGATGTCGACCTTGCGGCCCTCGAACTTCAGCGCGATGTGCCCGTCCTGCGGCACGTAGCGCTCGGCGATGTTCATGTGCCCCATGATCTTGATGCGGCCGGCGATGGCGGCCTGCAGGTGCTTGGGAGGCTGGGGCTGCTCCATCAGCACGCCATCGATGCGGTACTTGACCTTCAGCTCGCTCTCGAAGGGCTCGATGTGGATGTCGCTCGTGCGGCTCTGGATCGCCTCGAGGATGAGCAGGTTCACGAGGTTCACCAGCGTCGGCGCCTCGGCCATGCGGTGCACGTCGTCGGCCTCGATCGCGTCGAGGTTGTGCTCGTTCTCGGTGGCGGTGTCCGCGCTCGACCCACCAAGGCTCTCGGCCATGCGCGCGGCGGTGGTCCCGTAGCACTTGCGGATCAGCTCGGCGAACGCTGCGGCCTCGACGCCCACGCGCTGCACGCGTCGCTCGACGATGGTGCTCACTTCGTCGGCGGCGCCGATGTCGAAGGGATCGACCATCGCCAGCACGAGTCGCCCGCTCCGCTCGCGCAGGGGCACCACGCGAAGGCGGACCGCGACGTCGGGCAGCAGGAGCCCGACCGCCGCCATGTCGGCCTCGGGTGCCTTGTCATGCCACTCAATGCCGAGTGCGGCGCAGCGTTCGCGCAGGCGCTCTTGCTCATCCTTGGCCGACGCGGGCGCCTGCAGCACCGTCTCGGCAGGTGCCTGCTCGGTCTCGGGGGCTGTGGTATCGAGGGGCTGCTGTTCCATGGGTTCCAGTCGTTCAGCGCGGAGCGTCAGTGCCGTCGCCGCCACCCTTGCCACCCGGATTCGGGCTCTGCGTGCCCAGGCCGTCGCCGCCGGTGCTGCGCAGCACGCCGTCGTCGCTTCGCAGCGTCTGGCGCTTCTTCGCGTCCTCGGAGCCGGGCTTCACGCGCTCCTCTTCCTTCTCACGGTACTTGTCGATGCCGGGGATCTTGGCCTTCTGCTCCTCGTTGAGCAGCGCGATCACGCGATTGCGAGCATCCTCGATCAGGCGATCGCGCTCGGTGATCAGGTCGCGGTACGGCTCCTGCTCGCCCTTCGAGGCCTGCACGTTGCGTGCAGCATCCGCCGCCAACCGCACGCGTTCGGTCTCGCGCTCGGGCTCGACCTGGCGGACCTTGTTCACGAACTCGCCTTGCAGCGTGCTCATCGAGTCGTTGAAGCGTGATCGGATGTCATTGATCTGCGCGAGCTGCTCGGCCGACAGATCCTCGATCGCGAGCACGTTCTCGAAGAACGGATCAAGCGGGGGGGTGCGGCATGCCAACGGATACGCATCGCGCATCGCGCGCTCGCGGAACTTCGTGCCCCATTCTGCGCCGAACGCCGTGGCAAGCGCGTCGATGTGGGCGTCGGTCACGTTGCGCACGGCAATGCGGGCCGCCACGATGCGCTCGAGTTCGGCCAAGCCCGAGCCCGGATCGTTGTCGGTGAGCGCCTTGCGGATGCGGGGCTGGCTCGCCTCTTGTTGCTTCATGCGTTCCATGAGCGCCACGTCGAGCGCGGTCTCGTACGCAGCGATGGCGTCCTTGGCCTCGAGACGGTTGTCCAGGGGAACGTCGATCTGGCGCATCACGATGATCAGGTCGGTCTTCTCGCCGCTGAGGCGGCCCTGAGGGAGCTGCTTTTCGCGGCGCAGCGCGCGCTCCAGGCGCGGCCAACGCTCGAGCTGAGCATCGGAGAGCTGGCCCTTCACATCGTCGAGGAAGCGCTGCTTCATCGCTTCCTTCTCGGCCTTCCACTCTTCGATCGGCTTCATGAGCACGGTCAGCGCGCCGTTCTCGCCGGCACCGGCGATCTGGTCCTTCATGGCGGTGAGCTTGTCGCGCAGGCCTTGCTCGCCCGCGCGGTACTCGGACTGGTAGTCGCCCAGAAGGGCCTCGAGCACGGGCTTCTGCCAGTCTTCGAGTTCAAGGAAGTCGACGAAGAGCGACATGTCCCTCGGCATGAAGTCGGTGGAGAAGATCTCGTTGAAGCCGGCCTCGCGCGGCAATTGGGCATGCACGCTGGGGGTGATGGCGAGGGAGGCGGCGGCGACAGCGGCGGCGAGCAGGAAGCGCTTCATGGTGATGGTCTCCGGTTGACGGTCGGATCGAGCCAAGGTGGAACGGCGCAGGGGCCGGAATGTTGCATGCATCGACGCAAACGGGGCGTGGAATTGGTGAGAGCCGATGATTTCCAGCCAACGTCCGGGAACACCATCAACGTCCGAGAACCGCACCCGCGTCGGGTCCCGTGGGCCTCAAACCTGGCTCACTCAACCCTTGCTCACGGTGCGCTGCTCGATGCGCTTCTCACTGGTCGTGACCACGATGCGCTGCACGAAGATGCCAGGGGTATGGATTTGGTCGGGATCGAGCGATCCCAGTGGGACCAACTCCTCGACCTCGGCGATCGTCACGGCACCGCAGGTCGCCGCCATCGGGTTGAAGTTGCGCGCCGTGCGGCGGAAGACCAAGTTCCCCGCGGGGTCGGCGCGCCACGCCTTGACGAGCGACAGATCGGCCTTGATGGCGCGCTCCATGACGTACGTCTCGCCGTCGAACTCCATGTGCGGCTTGCCATCCGCCACGACCGTGCCCACACCGGTCTTGGTGTAGAAGGCGGGAATCCCCGCGCCGCCGGCGCGCATGCGCTCGGCCAGCGTGCCCTGCGGCGTGAATTCCAGTTCGAGCTCGCCGCTCATGAACTGCCGCTCGAACTCGGCGTTCTCACCGACATAGCTCGAGATCATCTTGCGGATCTGCCGCGTCTGCAGCAGGAGTCCAAGCCCCCAGTCATCCACGCCGGCGTTGTTGCTGACGGCGGTCAGTCCCTTGGCGCCTGAATCACGAAGTGCCAGAATGAGTTGTTCCGGGATGCCGCAGAGCCCGAAGCCTCCGACCGCCACGGTCATCCCGTCGCGAATCACGCCTTCAAGAGCAGCCTTGGGAGAGGCAAAGACCTTGTCCATGGTGCGATGGTAGTGACCGCTCCCGCGTGATTGTGGCGCGAGTGCGCGAAGGACCGGTCGTGCGACCTCGCTCCCGGCTACCGTTCCCCGGTGCAGCGACTGGTCTGTCTGCTCATCTTCCTGTCGGCTTTGCCCGACGCGATGGTCGTGCCGGTCCTGAAGGACCTCTGCGTGGACCGCTACGGCGTCAGTCGCACCGAGGCGCAGGCGTTCCTCTTGGTCAATCTGCTTGGTGCCGCCGTGGCCATCGGTGTGGTCGCGCGGCTGCAGCGCTCGGTTGAACCGGTTCGGCTGCTCATGGCGGCTTCGGTGCTCGATGCGCTGCTCATCGCCTGTCTCTGGCTGCCGCTCGGCTGGCCGGGCACGATGGCTGTTCGCGCGCTCGAGGGGGTCCCCGATGCGATCACCTTCGGTGTCCTCATGCAACTGCTCGGGCGCTCGGTCTGGGGTTCCGTGGCCGGCAGGCTCGGCTTGGGCTCGATGGTGCTGTTGGGTGGCGTGGGCTGTGGCATGGCCATCGGTGGTTTGGCCGCGAAGCTCATGGGCCCGGGGGCCGAGCGAGTGGTCTTCGTGCTCGGTGCAGGCAGCTCAGCGCTTGTCGCCGTGCTGGCGGCCATCTCGCGGGGAGGGTTGGTCGGGCGCGTCGATGCGACGCCGCTGCCGATGGCGAAGGATCGCGATGGCACCGCCGCTTCCGATCGAGTTCGCACCGTCCCCGCGTGGGTCGTGCTCGCGATGGCGTTCGTCGATCGCGCGACCGGTGGTGTGCTCACGGGAACGCTGAGCCTCTTCCTGGCTGGCTTCTTCGCCTACGACACCAGTGAACGAGGTTGGATGGTCGGCCTGCCGCTCCTGGCCATGGCGGTCGGTGCGTGGCCCGCGGGGCTCGTGGCGCAGCGGGTGGGCACGCTGCGACTGCGTCAGTGGGCCGGTGGGATCTATGCGATGGCATTGGCAGCTGTGCCGTTTGTGGGCGATGCGCAGCCGGTCCTCGTGAGCGTGCTCGCCGTGCTGGGTCTGGCGGGTGCAGCACTGCTGCCAACCAGCCTCACGCTCGAGCACGCCGTGAATCGCGGCGCCGTCGGCTTCACGGCCTTCGCCACCAGCGGCGGCGTGGGCTACGCGAGCGGTGCGGTGATCCCGGTGATGGTGCTCGGCGTCGCTGGCGACGAGGCGTCGAGCTACCAAGGCATCATCGTGGGCTTTGCGTTGCTGCACGCCGCAGTCACGTGTGCTGCCGTGGCAACGGCTCGATGGCAGGAGTGACGCAGGAAAGCCGAGTTCGATGGTCCCAGCGCTCGGGCCCCAGCCCTCGAGTCCCGGTCATTGAGCCCATGTCGTAGTGCGCAACCACTGGGCTCGGTCCTTGGACCCCAGTCGTTTCGCGGTCAGTTCAGCGCAAGCGATTCGCTCTCGGTGGCAACTCCGTGTCGCCGTTCGGCACGATCCATGTAGGCGCTGCGCAGCTTCTCGAGCGCACGGATCTGGATCTGACGTACGCGCTCCTTGGTCACGCCGAGGCTCGCACCGATCTGCTCAAGCGTGGGCAGGGCGCTGGCGATGGGCGCGTTGAGCCCGAAGCGGCACGCGATGACTTCACGCTCAAGGTCGGTCAGATCGGCCTGGTTCGACTCGAGCAGCCAGCCGACTTCCGAGGCGCACTCGCGCTCGTGCTCGGCGCGAACGATGCCCGGGTGATCGCCCCGCTCCATCGCCGGGTCGAACTCGGTGGGGAAGCGCTGGCGGTGCTTGCTCTGCTTGATGCCGTGCCGGCTGAACGCCTTCAGGATGGCGCGGCAGGCATAGGTGCTGAACTTGAAGCCACGGCCGCAGTCGAACTTGTCGACCGCCCGCATGAGCGCCATGTTGCCCTCGCTGATCAGGTCGGCGAACTCGATGTCGGCGTTGCGCACGCGCTTGGCCATGGCGAGCACGAGGCCGAGGTTGATCTCGGCGATCTGGTCACGAAGGCGCGCGGCCGCGTGGGCCCAGTGCAACACTTCGCGAGCTTCGCGGGTTTCCAGGGTCTGGCCTCGTTGCGCCTTCTGGATCCGAGCGACGCGGTAGCGCGCATAGTTGAACTGCATGAAGAGCACGCGCTCCTGCGCGCCGGTCAGCAGCAGGGAATCATTGCCGCGGACTGAGGCGCGCTCCTCGTGCATGAGCGGGCAGTACCAGTCGACCTTGGGGCGGCGGATCGAGGGGGCGTCCGTGAAGATCTTCCGTTCGGCGTTGGAGCGGGCGAACTCGGGCGCTGGCATGAAATCCATGGCTTCGGCCATGACTGAGGCGACCAGCTCGGCGTCCTGCGGACCCAGCGCGCGACGGGCGGCCGTCGACAGTGGGCAGGGCAGGAAGGTGGGCTTGCGAACTGCCGGTGCTGCTGAGCGCTGTGGCATGGGGGCCTCCGAGGGTCTTCTCAGTGGTTTCAACCGCGACTGAAACATACTTCGCAGTACGCCAGCTAGCGGTTTCAAGGTTCGTGCAAGGTCTTGGTTTTTTGTGTCCTATAACCATTCTGACTCCGCCCACCCGGCCCGGCAGGCCTCTGCGACGCAGCGCCGACCCCGCGCGCCGGGTCCACAACGACACCGCGGCGCCCTGCGCACCGGACCCAGAACGACAACGCGGCGCCCCCAAGAGGAGCGCCGCGGTCGATGGTGTGCTGCGATGGGCCCTCAGGCCCGCGTCACTCAGGCTTGCCGCCCGAGGCGTCGTAGATCCAGGTCTCGCCCGCACGCGGGAACTCGATCACTTCGCCGGCCTTGAAGAAGATGCCCAACTCGCGGGCGGCGGCTTCGGGACCGTCCGAGCCGTGGATGAGGTTGAAGCTGTTCGAGACCCCGAAGTCACCGCGGATCGTGCCGGGGTTGGCCTTCGAGCCGAACGTGGCACCCATCATGTTCCGGCAGATGGTGATGGCACCGATGCCGCGCACAGCCAGGACCACGACCGGGCTGCTGGTCATGAATCGGACGAGGCCGGGGTAGAACGGCTTGCTGGCGTGATCCTTGTAGTGGGTCGCTGCAAGGTCCTGCGAGATCTGCATCAGCTTCATGCCGACGATTTGCAGGCCCTTCTCCTCGAAGCGGGTGATGATGCGGCCGCAGAGTCCGCGCTGGACGGCATCGGGCTTCAGGATGATCAGGGTGGTTTCCATGGTGTGCTCCTTGGGTGGAATTGGGGCGGGAATGGTAGCGGTTTCCGTGGGCCGGGCCAACCGGGTGCCGAGTCATCGGATCGGTCGCCGGTCGCTAGGATCCAAGAGCGCCCGTTGGTTCGGGCCGCTGGGCACGGATGCCGCACGAAGGCGAGATGGAGCATGGAAGCCGTGAGCGAAACCACCGCAAAGCGTCGCAAGGGAGCCACCGCCGAGGAGATGGCCACGCGCCAGCGTGACATCTCGGTCAGTGAGTTCTTCGCCAAGAATCGCCATCTCCTGGGCTTCGACAATCCTCGCAAAGCGCTGCTGACCGCGGTCAAGGAAGCCGTTGACAACAGCCTCGATGCCTGCGAGGAAGCGGGCATCCTGCCCGAGATCGCCGTCATCATCGAGGACCTGCAGCCGGATCGCCCGGCCACGGCGAAGAGCTCGCGCTACCGCCTCACCGTCGTCGACAACGGTCCCGGCATCGTGCGCAAGCAGGTCGAGAACATCTTCGGCCGCCTGCTCTACGGCTCGAAGTTCCACCGCTTGAAGATGAGCCGCGGCCAGCAGGGGATCGGCATCAGCGCCGCCGGCATGTACGGCCTCATCACCACTGGCCGTCCGATGGTGATCCACACCAAGCCCAAGGCGGGCAGCGCCGCTCACCACATCGAGCTGGCGATGAACACGAAGACCAACCGCGCCGAGGTCACGACCGACGACGAGGTCAAGGACTTCCCGCCGACGCGCCTGGCCACGATCACGCAGGGCACGAGGGCGCTCGTCGCCGAGGGCGGCTTCCTCTCGCCCGAGACGTTCCGCACGGGCACCAGCGTGAGCATCGAGCTCGAAGGCCGCTACCAGCGCGGCCGCGGCAGCGTCGATGAGTTCCTCGAACTCACGGCGATCGCGAATCCGCACGCACGGATCACCTTCGTGGCCCCATCGCGCGATGCCGGCAGTGACGACGATGCCTCGGTGCTTGCGCATGCCGAGGCAAGCGCTGCCACCAAGGCCACCGCAACGACCGAGACCGGCGGTGTCGTGATCTACCCGCGCGGCGTGCAGGAACTTCCGCCGGAAACGCGTGAGATCCAGCCCCATCCCAAGGGCATCGAGCTCGGCATCCTGCTGCAGATGCTCAAGGACTACGAGGCCACCGAGAAGGGCAGCCTGTTCACCTTCCTTCAGGAGCGTTTCTGCCGCGTCAGCAGCGCGACTGCTGCACAGATGTGCAGGGCCGCGGGCGCCACGAGCCGCACGCGCGCCGGCGATGTCGAGGCGCCGCAGGCCGAGAAGCTCTTCCAGTTCTTCCAGGAGGTCAAGCTTCCGCCGCCGCCGACGGACTGCCTTGCGCCGATCGGCGTGCGCCAGCTGCTTGCCGGCTTGCTCAAGGGCGTGCGCGCCGAGTTCTACGCAGCCAGCAGCCGCAGCGCCGAGGTCTATCGCGGCCGTCCCTTCCAGATCGAGGCCGCCATCGCCTTCGGCGGCGATCTCCCCGCCGATGAGCCCGCGCGCGTGATCCGCTTCGCCAACCGCGTGCCGCTGCTCTTCCAGCAGAGTGCGTGCAGTTCCTTCAAGGCCGTGCTCGAGACGGGCTGGAAGAACTACAACCTGCAGCAGCCGCGTGGCAGCCTGCCGTCGGGCCCGCTGGTGATCATGCTGCACATGGCCAGCGTCTGGGTGCCCTTCACGAGCGAGAGCAAGGAAGCGATCGCCGACTACGACGAGATCCGCAAGGAGATGAAGCTCGCGCTCATGGAGTGCGGCCGCAAGCTCGGCACGTATCTCAACAAGCGTGCCAAGATGCGCCGCGAAGGCGAGCGGCGCGATGTCTTCGAGCGCTACATCGGCGAGATCTCCAAGGCCATCGGCGCGATCACCGGCGAGGATGCCAAGCGGCTCTACGACGCGCTGCACGTGCAGGCCAAGCGCAAGACCGCCGTGGCCGACCAGCAGCTCGATGAGGACGGCAAGGTCCTGCATGAGCAGGAGGAGCTCGACGACGACGGCGTGCTCATCGTGCCAGCGGCGATGTCGGATGCCGGAGCCGACGCGCCCGTTGCCGTTGCCGCGCCTGAACGAGCCGCGCCCCCTGCGCGCGCCAAGGCCAGGCCGCCCGCGGCTGCCGCGCCCAAGCCGGCGTCGCGATCCGCTGCGCCGTCACCCAAGCCGCCTGCGAAGCAAGCGACAAAGCCCGCACCTGCCGCTGCGTCCAAGCCCGTCGCGCCAAAGCCGCCTGCGCCCCGCCGTCCGTCGCAGGATGGACCGACCCTCTTCTGATCCAGCACGAGCACCACCATGGCCAAGAAGACCAACCAATCCATCGCCGAGCGTGACGCCCGGACCCAGAAGAAGATCGTCGAGCTCGCGCAGGCCATCTCGAAGATGACCCTCTCGGGCCGCGAGCCGCAACTGTCGATCCCCACCCGCACGAAGAGCAACACCGTGTGGAACCGCAAGAAGGGAATCCTCGAGATGGGTGACGGCACGGCCGACCGCCCGCTCTTCGACCTGAAGACCGCGAAGCAGTTCATGCAGACCATGCTGCATGCCAGCACGATCAAGGACCTGATCGAGGCCGGCAAGACCAGCAGCCTCCGTGGCGTCTTCTACAAGGCCAAGCACACCGTGGCCGGCACGAAGGAGAACACCTTCGACACGCAGGACGAGAGCGACCCGATCCTCGAGGACCTCGAGGTCGCGCTCGCAGCCCTGCGCGAGGAGCTGCACGTCTTCGCCGAGAACCGTGGCTCGATGGTCGGCAACATCACGATCGTCGACAAGGGCGACGAGATCGATTGCCGACGCATGGGATCGGGCGGCTACGCGCTCCCGTCGATCGTCGAGCCTGACGTGATCCAGTTCAAGAAGTGCGAGGCGAAGTTCATCCTCCACGTCGAGAAGGGCACGGTCTGGAACCGCTTCAACGAGGACCGCTTCTGGGAGAAGCACAACTGCATCCTCACGCACGGCGCGGGCCAGCCTCCGCGTGGTTGCCGCAGGCTGCTGCAGCGGCTGAACCAGGAGCTCGGCCTGCCCATCATCTGCGTGCTCGACAACGATCCGTGGGGGCATTACATCTACAGCGTGATCAAGCAGGGCTCGATCTCGCTCGCCTTCGAAAGCACGCGCCTGGCGATCCCCCAGGCGAAGTTCCTGGGCATCCGCGCCAAGGACTTCCGCCAGTGCGGCCTCGACGATGCCGTGAAGATCGACCTGACGGACAACGACATCAAGCGCGCCCGCGAGATCGCCGCCTACCCGTGGTTCGAGGGTCACAAGGGCTGGCAGAAGGAGATCCAGGCCATGCTCGACAACGGCTTCAAGATGGAAGTCGAGTCGCTGATCACGAAGGACATCTCCTACGTCAGCGAGGTCTACGTCCCCGAGCGGCTGAAGGCGAAGGACTGGCTCGACTGAGCGCTCAGCCCGTGCTGGGCAGTTCGATCGTGAAGTCGCTGCCGCGCCCGGGTTCGCTGTGCACGCGGATGTCGCCGCCGTGCTCGCGCGCGATGCGGCGCGCCACCGGCAACCCAAGCCCCGTGCCGCCGGTCTTCGTCGTCACATAGGGCAGGAAGATGCCGTCGATGCGGTCGGCTGGGATGCCGGGACCGGTGTCGATCACGTGCAGCCGTGCCCGGCCGCCGTCCTCCTCGATGCGCAGCATGAGTTCGTGCTGTCCGCCATCGGTGCGCGGTGCGCTGCCCATGGCCTGCATGGCGTTGAGCATCAAGTTCAGCGCCGCTTGCTTGAGCAATCCACGATCGGCATCGACCGCCACACGCTGCTCAGGGGGCGGCGAGAGCAGCAGTCGGATGCCGGATTGGGCGGCCTGCGCGTGCAGGAAGTCGACGAGGTCCACCGCCACCTCGCGCAGGTCGAGTCGCTCTCGATCGACCTTCATGCGCCCCGCGTACTGCAGGAAGTCCGTGAGGATGTCTCGCAGCCGATCGGTCTCGCGGACGAGCGCGTCCACCCGACGGACCATGCCGGCAGACTGATCGGCCTCGAGCGGGGCGTCGAGGATGTCCTCGCGCAGCAGTTGCGCATTGAGCACGACCGTCGAGAGGGGATTCTTGATCTCGTGCGCGAGGCCGCTCGACATCGTGCCGAGTTCGGCGAGCTGCTGTGCCTCGACTGCACGACGCTCTGCCGCCCGCGCGCGTTCCTCGCGCTCGGCCAGTCGAGCTCGTTGGATCCACCACGCCGCCACCGATGCCAAAGCAGCGCCCGCGGTGAACGCGAGTGCTGCTGGAACGATCATGGATTGGTCGGGCATGGCCGATCCCGCATGGGCGGGCATCTGTCGGTCGCCGTGGCGCGGGCACAGGGCCCGTGGCGCCCGCTCACGCCTGCGGCGTGGTCACGCGCGCAGCGCTTCGGGCGAAGGTCGCTGACCAGCCCTTGGCGCCGCAGTTGGCGGAGTAGGTGACCTTCTCACCGTCCTTGAAGGTCCGGAAGCCGGTCTCCTGGTCGATCACCGTGAAGTGGACGAAGATGTCCTGGCCCTGCGGCCCGATGATGAAGCCGAACCCCTTGCGGGCGTCGAACCACTTGATGGTTCCCTCAGCGTTCTCGATCTTCTGGGTGTCGGTCATGTGCTGCCTTTGCTCGTTTCTGGATTGCGGGCGGGTGGCCCCCGCGGACCACGGATCCCACGGGGGGGATTCTCGCCCCGGAACGAAGGGGGCGCAACCCGTTATCTTGCGAAACCTTGACAATCGGCCGAACTTCACGCACCGGAGTGCGTGAAGCCCGGCCGGGTGACTCAGTTGCGGGCGGCCGGTTCGGCCGGGGCCTCGAGCAGGGCCTTGCGGCTCAGTTTGATGCGACCGGTGTCGTCGACGTTGATGACCTTGACCTTGATGACGTCGCCGACCTTGACCACTTCGGTCACGGTCTTCACGAAGCCATGGGCCAGCTCGCTCACGTGCACCATGCCGTCGGTGCCGGGAGCGAGCTCGACGAAGCAACCGAAGTCCTTGATGCCAACGACCTTGCCTTCGTAGATCGAGCCGACCTTGATCTCGGCGCCCAGCGCCTCGACCTCGGCCTTGGCGCGCATGGCCGCATTGCCGTCGGCCGTGGCGATGAAGACGGTGCCGTCCTCGTTGATGTCGATCTGCGCACCGGTGCGGTCCTGGATGCCGCGGATGGTCTTGCCGCCAGGGCCGATGAGCTTGCCGATCTTCTCGGGGTCGATCTTGACCGTGATGATGCGGGGCGCGTGCGGCTTGAGGTCGGCGCGCGGCTTGGCGAGGCAGGCTTCCATCTGCTCGATGAGGAAGAGCCGGCCTTCACGGGCCTGCGCGAAGATCGTCTCGATCTCCTCGACGCCGAGGCCGCGGGCCTTGAGGTCGAGCTGGATGCCGGTGATGCCCTCGCGGGTGCCGGAGACCTTGAAGTCCATCTCGCCGAAGAAGTCCTCTTCGCCGATGATGTCCGTCACGTGGGTGACCTTGCCGGCGGAGCTGGTGAAGCGGCCCACGCTGATGCCGGCGCACGTCGCCTTGATGGGCACGCCTGCGTCCATGAGCGCCAGGCAGCCACCGCACACGCTGGCCATGCTGCTCGAGCCGTTGCTCTCGGTGATGTCGCTGACCAAGCGCACCGTGTAGGGGAACTCCTCGGTGCTCGGCAGGATCGCGAGCAGGCTCTTCTCGGCGAGCGCGCCGTGGCCGATCTCGCGGCGGCCGGGTCCGGCGATACGGCCGGCTTCACCGGTGCAGTACGGCGGGAAGTTGTAGTGCAGGTAGAACTTCTTGGCGTACTCGGCGAGCAGGCCGTCGACGATCTGCTCGTCCTTCATCGTGCCGAGCGTGCAGGTCACGATGGACTGCGTCTCGCCGCGCTGGAAGAACGCGCTGCCGTGCGGCCGCGGCAGGAAGTCGACCGCCATGTCAAGCGGACGGATCTGGTTGAGCGGGCGGCCGTCGGCGCGGATGCCCTTCTCGGCGACCAGGTTGTGCGTGATCTTCTTCTCGAGCAGGCGCAGGGCTTCCTTCGCCTCGCGCGCGCGCTTCTCGGCAGCGACGTGCTCGGTGTAGGCCAGGCCCGCGGGGACCGCGAAGAACGAGTCGATGCACCACTTCTTGACGCGGTCGACCTCGCCGTTGCGGGCTTCCTTGCCGTGGATCTGGCGAGCCTTGGTGAGCTCGTCATAGGCCTTCTCCTTGACCAAGGCCATCACGTCGGCCGAAGGCAGGATGCGGTCGCCCATGCGCACGGCGGGGGCGCCGCACTTGGTGCGCAGCTCATCGATCATCTCAAGGATCGGCTTGATGCCGTGCTCGAGGCCGAACCGGATCGCCGCGACCATGTCGGCCTCGGTGATCTCGGCGGCGCCGACTTCGATCATGTTCACGCCGTCCTTGTGGCCCGAGAGGACCAGGTCAAGGTCGCTGAACTCGATCTGCGCCTGCGTGGGGTTGATCACGAACTGCGCGCCGGCATCGGTGTAGATGCGGGCCACACGCACGGTCGCGATCGGGCCCTCGAACGGAGCGTCGGTGATCGCCAGCGCGGCCGAGGCGGCAGTGCAGCCGATCACGTCGGTGTCGTTCTGGCCGTCGTGCGAGAGCACGCTGACCTGCAGCTGGATCTCGTCGACGAAACCCTCGGGGAACAGCGGACGGATCGGGCGATCCATCATGCGCATGGTCAGGATTTCCTTCTCGCTCGGCTGGCCTTCGCGCTTGCGGAAGCCGCCCGGGTACTTGCCGGCCGCGGGGAGCTTCTCGCGGTAGTCGCAGGTCAGCGGGAAGAAGTCGATGCCCATGCGCGGGTTGGCGCGCACGGCGGTGGCAAGCACGACGGAGTCGCCGTAGCGGGCCATGATGGCGCCGCTGGCGAGCTTGGCGACCTTGCCGGTCTCGAAGCGGAGCGTGCGCCCGCCGATCTCACGTTCTACGAAGCAGGGGGTGTGGTGTCCCATGGGAATGATGCCTTTCTTGGAAGTGGTGTGATGAGGCACCGCCCCATGGAGGCAGAGACCAACAGGCAGCCTGTCGCGGGTCGCCGCGCAGCTGCCGATTGCCCACTGCCGCCGGAGGCGGCGAAGCCCGTGCGCTTACTTGCGCAGGCCGAGCTTCTTGATGAGGTCGGTGTAGCCCGTGCGGTCGACGCGCGCGAGGTAGCGCAGCAAGCGGTTCCGCTGGCCGACGAGGAGCAGCAGGCCGCGGCGGCCAGCGTGATCCTTGCGGTTGGTCTTGAAGTGAGACTGGAGCGTGTTGATGCGCTGGGTCAGGAGCGCGATCTGGACCTGCGGAGAACCCGTGTCGTGCTCATGACGGCGGTTCGCGGCGATGGTCGTGGTCTTGGCGGCAGTCGAGGTCGGCATTGCTGTTGAGTGGGCCCGTCGCGGACCCGTTCCTTTCCAGAGTTGTGAGTCGCGCATGGTAGCGATGCGTCGAATGGGGTCAAGCGGCCCGGTGCCTTCGACCTGTGTTATCAGGCGTTTTGGGTCGGATCGGCAGGGGCAGGCTCCGTATGCTTCGGCCTCCCATGACCACCACAGCTGACTCGCCGCTGCGCCACGCCACGCATGAGTTCGTCGCCCTCGCGGCGAAGCTCGAACAGGGCGGAGGACCGTCGGGCGCGGAACGCCAGCATCGCCACGGACGCCTGACCGCTCGGGAGCGCATGGATCGGCTCTTCGACCCCGGAACGCCCACGCTTGAGTGCGGGCTCATGAGTGCCTGGAACATGTACCGCGAGTACGGGGGCGCGCCGGCGGCGGGGGTGGTGACCACCATCGGCCAGGTCGACGGCCGCCTGTGCATGGTCGTCGCCAACGACGCCACGGTGAAGGCCGGCGCGTTCTTCCCGATGACCTGCAAGAAGATCATCCGCGCGCAGTGGATCGCCGAGCGCGCGCGGCTGCCGCTGCTCTACCTCGTCGACAGCGCGGGCGTGTTCCTGCCGCTCCAGGAAGACGTCTTCCCCGACACCGACGACTTCGGCCGCATCTTCCGCAACAACGCCGTCATCAGTGCGCAGGGCATCCCGCAGTACGCGGCGATCATGGGCAACTGCGTCGCCGGCGGCGGCTACCTGCCGGTCATGTGCGACACGCTCCTGATGACCGAGGGCAGCGGGCTCTATCTCGCGGGCCCTGCGCTCGTGAAGGCCGCGATCGGGCAGGAGGTCTCGAGCGAGGAACTCGGCGGCGCGTCCATGCACGCGGCCGTCAGTGGCACGATCGACTTCAAGGAGAAGGATGACCCCTCGTGCATCGAGCGGTTGCGCCGCCTGATGCGGGCGAACCAGTCCGCGCCCGCTGCACGCACGCCGCCGATTGCGCCCGTGGCGCCCGAGCGCGACCCGGCCGATGTCTATGCCGTGCACCGTTCCGAGCCGGGCTCGCAGTACGACGTGGTCGAGCTGCTTCGATGCATCGTCGATGGCGGCTCGATCGACGAGTATCGCGCCGAGTACGGCTGCAGCATCGTCTGCGCGTACGCGCGCATCGGTGGGTTCCCCTGCGGCATCGTGGCCAACCAGCGCAAGCTCACGCAGCGCACCATGCCCGGCGGCAAGGCCGGGCCGTCGAAGGCCGGTGCGATGCCTGCGGTGATCTACGACGACAGTGCCGACAAGGCGGCTCGCTTCATCCTCGACTGCAACCAGCGGAAGATCCCGCTGGTCTTCATGCACGACACCACGGGCTTCATGGTGGGTCGCGACAGCGAGCAGGCTGGCATCATCCGCTCCGGTGCCAAGCTCGTGAACGCCATGAGCAACAGCGTCGTGCCGAAGATCGTGCTCATCACCGGTGCGAGCTACGGGGCCGGCAACTACGCCATGTGCGGTCGTGCCTTCGATCCCATGCTCACGCTCGCTTGGCCCGGTGGCCGCTGCGCCGTGATGGGTGCGGCGCAGGCTGCCGGCACGCTTCTGCAGATCGACCTCGCTGCGCGCGAGCGCAAGGGGGAGCAGGTCGACGACGCCATGCGAAAGCAGCTGCTCGACGCGATCACTGCCAGCTACACCGAGCAGCAGGACATCCGCTACGCGGCCTCGCGCGGCTGGGTCGACCGCATCATCGAGCCGCACCGCACCCGCGACGAGCTCACCATGGCGCTCCGCGTCGCGGCGCAGGCTCCGGTGGGCGAGCTCAAGGTCGGCGTGCTGCAGACCTGAGCCATGGACCTCGTCGTCGCCACCGGCAATCCGCACAAGATCGAGGAGATCCGCGCGATCCTCGGCCCCCACGGCGTGCGCGTGCTCGGACTCGATGACCTTGGTGCCTCGGTTCCCGAGCCCGATGAGCCCGGTGCGACCTTCGAGGAGAACGCGGCCATCAAGGCGCGCGCCTACGCGGCGGCCCTCGGTCGCGCCGTGCTCGCCGACGACAGCGGGCTCGAGGTCGATGCGCTCGGCGGCCGGCCCGGCGTGCACAGCGCGCGCTACGCCGGCGTGGGTGAGACACGCGAGGAGCGCGATGCGGCGAACAATGCCAAGCTCCTGCGCGAGCTCGCGGGCGTGCCGATGCCCCGGCGCACCGCCCGCTTCGTCTGCGCGATCTGCGTGGCGACGCCCGATGGCCGCGTGCTCGCCATGTCGCGCGGCACGTTCGATGGGGTGATCATCGAGGCCGCGCGGGGCACGCACGGCTTCGGCTACGACCCGTTGCTCCATGTCCCGGAGGCTGGCTGCACCAGCGCCGAGCTGGACCCTGCCGAGAAGAACCGCCGCAGCCATCGCGGCCAGGCCGTGCGGTCGCTGCTGGGTCAGTTGCCGTCGATCGCCTGAATCATCTCCACTCGACGCCGCACGGGTGCAGGGCGCAGGTGCGGCGAAGCCCGTCATCGAGCGACAGGAACGACAGCCGCAATCGCTCGCCGGCCGTCGCGAGCCATGGGGCACGCCCGGCGGTGCGGTCGATGCGTGCGACGGCAGCGGCCATGTCGGCGAACATCACGCGGTTGGCCGCGGGATCCCGGCCGGCGGCATGCACGCGCGCGAGATAGGCCGCGCTGGCCACATCCACGCAGAGTGCCGACAGGCCCTCGACGGCACTGAAACCGTAGTAACCCGCGCCCCATGTGCGCGCTCCTCGGAGCCGTGCGCGCACCCACCTTGTCACCAGGTCATCGATGGGCTCGTCATGTCCCTCGGCGGCGTCGTGCAGTGGATTCGGAATGAACTCCGCCTCCTGAAAGCGCACTCCATGCGCAAAGCCACGCAGGTCCGGCACCGTTCCGGATCCCTTGAGGAACGCCCGTTGCCGGCGCCACTGGCGCCACGCCGTGCGCAGGAAGCCATCGGCCTTCATGCGGTCGAGGCGGGGGTCCTCGGTGCGCATGAAGATCGCCTGCCGCAACATCCGCTCCTGGCGCTCCGTGGCCGCGCCGACCGGATCGGCCTCGAGCTCGTCCTCGAGCGTGGCCACGATCGTGGTGATGAGCTCGAGGAAGCGGTCGCCCTTCACGCTCGCCAGCTTCGCGTGGCGCAGCGCCTGGGCGATCCATGCCAAGCCGTCGATGCGCGTGGCGATCGATGCCCCCTCGCGGCCCATCCACTGGTCGAGCACGCCGGCCAGCGCACGCAATTCGAGTGGCGATGCCTCGCGGCCTGGGAGCAGCGCGACGGCGCGCGCCTGGCCAACCGTCTCGGGGGCATCCTCGGCAATGCGCCGAAGGTCGGCAAGATGCGTGGCCATCGCCGCGCCCTTGTTGAGCTGCACGCTGCCGCACGCGAAGTTCAGGCCTTGCTGCGGCCCATCGGCGGTCGGCATCACGCTCAGCGGAAAGGAGCGACACGCCACGGGCTTCTCCTGGAGGCCGTGACGCGCGTGGATGCGGCACAGTCCATCGTCCTGCAGGAAGATGCACGCTCCGTCGGAGCGCTGGCGCAGGAACCGGCTGCCGCGGAACTCGACCCACGGTTCGAAGCCGAGCTCAGCCTTCCAGCCCTGTCGGTCGAGCCGCTCGATGTCCTCGTCGCGAAGCTGCACGGTGAAGTCACGGCAGCAGTTCCCGCAGGCATGGCAGCTGTACCGCTGCTCCGCAAGGTCAAGCACGAGGATGGGCAGGGACACCGCCATGGTCATGCGGCGCGCGGTGCACGTTGTGCCCGGCGGGCACGGAGGATGCGCAGTCCGCACCATGAACCGCCGACGGTGCCCAGCGGAATCGAGGCCAGTGCCTCGCCTGCACTCTCGACGAGCGCCAGCTGCGCAAAGGCTGCGCCCACGTCGAGTCCGGTCTCGCCGGCAAGCCTGCTGGCGACGAACGCCATCGTCGCTTCCCGGAACCCGAAGCGGCCGAGCGGGTTGTAGTTCACGATGTAGCCCGCGAGTGCCACGAGCAGGATCTGCTGCGTGTCCAGCGGCAGATCGAGGATGCGCCCGGCGCACCAGGCGCGCGCGGCACACAGCGAGAAGTCCACGAAGCGCGTGGCGGCCACCAGACGCAGCGATGTGCGCGAGGCCAGCATCGACTCCGCGCCGCCGAGCTTGCGGGCCACGAGCGGCACGTGCCGTACCAGGCCCACCAGCCGCACGCAGACTTCCGTGGTGGCCGCGGCGCACCCCAGGCCAGCGATGATCGAGATGGCCACACCAAGGCCGAGCAGCTCGATCGCCCCGACGCCGACCAGCGCGCCAAACGTCATGCCTGCCAAGGCGCTCAGCGTGCACGCGCCGACGGTGGCGACCCAGCCGGCGACGAGCCACGCACCCAGGCCATCGACACCCATGTGGTAGACGAA
>CAMDAQ010000013.1 GCA_945888705.1 Singulisphaera sp. GP187
GCGATTTCAATTGACCAAAAGTCATCATCTCGCAACCCAAGATCAACTGTCGGCACGATCACTGAGGTCTATGACTATTTACGACTTCTCTACGCGCGAATTGGTGTTCAACATTGCCCGAAAGATATGACGAAACTTTCGCGTCAGACGCCGCAGCAGATAGTTGATCGAATCTTAAAATTTCCAGAAGGCACAAGGTTTCAAGTTCTTGCGCCCGTCGTTCGCGGTCGAAAAGGTGAATATGACACCTTGCTACAAGAACTTGCGGCACAAGGTTTTTCGCGAGCGCGAGTTGACGGTGAAGTTGTTGAGATCAGTGAGTTTCTTAAAAAAGATAAACGACTTGCAAAATATGAACAACATCAGATTGACATTATTGTCGACCGCTTGGTTCGCAAAGACGGAATAACTCGCAGACTCACCGACTCACTTGAAACCGCACTTCGATTGGCAGATGGTGTGGCTGAGATTGACCTGGGCGAGGGTGAAGAGCCAATAACCGTTAGCCAGCACTTGGCGTGTCCAAAATGTGGTGACAGTTTTGAAGAACTAGCACCTAGAAATTTCTCGTTCAATTCACCGTTCGGTGCTTGTGAAACATGTTTAGGCCTCGGCACCAAATATGAAGTAGACGTTGAATTGGTTGTTCCCGATCCGAATTTAAGTATCAGCGATGGTGCGATCGCTCCATGATGTTCTTGGTGGCGATGCGCGTGACTTCGATGACGAGCGCGGCGATCGCGCCCCACAGCATTCCCCACGCGGCGCTCACGGGCATGACGCCCCAGAGCTTGTCGATGCCTTGCACGCGCTGGACCGTCTCGCCCTCGCTGGCCATGCCGCGGATCACTTCCGCAATCGCCGACCATTGCACCGCACCGATCATTGCGAACTTCTCGGTGGCGGCCTCGCGCAGCGTCTGGCCGCTCTCGGGGTTCCACTTGCTCAGGAAGAGGATGAAGAAGAGCGGCGTGCTCGCCAGCGCGCCGGCGACGATGCCGATGATGTGACCCCAGGCTTGCTGGCGGGGCTTCGCGCCGAGCATGTAGCCGGGCTTGATGTCCATGAGCAGGTTGCTGGCGTTGCTCGCGACCTCGGTCGTCATGCCCGCGGTGATCAGGTTCGTGCCGGCGTGCGTGGGGTTCGCGGCGCCGAAGGTGAACTGCGTGATCTTCGAGAGCGAGCCCGTGGGCGTGATGCTCGTGAGCGCCGTGGCGTTGGCCGCGATCAGCGTAAGGATGATGATGAGCGGGATCGAGAGGAGGCCCAGCCACGGATCGACATCGAACCACGCCCAGTTCATCCACACGGTGATGCCGACCATGACCGGCACGCCGACGAGCGTGATCCACAGTGGGAACTCGACCTCGCGCAGGCAGTCGTTGCCGGCAGCGCGCTTGGAGAACATGCCGGTGAACGCGCTGATGAGCATCTTCGGCTTGGCGAAGAGCCCGACCATGCTGGCGGTGACCATCATGGAGACGCCCAGCCAGAGCGTCCAGTTGTTCATGATGTGGCGCTCGTCGTAGATCGCCTTCGACGGGTCGAACGCACCGGCGGCATCGACGATCGCCTTGTAGTTCTTGGGGTTGATCTCGCCTGCGCCGATCATCACGGGGGCGAGCACACCAAAGCCCAGCGCCATGCCGACCATCAGGCTGTTGGTCAGGCGCATGCCCATCAGGCCGCCCGCGCCGAACATCGTGAGTTCAAGCCCAAGCCGCAGGCCCAGCTGCTCGGCGGGGATGCCGCCCAGCCGCGGCATGATGTCGCTGCCGCGCGCGGCCATCCATGCGAAGAAGGTCGTGGTGAGGTGCTCGGGCAGGTGCCAGACCTCGCCCATGTGGCGGGCGATGCCGGACTTGATCTGCAGCAGGCCCATGATGCCCGTGGCAACCATGGAGTGGATCAGGGCTGCGAGGCCCGCGGCGATCGCGAGGGCCTTGGCCTTGAACATGCCGGCGCGCGTGCCCTCGCTGTCGGCGGCGCTCGCCGGCCGGGCCACGGGCATGCCATCGACCATGTTCTTCGTGCCGCCGGCGGGCGCATCGGGATAGAGCGAGTCCATCACGACCGCTGCGGCGCGGCCTTCGGGGAAGGGCTGCTGCTCATCGTTGATGAAGCGCCGCTTCATGGGGAACGCGACGAGCACGCCGAGGATGCTCGCCAGGATGTTCCAGACCATCATCTGGAAGGCGGGCATGGCCTTGTTCTCGATGAACATGTAGGCCATCAGCGCGCTGATGAGCGGGCCGGTCATGTAGCCGGCCGCCGTCGCGATCGACTGCACGGCGTTGTTCTCGAGGATCGTCAGGTCCTTGAAGCCGATGCGCGCGAAGGTGCGGAAGATCACGAAGCTCAGGATGACGCTCGTCACGCCCACGCCGAGGGTCCAGCCGGTCTTTGCACCGACATAGAGGTTGGTCGCGCTCAGCACGCCACCGAGCAGGAAACCCGTCAGGGCCGCCCGCAGCGTGAGCTGCGGCATGTTGCCGCGGAAGACGTTCTCCAGCCACCAGCGGTCCTTCTCCTCGCGGGACATCGTGCGGACCTGCTCGTCGTTCAGCTGGGGAAGCGCCATGCGTCGTGTCTCCGGGATGGGTCGCGCCGCCGTTGGCGCGGCACGGGTTGGCCGTGCGGGGGCGCAGTCTAGGGTCGGGCAGCCTGTCGCGCGGCCGCGATGAACGCCTCGATCAGGTGGATGTCCTTCACGCCGCGCTCGCGCTCGACGCCGCTGGAGACATCGACGCACCATGGTCGCACGGTGCGGATCGCGCCGCCCACGGTGGCGGGGGTGAGTCCGCCCGCGAGCACCAAGTGCGGTGCGATGAGACCGCGCATCAGCGCGAGCGCTTCGTGGTCAAAGCTGATGCCGCTGCCTGCCTTGGGGCCGTCGACGACGATCGCCTCGGGTTCAGTGGCGCCTGACCAGAGCCGCACGCGCTCCTCATCCCAGGGAATCGCCTTCCACGTGCGCACGCCGCGATCGGTGAGCGAGCGCACCTCGTCGAGCCGTTCGCTGCCGTGCAGCTGCACGATGCCAGGCCACCAGCCGAGCGCAGGATGACGCGGCTGGTCGACGAAGAGCGCTACCGGTGTGCACTCGGGCGCTCCCGATTCGAGCGCAGCGACGATCGACCGCGCCACGGCCTCGTCGACGGTTCGCGGGCTCGCCGCCGCAAAGATCACGCCCACGAAGTCGGCGCCCGCGCGCGCGGCGGCCAGCGCCGTGGCGGCATCGCGGACCCCGCAGATCTTGACCTTGCAGCCCGCCATCACGCGAGTTCCCGTTCGAGCTGCGCCAGCACCTCGGCTGCTGGTACCGAGAGCGGGTTCGCGCGCAGCAGGGCGATCGTGGCGCGCGCACGGTCAAGGTCGCGCAGGTAACGCACGCAGATCGTGGCAAGCATGAGCTGCACGGCCTCGCGCTGTGCGGACTTGGGGTGGACGCGCAGGAGGTTCGCGTAGGCATCGGCAGCGAGCGCATGGTGTCCATGCTCATGCAGGCCGTTCGCCAGCTGCAGCTGCGCGGGTTCGGCAAGCGACCACTGCGGCGTGAGTGCCGTGAGCGCCTGCACGCCCTCGACGACCTTGGCCCAGTCGCCGGCACGCATCGCGGCACCTACGGCGGCCCGTGCGTGCGGGATGCGGTCATCGGTGGGCTTGGCGGTCGCTGCGAATCGCTCGGCCGTGTCGCGGCTGGCGCTCTCGAACGCTCCGCCCGGCCGATCCGCGAGTGCAGCGCGCATCTCGGCACGCCGCTTCCACTGCCGGAGGATGAAGAAGAGATCGAAGTCATCGCGAGGCAGCACCTTCAGCCAGAGGATGATGAAAGCCGAGAGCCCGCCGAGCGCGAAGCCGAGGAGATGGGCCTCGTAGGCCACGCCGTCGCCGCGCCCGCGCGTGAAGCCGATGAAGTCGAGTGCCGCGAAGATCGCCACGAACCACAGGGCAGGAACCCGCCAGAAACCCCAGAACAGCAAGAGCACCCGGGCACGCGGGTAGAAGACGGCGAACGCCGCAGCACATGCGCAGACCGTGCCGCTCGCGCCGACCAGCATGCCGAACGGCCCCGAAACCATGGGGTAGAGCGCGCCGACCGCGGTGCCCAGCGCCAGATAGACCGCCGCGAAGAGCAGGGACCCGAAGCGGCGCTCGAGCGCCGAGCCAAACGCCCAGAAGAAGATCGCGTTGCCCAGAAGATGCCAGATGCTGCCGCGATCGTGCACGAACTGGTAGGTCGCGTACTGCCACCAGTGCGGGTCGAACCCCGACAGCGCAAGGGAGCGATAAATCCCATCGGCCCAGGGCGAGCGGATGCACGCGATCCACACCAACGTGTTGATGGCCAGGATCCCGACGGTCACGCGCGGGACGACGGCAGAAGGGCGGTCAGTGCCGAGCGGAATCATGAGGATGGGCCCGCTTGCGGGGCGAATCGGGACCCGGGCGCACTATAGTCCGGGACTCGCATCACCGAACCGCATTGGGAGACCGAACCATGGCCACCGCCACCGCACCCACCTTCGACAAGGGCCTCGCCAACACCGTCGCCGCCGAGACGCAGATGTCGTTCATCGACGGGGGCAAGGGCGTGCTGGAGTACGTGGGCATCGACATCGACTCGCTGGCGCGCAACAGCACCTTCGAGGAGACGGTCTACCTGCTGTGGAACCTGAAGCTGCCGACCAAGGCCGAGCTCGACGCGTTCTGCACCGAGCTGCGCGCGGAATACATGCTGCCGGCCGAGATGGACGCGCTGATCCGCCAGTTCCCGCGCTCGACGCCGCCCATGCATGCACTGCGCACGATGATCAGTGCGCTGTCCATGTTCGACCACGAGGCCGACGTCAATACGCCCGAGGCCAACCGCCGCAAGGCGCTGCGCATCGTGGCGAAGACCCCCGCGCTCATCGCGCGCTTCGATCGCCACCGCAAGGGCAAGCCTTTCGTCGATCCGCAGCCTGACCTGACCGTCGCGCAGAACTTCCTGCTCATGCTCAACGGCGAGCTGCCGACCGACGCCATGGCCAAGGCGCTCGATGTCTGCCTGATCCTTCACGCGGATCACGGCCTGAACGCCAGCACCTTCGCGGCGCGCGTCACGATCGCCACGCTGAGCGACATGTACAGCGCGATCACCACCGCGGTCGGCACCCTCAAGGGCCCGCTCCACGGCGGCGCCAACGAGGAAGTGATGCACATGCTCAACGAGATCGGCACCATCGACAAGGTCGATGCCTACATGGCCGGCAAGCTCGAGCGCAAGGAACTCATCATGGGCTTCGGCCACCGCGTGTACAAGGCGTACGACCCGCGCGCGACCTACCTGAAGACCTTCGCCAAGCAGGTCGCTGCCGATACCGGCAACCTGAACCTGTACGAGATGAGCCGTCGCATCGAGGAGATCATGGACCAGGCTGTCGCCGCGAAGGGAATCTTCCCCAATGTCGACTTCTACAGCGCCACGACCTACTACTCGCTTGGCCTCGACCTGGATCTGTTCACCTGCATGTTCGCGCTGAGCCGCAACAGCGGCTGGTGCGGCCACTGCATCGAGCAGCTCAAGGGCAATCGGCTGATTCGCCCGATGGCCGACTACATCGGGCCCCACGGCGTGCCGTACGTGCCGATGGCCGATCGCCGCTGAGCGTTCGCGGGATTCGATCCGTGACTGACTGATGAGGCACGGCGCGCGCGAGTACGCGCCGCTGCTGCGCTCATCCGTTCAGGCTGGGCATGAACTCGAGCCTGCCGCCGCTGATCTCCATCGCCACGCCTTCCTGCATCACGCGGATGTCGGTCATCGATGGGTCGAACGTGTCGGTCAGGTGCATGAGCACCATCTTGCGGCGAATGTCGTCGGGCAGTGCATTGAGCTCCGCGAGCGGCGTGTGGTAGGGCGGCGGTGTGGTCTCGTGCGCGAAGGCGTCGCATTCGGCCAGCCAGTCGATCAGCGTGCGATCGAAGCCGGTGTCGCTCGACCAACCAAAGCTGGCACCCTTGACGCGGAAGCGGAACGCCCACGTCGGGATCATGTGCGTGGTGCGCCGCCACTCGATCGTGACGCCGGCGACGATGCGCTGGCCCGAATCGGGCAGCGGGCAGATGTCGAGGTAGTCGCCGATGCCGCCACGGCCATCCTGGTCCATGGCGGGTGCGAGCTTGGGCCAGAGCCGATCGGCGACCTCCTTGCCGCAGTGGACCCGCGGTAGGGGCGTGCCGTGCTGCTGGCGCTGAAGCCAGTGCAGGAATCCGAGCGCCTCGAGACCATTGCTGTGGTCGCCGTGCAAATGGGTGAGGATGACCTCGCTCAGGTCTTCCGCGCGCACGCTCCATCCGCTGCGTTCGGTCGCCTCCCGGATCACCTTGCGGATCGGGTCGGGGCAATCCAGCAGGATGTGCCCGCCCGGCCCCTGGATCACGCAGGAGGTGCCGTAGTACCGGCTCGAGAAGGCGCTGCCCACGCCGAGCGGCAGGATCCGGAGGCTCATAAGCGGAAGAGTAGACAAAAGCGGAAGTGGGTGGTCCGATTGCCCGATCCTTGTGGACGGATCGCTCGATGACCGCCCGAATCACCATGCTCGCGCCTGCTTCACTGAGTGCCGTCGTCGCCACGGCGGCATACGCGCAATTGCCACCTGCGGCACGCCCCGAGCCAACGCAGGCGCTCGTCGAGCTGTTCAACCAGCAGGACGCGATCCAGCGCCAGGAGTTCCTGGCCGGTACGCCGATCTCCGAGCGCGTGCTGCTGGACGTGGGTGGCTCGTTCCGGTTCGGGTTCAACTACATCGATGACGCGTTCGGCAACACGTCGCAGCTCCAGCAGTACGACTCGCGCTGGTACGCGCGCGCCGAGCTCGATGGCGTGCATCGGTTCTATGGCCGCATCCGGCTCTGGTACAACGAATGGGACTCGAACAACGTGCCCGCGCCGCCCAACGAAGACGGCTGGACTGTGCCGATCGGCGAGCTTTACTGGTACGAGCTCGATCTGGGCGGGGCCATGGTCAACGGCGGCGGCAAGCGCAGCGATCTTGACCTGAAGCTGCGCGGCGGTCGCCAGTACATCGTGTGGGGGCAGGGGCTTACGCTCTCGACCTACATGTACGCAGGCACGTTCGACTGGAACATCGGCCAGGTGAACATCCAGGGTCTTGCCGGCGTGACCAGCGGGAACGACACGATCGACTACGACACGTCGCGCCCCGGCTACGACACCGATACCGATCGCGCGTACTACGGGCTCAAGGCCGAGTGGCGCCGGGGCCAGGACCTGGTGCCGTACTGCTTCGCGCTGCTGCAGCAGGATGGCAACGCGGGCCAGACCGACGACTTGCTCGAGGGATTTGCGCCCGGTGGCGGCGGATACCCGACGGAGTTCGACTACGAAAGCCAGTACTACGGGCTTGGTGCGACGGGCTCGCTCGGCCGCAACTGGCAGTGGCGCGCTGAGGGCGTGTACGAGACCGGCACCACGCTCAGCAGTTCCATCAGTCCAAGCGGGGCGGTACTGCCGCAGGTCGAGGATGACATCAGTGCTTGGGCTGGCGTGGTCGGCCTGCAGCGCGGGTTCGACGACCGCGCGCAGACCCGGTTCGACCTTCAGGCGATCCTCGGCTCGGGCGATGCCGGCCGACTCGACTCGGGCAACACCTTCGGCGGCCCGCAGCCGGGCCAAGTCGACAAGGAGTTCAACAGCAACGGCTTCCTCTATACGGGCTACGTGTTCGCGCCCTCGCCGGCCAACCTGTGGACCAACAGCCTGGGCTTGAGCGGCAACTGGCTGAGTCAGTGGCGCGCGTTCCGCGACATGCGCCTTGGCGTGACGGGCTTCACCTACATGCGGCTCGATTCGGAGGCGCCCATCACAGCGTTCGTCGACAAGGGCGGCTCGAGCTGGGTCGGCTGGGAACTCGACGCATCGATCGACTGGCGGATCCTGAGCGACGTGAACCTGCAGGTCCTCTACGGCGCGTTCTTCCCCAATGAGGAGATCTTCCCGGACAACCAGGAAGACCTGCGTCAGTTCATCTATGGAGGCGTGACCTATGCGTTCTGAGCGCATCGATCGCCTGGCTTGGTCGGCGCGCGCGGGCCTTGTGCTTGTGCTTGGCCTTGTGGCCATGACCGGTTGCGTGAGCCGCCAGGCGGCCGAGTCGAGCGCGGTTGACCAGTTCCCGGGCGCCGATCAGGACATCGAGTTCATGGAGAAGGTCGAGTCCATGAGCGCCGTCACGAACAACGACATGCTGCATGCGCTGCTGCTGGTCGCGAACGGGGTTGACCCGGCGCGGGACTACGAGGAGCGTGTACTCCTGGCCCGCCAGAAGGGGTGGGTCCCCAAGGACTGGGACAAGCCCGCCAACGACAGCGCCTCGTCGGGTGACATCGCCATGGCCGGATGCCGGCTGGGGGGGATCGAGGGCGGCTTGACCATGAGGGTCTTCGGCCAAAGCGGTCGGTACTGCCTGCGCGAACTGGAATCGCGTGGAATCATGCCGACCCGGACCGACTATCAGTCCCTTTCGGGCCCTGAGTTCAGGGATTTCTTGAATCGGCTGGACCAGAACCTACTCTCACAGCGTCCACGGTTTGCGGACCCGACCAAGCAAGAGGCCGGGCCCGACACCACGATGCCGTTGCCGCCCACGCCCGCGCGTGGCGGCTAGGAGAGTTGCCATGCGGATCCTTACCCTCGTTGCGATCCCGATGCTGGCGTTGGGCATGGCCTGCGCCGCGCATGCCGACGAAGCACCCGAGCATGTCAAGGCTGCCGCGCAGGCCGCGCCCGATGGCGAGGTCTACGCGCTCTTCATCGATGTCAAAGGCAAGGTCAAGTGGCGCGCCAACGCCGATGTGCCGTGGCAGGATGCCAAGGTTGACGATCGCCTGCCGGTCGGCGGCGAAGTGCGCACGGGCCTGAATGGAAGCCGCACCACGCTGCGGGTCGGGCTGAATGCCACGGTGCTGATCGACTCGGGGTCGGTCTTCTCCATTCCCATGAGCGTGAAGGATGGCGACCAGCTGCGCACGCTCGCGGGATTGAAGAGCGGCCGTGCTGACTTCAAGGTGGAGAACACGGGCCTGGGTGCGGACTTCAAGGTGGCGACGCCCTCGAGCGTGCTCGCCGTGCGTGGTACGGGGTTTGCCTTGAACTACGGTGCGCTCAAGGGAGCCGAGATCTCTGGCGCGCGTACCAATGCCATGCGCGCGATCGAGCTGCGCTATGCGCTTGGCAACATGACCTACTTCCTGTCGGGGCAGGCTCGATCGAGCCTGGCCATGCAGAACCCGGTCAAGCACGCGCTGCTCACGGCGATCGGCCCGCCGCCCCTGGGTGGTGGCCAGACCGAGGCCGAGCGCGAGCAGACCCTCACCCAGCAGCAGACCGGCACGGTCGGCAACAGCCCGGATTCGCTGCAGGCGCAGCAGAATGCCAGCGCCACGCAGTCGGGGCGCGGCGATGCGTCGAGCAGTCGGCAGCAGTACTACATCGCGCTGGAGCAGTCGCTGCTCGTGCAGCTTGAACTTGCGGGCGTGAGCCAGCGGTTCGACCAGTGCTCGGCGGAGTTCGAGACGGTCGAGCAGTCCGAGGCGGCGATGGCCGTCCTTGAGGAAGCTCGCGATCGCGCGGTTGATGGCGCGGCCGAGGGCGAGACGGTGTCGACCGAGGTCATTGCTTCGCGCGCCGACATGCTGGCCGATCGCGACGCCGCGTTCGTCGGCTTCCAGGATGACCTGACCGAGGAGCAGTTGACGGCGCTTGTTGCAGCGGTCGAGTCCTCGACTGATCTGTTCGGTGATCGTGCTGCGCGCTTGGTCGAGCTGGGCGAACTGGTCGGGCAGGGGCGTACCGATGCCGAGGCTGCGTTCGCGGCGGCGCAGGCGGCCGAGGGCAGCTTCGCTGGCGCCTTGGCATTGCTGGAATCGCTGGTGCCCGAAATGGCCGCCGGTGATGTGTCGATTGGCCAGTACCAGCAGATCGCGCAGGCCGCACTTGCTGCCGTGCAGGCGCTCTATGCGAACACCCCCTCGGCCGAGATCAACTCGACGCTGGGTGAGACGCTGATCGAGTTGGCCGCCATCGCCGAGCGTGCCGCGCAGTCGGCCGAGTTCCTGGCGCAGGCCGAGGAGCAGTTGGCGACGTCGCAGTCCTATGCAGAGCGTCTGGCGATCGGCCGAGCGATCGAGCTGCAGCAGCAGGCGATCGATGCCGATGCGCAGATGCAGCTCTTGCTGGCGGCTGCGGGGGACTTGGTTGCTGAGAGCAGCCAGGCTCAGGAAGCCTTCGTGCAGCTCGATCGAGCCATCGATGCCATGGTGCTGTCGCGCTCCAACGCCGTCGCCTCGCGCACGGCAGCCGTGCAGGCGCAGGGTGCGATCGGCACGCTTTTCTCGAACCACCAGCTCGCCGTGCAGGTGGCCAGCAACTACATCTCCTGGCAGGACAACGTGGCCGCGGCGGATGTGAGCCGCATCGCCGCGGAGGGCTTCCGTGATACGGCGGTCTTCAACCGCGACCAGGCGCAGGCGAGCTACGAGACGGTGCTCGATCTTGCGGCGCAGCGCCAGTGGGAAGCGGCGTACCAGGAGTCGCTGCAGACGGCCGGCTTCGCGGCCGATGCCGGAGTGGCCGCTGCAGGCGCCACCCAAGCCGCCGTCGATGCGAACGCCGCGGCGCTTGCAGCAGCCAACGCTGGTGGCCAGGTGCTCACCGCCTTGAACACCCCGGAAGGACTTGCTGCCTACGAGGCCGACGCCGCTGCGGCGCTCGCCGCTGCGGGCAGTGCGCCGACCCAGGACGATCCCGATGGTGATGGTGCGCTTGGCTCGGCTGCAGTGTCGATCGACCAGGCCACGACGGCGCTCGCGGATGCGCAGGCTGCCCAAGCCGAAGCGATCGACGCCGTGGGCGACTACGGCCTCGCGGGTGGCGACGTGCTGCAGCCCAACAACGCGCTCGAGGTGCTCGCTGGACAGATCCAGGACGCCATCGAGAGCCTTGAAGCGGCATCCGCCCAGTACACGCAGCTCCAGGCCTATGCGCAGACGTGGGCGACCCGGATTGCGATCGACAACATCCAGCTTGGCATCGCGCAAGCGCTCGCCAACGCTGGCTCGGCAGCGGCCGCAGCCGAAGAGGCCGTCGCCGCAGCAGCTCAGGCGCAGCAGCTCGCCAATGATGCAGCCACCGCCGCGGTGCCCCCCGGTGACGACCAGCCCTGACTGAGCCGGTGACGGCACGCACGCGGCTTGTCACAATGCGCGCATGGCCTTCTCGAGAGTGACGTTTCTTGCCGCCGCCGCTGGCGCCGCCGTGGTGGTGGGGCTGGGTGCGCTTGGCGTCTTCTCGACGCTCGAAGACCAGACGAACGACTGGCGTTACCGCAATGCGCGGTCGACCGCCGAGCCCATGAGTGACCGCATCGCGCTGGTGGCCATCGATGACAAGGCCAACGATTACGCGCGCTGGCCGTGGACGCGCGGCGAGATGGCGGCGGCGTTCCGCGAGATCGTGCTGTGCGGCCCGAAGGTCATCGCCCTCGATGTCTTCCAGAGCAATCCTGAGCGGGGTACGGATGGCGATGCACAGCTGGCGGCGGTGATCGAGCAAGCGCGCGTTGCAGGCACGCAGTTCGTGCTCGCGGCCGAGATCGGCGGCGCGGCCGAGGATACCGCGGCGCGATGGGCACGCGATCCGCAAGCCTCGTTGGCGCTCTTGAGGCGCGTGGCCGCTGCACCGGATGCATCGCCGTTCGTGGCGGAAGTCGGCGATGGACCTAAGGGCCTGGATGCATCACTGCTCAAGGCGGGGATACAGAGCCCTGAAGCATCGATGCGGGCGGTGACGTGGGCCGCGCTTGGAGCCGTGCTCGGGTCTCGGCCCATCGCACCCACGACGACGCCGGAAGAGTTCCTGGCGATGATCGTGCCTGAGCGCGCCCAATCCGTGACGGATGCTTTCGCGCAGGGGCGTGTGGACCCTGCGGTGCGCCAAGGCATGGCGGCGGCGCTCGCCGAACGCGCGGCGTGGGAACTGCTGGTCCTCAAAGATCGCACGAGCGCCAATGGCCGCGGTTCATTCACGGACCGGCCGCCGCTGCTCGCGTTGGCAGAGGCCGGTCGGTACTGCGGGTCAGTCACGGCAGGCCAGACCGATGCCGACGAGATGAAGCGTCGCGCGCAAGTGCGCTTCGAGGCGCAGGGTGGTCACATGCTCTCGCTGGGCCTGACGGGTGCTGCGATCGTGCTCGGCTTGCCGCCGGGGCGCATGCAGATCCGGGACGATGCGCTGGTCATCGACGATCGGACACTGCCTCTGGAGCGCGGCTTGCTGCGCATCGACTGGCCCACGACCACGTTCACTGGGGCGGCGGTCCTGGCGGGCGGGAACGAAGGTGATGGCTGCGTGCAGCTGAGCCTGGCGGGTTTCGCCGAGGCGGCACGCATCAGGCAGGCGCGTGATCGGATCGATGCGCGTCTGCGCGAACTTGCGGGTGCGGGTGTCGCACTCTCGACAGAAGCTGACCTCGTGGCGTTCGCCGCGGCCATCGAGGAAGAGTTCATGCTCGCCGACGAGCCCGATGCACGGTTGCGCGAGATCGCCGCGCTGCTGCCTGAGCGCGCTCAGGCTACGGCTGGGCTCGAGCGCATCCGCGCCGAGGTGGGGCCGCAACTCAAGGACAAGCTCGTGTTCGTGGGCTGGAACGCCACGGGTCAGCTCGCAGACGTGCTGCCCACGATCTACGGCGCCCGGACACCGGGCGTGTTCACCCATGCCGTGGTCGCTGACATGATGCTGCAGGGCCGCTCGCGCATGGCGTTGCCTGATTGGTCCGGCTTGGCAGTGGGGCTCGTGCTGGCCCTGATCGCCGCGTTGCTCGTCGCGAGCACCGGTGCGCTTGTGGCCGCGGCATCAGTGCTCGCGATGGCAGGGGTGTGGCTGTGGGGGGCGGGCATCGTGGCGTTTGACGAGGCTCACGCGATCATCCCGCTGGTCGTTCCAGTGAGCGCACCGGTCGGTGCGTGGATCAGCGGTACGGTCGTGAGCGCCTTCCTGCACTCGCGCGACCGCGCCAGGATCCAGCGCCAGTTCGGTGCACGCGTGTCGCCGGAGCTCGTCGAGCGACTGACGAAGGACCCCGGTTCGCTGAGCATGGGCGGCGAAGAGCGCGTGATCGCCGTGATGTTCTGCGACCTTGCGGGGTTCACCACGATGGCCGAGCGCCTTGGTGGTGCGGGTGCGGTCTCCACCCTGAACCAAGTCATGGGTGCCATGACCGACGAGGTCATCGCCACGGGTGGCTACGTGAACAAGTTCCTTGGCGATGGTCTCATGGCGTTCTGGAGCGCCTTCGAGCCGCAGCCGGATCAGGCGGAGCGAGCTGCCCGCGCGGCGGTGCGCTGCCAGGAACGCATGGCGGAGATCTGTCGTCAGCCCGGGATGGAGGGCCTGTCGCTGCGCATCGGACTGTCGATGGGCAAGGCGATCGTGGGCGACTGCGGAGCGCCACCGCGGCTCAACGACTACACCGCGATCGGTGATGTGGTGAACCTGGCGGCTCGGCTCGAGAGTGCCAACAAGCAGTTCGGGACCGGTGTGCTGATGGACTCCACGATCGCCGAGGGTGCGCGCTCGACGGGCCTGACCGGCATGCTGCGGCTAGGTCGCGTGGTCGTGGTTGGCCAGTCGGTGCCGGTCGAGCTGTGGACATCGGTGCCGGGGCTGCCTGAGTCGGAGCGCGCGGCGGTCGAAGCGGCGGTCGCCGCGTTCGCTGCAGGGCAGGGTTCGACGGCGCGAGAGGCATGGTCGCGCGCTGCTGGCACGGCGGCTGCAGAGCGCATGGCGCAGCCGTTCCTGGCCGCGCTCGATGCCGGCGATGCCGACGGCGTGCTCAGGTTGCGGGCGAAGTGAACTTTGCTCCCAGCTCGCTTGCCGGCCCAGTCAATTGGCAGCGAACCTCCTGCCCCGGATCAAGCGTCATCGGCGCACTGACCCGTACCAAAAACTCTGGTATTCGGAAAAATTATGGAGCATCCGGCGGTAGGACGTCAGGATCCTTACCATCATCCGTCGATGGACGCGCCCCTCACGCAGCTCCTGAACGAGTCTTTGGCCGGGAACGATGCCGCGGCAGCACGAGCTTGGTCGTTCGTCTATCCAAAGGTGCGTGAGATCGCGGCCACGGCGTTGCGCGGAGAGACGGCGGCGCAAGCGGCCTTGGGCGACCTGCACCCCACGGGCTTGGTGAGCGAGGTGTTCATCCGCATTGGTCGATCGCCGCCGATCCGCTGGGACAGCCGCAAGCACTTTTTCGGTGCAGTCAGCCACGCGGTCCGTCAGCAACTGATCGACTTGGCACGTCTGCGCAAGGCGCTCAAGCGCGGCGGCGGCGAGGCACCCGTGCCGCTGACCTTCGTGGCACGCACGCTGCACGACCGCGCCGGGCAGCCGGCAAGCAGCGAAGAGCGCCTGAACCTGGCGGGTGCGCTGGCTGCTCTCTCGCGTGAGTATCCACGTGCGGCCGAGGTCTCTCGCCTGCGCTACATGGAGTCCTGCGATGTCGCCCTCATCAGCGAGATCGTCGGCGTGAGCCTGAGCACGGTCGAGAAGGACCTGGCCTTCGCCCGCGCGTGGTTGCGTCGCTGGATCGAACGAGGCGGTTGAGTCGGTGGGCACGTTCGGCGACCAGGCTCAGCCGCGGGGGGATCGGATCCAGGATGCGTTCGCGCATGTGGTGGGTCGCGACGCCCTGAGCCGCCGCGCGTGGCTTGAGCGACTGCGCAGCGACCAGCCGGACATCGTGGATGAAGTCGAGAGCCTGCTCCAGCACCATGGCCGGACCGGGTTCATGGGCATGGATGAACCCACGGGCTCGATCCCCAGCAGCCTCGTCGGCGCGTTCGTGGCCGGGTGCACCGTGGAGCGCTTAATCGGCTACGGCGGCATGAGCGCGGTCTACGCCGCCGTGCAGGATTTCCCGCGTCGCCGTGTGGCGTTGAAGATCGTGCGCCGCGAGCGGCTGGGCCAGTCGGCGCGGCGGCGCCTTCGCGTGGAGGCCGAAGCGCTGGCGCGGCTTGAGCACCCGAGCATCGCCCGGGTCTATGCGGCCGGCGCCGAACGCCTGTCGGTCGACGCCGAGCACGAGTCCCCGTACATCGTGATGGAATTGGTGGATGGTGCGCTGCCGCTCACGCGATGGGCCGATCGTGCGGGTCTTGATGCCCGCGCGCGCATCGAGCTGGTGGCGATGGTGGCCGAGGCCATCGATCATGCGCACCGCGCAGGGGTCATCCACCGCGATCTCAAGCCGGCCAACGTCATCGTGGGCGAGGATGGTGTTCCGCGCGTGATCGATTTCGGGATCGCCGCGGTGACGAATCCATCGGTGACGGCGGCAACCGACGCGCCGATGGGCACGCTTGCCTACATGAGCCCCGAGCAGGCGCGCGGCGCAGCCGTGGACACGCGCAGCGATGTCTGGGGGCTCGGTGCACTGCTGCACGATGTGCTCTGCGGCCAGCCGCCGTTTGCCGTCGAAGGCAGGGGGCTCGCCGAGCATGTAGATCGGCTGCTGCACGACCGACCTGTGCGGGTGAGTGCTGCAGCCGAGGCGCGTGGAGCGGCCTTCCTGCGCACGATGCCCACCGGGATCGATGAGGTCGTCGCCAAGGCCCTGGCCACGGATCCCGTCGAGCGTTACGCGAGCGCACGTGAGTTCGGCGACGATGTGCGCCGGCTGCTGGCTGGCCAAGCCACGCACGCGCGGCCTGATTCCTCATGGCGTGCGGGGCTGCGCTTCATGCGTCGGCATCGCGTGCTGGTGGCGACAGCAGCCACCGTGGCGGGGTTCGGCATCACGGCGCTTGTGCTGACGTCGCTGGCACTTGAGGGCGCAAGTCGTTCGGCCTACGCCAATGCGATCTGGGCAGCATGGGGCATGCTGGAACGCGCCGATGCCAGTGCTGCGCATGACATGCTCATGAGCGCCGATCCAGCGCGCCGCGGCTGGGAGTGGCGGCATCTTGCGGCGCGCTGCGATCAATCGACGTGGTCGTCCCCTGCACTAGGGCAGGTCTATGGCGTCGACTGGACCGGGGATGGCCGCGTGCTGGCGGCATGCAGCGCGGGCTTCCAGTGCATCGATCCATCGACCGGTCGCCAGCGATGGGCCACATCCACACCCGATGGGATGGCATGGCGCGTGGCCGGCTCGGCCGATGGCGGCGCCGTGGGGGTGCTGCGCACGACGGCCATCGTCTCGTACGACGCCTCGGGTGCGGAGCGTGCCCGGCTTGCGATCGATGGCGCGCACGACCTGGCGCCGCTGCCGGATCGGCGCAGCGTGTTCGTGCTGCGCGAGGAGTACGTGCAGGAGCTGGATGGCATCACGCTGGCTGAGTCAGCGCGACTGTCGCCCAAGCTTCCCGCCGTGGCACGTGAGCTGTCGATCTCGCCCGATGGCGCGCTCGTGGCGCTTGGGGACATGGCGGGGCACGTGAGCGTGATGGACCGACGGGGCAGCGTGCGTTGGACCGTGCGCGTGCCCGGGGCGCCCGAGGTCATCGGCACGTGCTTCTCGCCTGACGGAGCGATGGTGGCGGCGGTGGGCGGCCAGACGGTCGCCGTGCTGTCGGCGGGTGACGGTGCGATTCGCTGGGCCAGCACCAGCGGCCGCAACGGTGCCCGTGCGCCGTGCTTCACGCCGGATGGGCGCAGTCTGCTTGTGGGTGGATGGACCGAAGTCATCGAGCGCTTGCGGGTCGCGGATGGTTCGGTGGAGGCGCACATCGCGGGTGCGTTTTCGCAGGTGTGGTCGATCGCGCCCGATCCTGCCGGAGGGAGCATCGCGACCGGTTGCTTGCGTGCAGTCGTGCAGAGGTTTCCCATGGATGGGCAGCTCGGCGTCTCCCGACGGTTGATCGATCAGATGGCCGTGCGCAGTGTGGTGGCGATCGGCAGGGATCGGGTGCTTGCGTCCACCGTGTCGGGTGCTGTGGTCGCACAGACGGCCACCGGTGATCTGATCGCTGCGGGGACCTGGCTCAGTGGTGGCGCCAGGCACGGGCCTGCTGCCGGTGAACGGAGCGATGAGGGTTCGACGCTCACTGGGCAGGTTTTGGCGCGAGCGGGAGATGGCAGGCTCTGCGTGGCCCATGGTGCCAGTGTCCACTGGATCGAGCCTGATGGCTCGCGCGTCGCGCTCGAGGCGCGTGACGATGGAGCTCGCGTGCTGGACCTGGCGATCCAGGATGGCTGGACCGCGGTGCTCTGGTCCGATGGCGTGCAGTGGATCCTGCGCAGCGGTCAACCGAAGCCTGTCCACGAGACCCGGGGATGCAGTCGTGGCTCGCGCGCGGCCCTGGTCGATGCATCGCATGGTCGGGCGATCGTGTTCCGCGGAGCGGATGCTCCGACGACGGTGCTTGACCTGGCGAGCGGTGCGGAGTCGCCGGCGCCCTTCCAGATCGAGCATCCCATGCGGGGCGCACGCTCGCCGGATGGCACCCTGATCGCCATCGGTAGCATGGATCAGGGCGCCGAGGTGGCCGTGTTGGATGCTGCGACCCTGCGCGTGCTGCATCGGTGCTCAGGGCATCGCTCGCCGATCACGGCGTTGGCGTGGATCGGCGACGGCAGCCGGCTCGCCAGCGCATCGAACGATGGCACCGTGCGCGTGTGGGAGACGGACTCGATGCGCGAGGCCCTGACGCCGCTGGCAGCCCAGGTGTTTGACCTGTGCTGGACAGCCGACGGCACGCTGTGGGCGGCCGGTGCCGATGGTGCGCTCTACCGCATGACGGTGCGGTAGAACGCCGGCGCCGAGCAAGGTGCGCGGTGCCTCAGTTGCTCGGGCAATTGCCCCAGGCGGCGAGGATGATGCCGAGGTCGGCGCCGTTGACGGTGCCGTCGCCGGTGATGTCAGTCGCGCCACCTGCGCTGCCCCAGTTGCTCAGGACGAACGCGAGGTCGATGCCGTTGACGACGCCGTCGCCGCTGAGGTCAGCTCGGCAGTCGCAGACTTGGCTGGCCGAGTCGGCTTGGTACGCACCGACGATGTTGCGGATCGCATTGCCGCACACGACGGTGGAGAACAGCTGCGTCTCGCTGGCGATGCCCGTGGGGTAGACGTAGATGCCACCACCGATGGTGCTGGCGGTGTTCCCCGAGATCGTGCAGCCCGTGAGGGTGAGCAGCGAGCCGTTGTCGACAGGATCCCACGAGAGGCCGCCACCTTGCTCGTTGCACGTGTTGCCACCGAACGAGCAGTTCACCAAGTTCGGCTGGCTGTTGACCATGTGCATGCCGCCGCCGGCCGTGACGGCCGTGTTGCCGGTGAAGCTGCAGCCCGTGACCACGGTGGTCGACGCAAAGAGCTGCATGCCGCCGCCATACGCCTGCGACACATTGTTGCGGAAGGTGCAGTTGGTCACGGCCCCGGTGTGCGAGCGCAGATAGGCGCCGGCACCGAAGGGCGAGCCGTTGGCTTCGAGGATGCAGTCAGCCATCGAGGTCGCGCAGAAGGCCATCAGCACGCCGCCACCGGCGAACACCGACGGGCTGCCGGGCAGGGGGCTGCCCGTCAGGCCACCCTTGATGGTGAAGCCCTTGATGAGGCTGATCGCGGATTCGTTATTGACCGCGCGGATGACGGATTCGTTGGCACCGCCGGTTCCCGTGATCGTGGTGGCCGCGGCACCGCCAGTGCTGACCAAGCGGATGGGCTTGCCGCGCAGCGTGATGGGGCCAGCGTAGGTGCCGGGGGCGACCAGCACGATGCGCATTTCATTGGCCGGTGCGGCATCGATCGCGCCCTGCATGGTCGCGACCTGGCCGGGTACCTGCACGGTCTGGCACTCGTCGGGCTTGAGGTTGCTGTCGATGTCGGGGCTGGTGCCGGCCGCCACGTCGCAGGAGTCGGGCACACCGTTGGTGTTGCAGTCTTGGCTGGTGCTGGTGGCGATGTCGCAGGAATCTGGGATCCCGTTGGTGTTGCAGTCCAAGCTGAAGCCGCTGGCGATGTCGCAGGAGTCAGGCTTGAGGTTGCTGTTGCAGTCCGGCGACGTGCTGTCGGCAATCTCGCAGACATCGAGCCGCTCGTTGCCGTTGCAGTCGCCGGCGGGGTCGATGCCCGTGTAGTCGAGTTCCACAGTCAGGCTGCCGGCCTTGCACTCGGTGCCGTCAACGCTGACGGGGCAAGCAAGCCGGATCATCAGCGTGCCAGTCTCAGCGATGAGGTCGTTGAACTGCCCGGGCTGCAGCGACAGGATGGCCACATCGGGGGTGGCAGGGCAGTCATTGGCGCCCTGCGCGAAGATTCGCGCGCCGGGCACGCCGTTGAACGAGGGATCGATGTACTCCGAGGTCGAGCTCAGGTCGCCAATGGCGCGCACGGTCACGGTGACGGGGGATTCGGCTGGCAGCAGATCGCTGAACACAGCCATGCGGGCTTCGGCGCCGGAGGGGGAGCCAAGATCGGGGCTGGTCAAGGCAACTCGCTTGGCGCCTTGGCAGTCATCGGGAATCTGGTCGTTGTTGCAGTCGGCGATCAGGCCCTGGCCGATCTCGTAGAGGTCAGGAATGGTGTTGCCGTTGCAGTCGACTTCGCACTCGTCGGGAACGCCGTTGGAGTTCACGTCGGTGCTGGTGCCGATGGCGATATCGCGGGCATCGTTGCAGCCGTTTTGGTTGCAGTCGGGACCGCCAGCGCAGGGGTTGCCACCAATTGAGTACTGGGACGCGCCAGGCTGGATCGGGATGCTGGTGCCGCTGATCTTGTAGGTGATCGACATGTTGGCGTTGTAGACCGAGTCGTTCGCAGCGGTGCGGACGATCTGGATCAAGAGCATGCGGCCACCGGTGACGGTGTTCGCGGTGCCGGGGGTGGCGTCGTACCAACCAGCGCCGTTGTTGATGTCTTGAACGGTACCGCCGTTGGTGAAGCCGGGGTCCAGTGCGGTGCCCCAGCCCGAGCTGGTGGCCAGACCGCTGACGGTGACCCAGCTGTCGAAATCGCGATCGGCGGCCGAGACCGAGAAACCGGCCTGCCAGGTGCCGACTTCACCGTCAGCGGTGAAGAAGTCCCGGTGCACGGCGTTCATGGCGCCGCTGAGGGTGGAGTGGCTGTAGCAATTGAGGAACACCCACGACTGGCCGGCCGCAAGACCCACGTCGTTGAAGGTGGCATACACCTTGTACTGGATGTTGCCATTGCTCAGCACCACGCGTTCGGTGGTAAACCCCGTGAAATCCGCGCTAGCGGCCATGGACAGACTGATGGCGCCAAGCGCCCCGGCGATGATCGACTTGGTCATGTGCACTCCTGGAAGCCGGTCAGGCTACCGGGCTGGCCTTGGCCGAGTCAACCGGTTGGGTCGCAACTGAACCAAACGCTCAAGACCGCCGCACCAGGATCGCCGTCCGGTCATCGGGGGTGAAGTCGGCGCCGTGGTAGGCGAGCACCGCGCGGTCGAGCTCGGCCACGATCGCCTCGAGCGGCTCGGCGCGCATGGCGCGCACGATCGCGAACACGCGCTCCTCGCCGAACTGGCCGGCGCCGCCGCCGGCCTCGGGGGCCTCGTAGTAGCCGTCGGTGATGACGACCAGCAGATCGCCCGGCTCCAAGCGCACCGTCTGCGTGGCGCACATCGACTCGTCAAAGTCCATGATGCCCATGGGCGGAGCATCGGTGTCGACGGGCTCGAACGCGTCGGTCGCGCGCCGGTAGACAAAAAGCGGGCCTTGGCCGGCGCTGAAGGATTGCACGGTGTGCTCGCGCGCATCGAGCAGGCCGAACCACGCCGTGACGAAGCGACCGCTGGGCAGGTCCTCGAGCAGCTGCTGGTTGACCTGCTGCGCCAGAAGCGAGAGTGGCTGCCCCAAGCGCAAGGCAAGCCGCATCATGCCGCGGGTCTGCATCGAGCTCAGCGCAGGGCCGACCCCGTGGCCGGTGGCATCGGCCACGAGCAGCATCGCGCGATCAGCGGGGGCATCGACCGCGGCGATGCCGAGCGCATCGAGCGGCACCAGGTCGAACGCATCGCCGCCGCACTCCTGGCTCGGCGTGCTGCGACCGAAGAGTTCGTACCCGGCGATCGAGGGCACACCCTGCGGGAACGCCTGCTGCTGGATCGAGCGCGCGACGTCGATCTCTTCCTGCAGCCGCAGGCGCTCGATGCGGTCCTCGATCAGCGTGGCGCGGCGCACGGCGACCGCGGCGTGGGCAGCCAGCGATCGCGCGATGAGTTCATCCTGCTCGGTGAAGGTGCCCTCGGCGCGGTTGAGGACCTGCGCCACGCCCACGAGCCCGCCCTCGTCATCGAGCAGGGGCACCGCGAGGATCGTCCGCGTGCGGTAGCCGGACTTGGCATCGAACGAGCGATCGAAGCGCTCGTCCTCATAGGCATCCTTGATGTTCACGACCGCTCGGGACTGCGCGCAGGCGCCGGCGATGCCCTTCGAATCTGGAATGCGGATCGTGCTCGTGCCCAAGCCGTGCGCCACGCGCGTGACGAGCGACGAGCCCTTGGCATCGTGCACGAAGACCGTGGCGCGGTCGCTGCGAAGGAAATCCCTCAGCGCATCGATGACCGTGTTCAGGACCTGGTCGAGGTCGGCGCACTCGCCCAGATGGCGCGAGAGCTCCAGCAGCTTGCGCAGGGCCTGCGGATCATGGAAGGCGCCGAGATCCTGCATGCGGCTCAGCGCTTGGCGCCGTCCTTGGTCATCTGGGGGTAGACGAGCACGCGGTCGTGGCAGAGCAGGACCACGTCGTCGGCGCCGTCGCCGGTCACGTCCATGACCACGACCTGGCTGGGCTGGAACTCCTTGGGTTCGCCGCCCGAGAACATCTTGGTCTCGAAGACCTCGAAGCCGGTGGCGTACAGGAGCTTGCCCGAGTCGGAGAAGGTGAGGATCTCCAGGTTCTGCTCGCCGGCATCCAAGAGCAGGAGGTCGGTGCGGCCGTCGCTGTTCACATCGCCTGCGCCGATCTCGTGCTCGACGCGGCGGGGGCTGTCGCTGCGGAACGAGCCGCTCTCGGCCAGCTCCATGCGCGGGCCCGCATCACGCAGGACGCCGAAGCCCTCGTCGCCGATGAGCAGCACGGCATCCTCGCCGCCGGCGAACGGTCCGGTGGCCAGCGCGGTGAACTTGAAGCCGCTCGCGTCGAGCGCTTCCGTTTCCTTCCACGCACCATCCTTGCGCTCGAACACCAGGATCTTGCCGTTCTCCTTGTCGCCGGCGACCAAGCGGTTGCCGCGCAGGGCGAGCGCCACGAGCTTGCTGTCGCCTCGGGCGGCATTGACCTGCTCCACGACCTGCCAGCCCTTGGCGGTGTCGTAGCGCAGTGCGCGGATGAAGTTGCGGTCGGCCACCAGGAGCTCGGCCTTGCCGTCGCCGTTGGCATCGGCGATCTCGGTGTTCTGCGCATTCGCCGCCTGGGCGAGGCCGAACTGCGACATGTCCTTCGACTCCAGCAGCACATAGGGCTTGGCCGCGTCCTTGCCGTCCCAGCGCACCATGGTCATGGGCTTCTCGGGGGTGAAGAGCAGCAGGTCATCCTTGCCGTCCTGGTCAGCGTCGATCGAGAGGATCGTGTCCGGTGCACGGCTGAGCGCGCCCAGGTCGATCGAGCGGGTGTCGCCTGCCTTGGCATCGATGAGCTCGAGGCGGTAGTTGCGGTTCTCCTTGGCGATCACGGCCAGCGTGGGCACGCCCTGCAGCGTGACGACGTTCATGGCGACGGGGGTCAGACCCTTGGCGAGCTCGGCCGCCTGCGGAAAGCCGACGGTGCCGTCCTTCCACGCGCTGCGCCCGACGACGCCTTCCTTCTCGCTGCTCACGAAGACCTCGGCCTTGCCGTCGCCATCGACATCACGCGCGGCGATGAAGTCGAGTTCGGCGTAGCTCGGGCACTCCTCGGCGTTGCCGAAGCCCACGCCCTTCTGCTGGCGGTACACGCTCACCGCGTTCGATTCGGTGTTGGTCGCAACGAGGTCGGGAAGTCCATCGCCGTCGACGTCAGCGACCGCGAAGTCGCGCTTTCGGTTGGAGGGATCCTCGAAGGACCACGTGACGAGTTCACCCTTGCCGCCCTCGCTCGCTGCCTTCGCGGGCTGCGCAGTGTGAACGACGGTTCGCTTGGTCTTCTTTTCGATCGTGGCCAGGCTCGAGCCGGGCTTGCCGTTGATCTTCACCAGCGCAGCTTCGCGAAGGACCGGCATGTCGTAGCGCACCTGGGGCCCCATCTGCGTCAGGCCATCGCGCTTGGTGCCGTACCAGATGCGGATGGGCTGGGCATCGTCGGGCAGCACCGCGACGATGTCGTTGCAGCCGTTGGCATCGAGGTCGCCTGCCATGACGCCCGCAATCCCGCCAGCGCCCGGCATCAGGTCAACGGGCGCACCAAGCTCGGTGCCCTTCATCGGATAGACGCTGATGTTCTGGCCCGCGATCACGAGCAGTTCAGGTGCCGCATCGCCCATGACGTCGGCGATCGCGATCCCATCCTTGCCGACAGCGAGGTTCTTGACGGTGTGCTTGCGGTCCGCCTTGAACGTCCCATCGGGCTGCTGCAGGTAGAAGACCACGCGATTGGGCGTGCCCACCGCGATCAGGTCGAGGCGGCCATCGCCGTTGGCATCGTGGGTGAGCAGGCCGCCGATCGCCTCGCCCGCAGGGACTTCGATCCGGCGGAAGCGCCAGTGCTCGGGGGTTTCGTTCACGCGCGTTGGGGCGATCGCATCCGCGGGGGTCGCGCCCTTCTTCTGCAGGTGCACCTCGATGCGGCTGTCGTGGTTGTTGGCCACCACCAGGTCGCCTAGGCCATCACCGTTCACATCGACCGCCAGCACCGGGCCGGCGTTGGGGCCGACCTTCACGACTTCGAGCGGATCGAAGCCGAAGTGCTGGCTCAGATCCTGCTGCGGGAGCGAGAGGAGGAGTGCAACGAGAGGTAGGGTGGTCATGGGTGATCGGCCGCCAAATCAGCGGCGAGGCCATGGTAGCCTTCGGGAATGCACTCGTTGCTCGCCGTCGTCCTTGCCGCCAGCGTCCTTGCGCCCGCCGACACGCTCGTCATGAAGAGCGGCAGCCGGCTCGAGGGCACGATCATCAAGCGCAACGACCGAAAGGTCTGGCTCGACGTCGGTCCCGACGTCCTGGTGTTCGACATGGAGGACGTGGCCGAGGTGAAGCAGGCCGAAGCCGCCGCCGACATGCAGGCCGTGCAGGACGAGCTCTACTCGCACGCGAGCAACCCGCCGACGCTGTCGCCCAAGGAGCACGCCAAGCGCATCGGCCCAGCGGTCATCAAGGTGAGCACGCCCGGTGGCCTGGGCAGCGGCGTGATCATCGACAAGAGCGGCTACGCCATCACCAATGCGCACGTGGTGCAGGGCGAGACGAACCTGCGCGTGACGGTGTGGTTCCCACAAGCCGACGGCACGCTCAAGCGCACCGAGATCGAGGACGTGGAGCTGATCGCGGTCAACAACCATGTCGACCTTGCGCTCGTCAGGATCAAGCATCCCGACGGCAAGGACTTCGACTTCGCCGCGATCGTCGATAAGGAGAAGTTCGACATCGGCCAGCCGGTCTTCGCGATCGGGAACCCGCTGGGGCTCGAGCGCACGCTGACGCAGGGCGTGATCAGCACCACGCAGCGCAACTTCGACGGCCTGACCTACATCCAGACCGACACGCCGATCAACCCCGGCAACTCGGGAGGCCCGCTCTTCAACACCAAGGGCGAGGTCATCGGCATCACCAACATGGGCATCAGCGGCGGCGAAGCCCTGGGCTTCGCGATCCCGGCCCGCTACGTGAAGGACTTCATCCGCAACCGAGAAGCCTTCGGTTACGACAAGAACAATCCCAACTCGGGGCACAACTACCACCAGCCCCCGGCGCGCACGTCCTTCACGCCGCCGCCACAACTGGACGACCGCACCGATTCGCGATGATCCTCGCGCTTCGGACGAACCCCACCTGACCGACCCACGCACCAACGATCGACCCGCAACGACCTGCACCCGGAGACCACCATGCTCTCGACCTTCATCCTGACCGCGTCCATCGCCGCCGCCGCTGACCTTCCGCCCATCGAGTCGATCGCCCCGCAGGGCACGTTCCTCGCCGTGAGCGCCAAGGACCTGCACGCATCGTGGCAGGCGATCCGCTCCGGCCAGCTCGGCAAGCTCTATGACGACCCCAAGCTCAAGGACCTGATCGGCGACGACTCGAAGGAACTCGAGAAGTCGCTCGACGAGGCGGCCAAGGGCCTCGGCATCGAACGCAAGGATCTGGTGCTGCCCGGCCGCATGGGCGTGGCGGTCTTCGGTGAGCGCGACGAGGAACTCGACGCCATGACCATGGCGTTCATCGTCGTCGCCGACTTCGATGACCGCGCCGACAGCGGCGCGCGCATGCTGATGGCCTCGTTCGAGAAGGGCGCCAAGGAAGCCGACGTCAAGATCGAGAAGGCCGAACTCGACGGGAAGGAAGTCTGGGTCATTCCGATGGGCAAGGACGAGGCCGACGACGTCGGCGCCGACGACGAGTTCGACGGCATGGGCATGGACATGGGCGCCTTCGGTTCGGGCCCCGACACCATGTACTTCATGCGCGATGGCGAGCACATGCTGCTCGCGAGCAGCATGGCCAGCCTTGAGGAAGCGCTGCTCGGCACGCAGGGCAAGGGCAAGGGCAAGACCCTCGGCTCGAGCGATGACTGGCGCGGCAACGCCGCGCTGCTGGGCTCGAACGACGTGAGCGTGACGCTGCTCACCGGTCCGCTGCAGGACATGCTTGGGCCGATGATGATGGGCCCGATGGCCATGGTGCAGCCGGCGATCTCGTCGCTCTTCGGCGACATCCGCACCTGGTCGCTGGGCTTCGATGTGCAGCCCAAGGATGGCATCATGGAGATGTCGGGTGCCGCGTTCATTCCGGGCAAGAAGGATGGCCTAGTGTCGCTCCTCGCCAAGGGCCAGCCGATCGGCGCGCCGCCGAAGCTTCTGGGCAACGAGTGCGTGTCGTACTCCTGCGCGAACGTGGGCTTTGCCGACCTGTGGAAGACGGTCGAGGCTGCGGTCGCGAGCCTGCCCGAGATGCAGGCCGAGCAGCTCGCGCCGACGTTGACCGCGTACGAGCCGATCATGACCAAGGCGCTTGCCGTGATGGGCCCGAGCATCCACGGCGTGCAGTGGGCCGACGCGAACGCCGAGACCGGCATGGGTGGCGTGACGGCGATCGCCTGCAGCGACGAGAAGGCCGGCATGCCGATGCTGCAGATGTTCGCGCCGTCGGTCGGCCTGATGCCGCGCGACTTCCAGGGCGCCACGATCTTCAGCGGCGACCTTGTGCCGTTCGCGGTCGGGCTCGGCTCGGGCCAGATGCTGATGGGCGAGTCGTCGGGCGTCGAACAGGCGCTGCGTGCAGCAGGCGACAAGGACACCAAGGGCATTGCCGAACTCCCCATCTACAAGCGCTGTGCCGGTACGGTCGCCAAGGGTGGCGTGTCGGCGTGGGGGTTCACGGACACGGCCGCGCAGATCGAGGCGCAGAAGTCGGCCTTCGAGCGCCTCGGCGCCATGCAGGACGGCATGGACGGCTTCGTCGATGATGCGGGCAACCCGATCGACGACATCGTCACCGATGAGGCGATGAAGAACGTGCAGGAGATGATGGGCAAGTTCGACGCCGACCTGATGAAGAAGTACCTCGGGCCATCGGTGTGGTGGATCACGCCAGCCGACAAGGGCTTCTCGTTCCGCGCCCGCCTGCTGATGCCCTGATGCCGATCGTTGCGTGGCGTTGCGCCGCGTGGTCGTGCCCCCGACTGGCGTGACCGATCAGGTCCGCAAGAGGAAGGCGTGCAGGGCCTCGCGCGATGCCGTGCCCTCGACACCGACGTTGGCATGGTCGATGCCCGGCTCGATGAGCGTTTCGTGCGGCGCCGCCGCGCGGCGGACATCGTCGGGCGTGGTGACGGCATCAAGCCCGCCCCCCAAGGCAAGGACCGGGCACTGCACGCGTGCGAGCGCGCGATGAAGGGGTTCCTCGCCGCGGGCCAGCCACCAGGCGGCCGTGGCGGCGAAGGGCCCCGCAGGCAGCCCGCGCACGCGCAGCCGATTGGCCATCGGAACGATCAACGAGTCGTAGGGAGCCATGAGCACCAGGCGCCGCGCGGGCGTGCCGCGCGCGGCGAGGAGCGCGGCCAGTCGAGCCGCGACCATCGCGCCCATCGAGTGACCGACGATCGTGAGACCGCCGTTGGTGGCGCCTGATGCAGAGGCGTTGTCGGCACGCTGGATCACCTGATCCAGATCGAGGTGATCGCTGTGACCGATGCTCGTCGTGCCCGGCGCCTCGCCGTGCCCGCGAAGGTCAGGCAGCACGATCGACGCCGCGTGCTCAAGGAGCCACGGCAGCCGACGCAGGGAATCCCAGCGTGATCGACCCCAGCCGTGGATGACCAGCATGGTGCCGGCGCCTTGGCCCTCGACCAGCCACCAAGGCAGGACCATCGAACGTGCCGAGGGCGGCGTGGCGTGTGCGGGGGAAGTGGAGTGCGCGGCTGGGGTGTGATGAGCGGCCGGGGTGTGACCCATCGTGTGCAGCACGGTGCTGCCTTCGTGCCACGTGCGCACGCCCGGGACCTCGGCGGGGCTCGCTGCGCTGTGGTGCGCCAGCGCCCACGCGTAGGTCGCGCGGCGCGGCCGCTTGGCCTCACGCGCGATCGCCACGGTGTAGGTGGTCGTGATGGCTCCGGCGGCGACCGCAGCGAGCGGGATCAGCGGAATCATGACCGGCATGCCGCGACGATGCGGTCGCGCATGGACGAGGCGTCGGTCGCGGCGCGTACGCACCAGGCCGACCAGGTCGACTGGGCTTCGGTCGCCTGCAGAGGCAGGTTGGCGCGCACGTTCCAAATCGCGCCGTGCACGGCGAGCGCGGCGAACTCCGCAGCGATCGCAAGGTCGCTGCGGATGATCGTGCTGGTCCGGCCCGGCATGCGATCGAGCATGGCGAGGACGGCGAGCGCAAGATCGCCGATGGCCGCAGGTGCGTTGGTGGCGGCCTCGACCGCGGGCAACCAGCGGGGGTCGACGAGCCGTTCGGCCGGCGTGAGCGACCAGAGCGCGTTGAGCTCGGCGTAGGCCGCGGCATCGAGGTCAGCGAGCGCGAGGGCTTCGGTGCGCGCGTGGTCGAGGTGCACGAGCATGGCAGCGTTGTCATGCTCCCACTGGGCGAACTTCGACTTGCCCAGCGTGTAGTGCAGCACCATGGAGCCGAGCGCGGCACCGTGGGCGAGCGCCACGGCGGACGCGGCGCCGCCGCCCGGTACCGGCTGCTTGGCAGAGAGGTCGTGCAGATAGCCGCCGAGCGCGAGCGAGGCCAGCGGTGCGCGCGCAGTCGTCACGATCGCACCTCGGCGCCGACACCGCTCTGCAGCGCGCCGATCACGCGCGCGACCTGCGGGTCGGCGTCCTCGCGGCGGAGCGTGCCGGCTGCGCTGCGGAAGGTGAGCCGCATCGTCACGCTCTTGCGACCCTCGCCGACCTGCTTGCCGCGGTAGGTCCCCACGAACGCGATCGTCTCGAAGTGCTCCAGCGACAGGTCGCGCACGAGGCCCTCGATCGAGGACCACGCCACCCCATCGGCGACGATCGCGCTGACGTCGCGATCGATCGAGGGAAAACTCGGCAGGGCGCGCACGGTGGTGTCGGGCGGCCACTGGGTCAGGAGCGGCTTGATGAAGAGTTCCGCGCCGGCGATCGGTCCATCGAGCCCGAAGGCCTTGAGCGCATCGGTCGAGAGCAGGCCGATCGTGCCCACATCGTGGCCGCGGGCGCGCACGAGCGCGGCCGGCGAGAGCCCGGCGGCGCCATCGAGCGGGACGACATCGATCGCTGCATGTGCGCCGAGCACCGCGCGCAACAGCCGCTCGACGCAGCCTCGCATGGTGCGCATGGCAGCATCGGCATCGGGCGTGTCGGTGATCAGGAGCCCGAGCGATGATCGCTCGCGCAGCTCCGCACCCTGCAGATCGAAGACGTTGGCGGCCTCCATCAGGCGGATCGACGGCGTGCCGCGGTCGGCGTTGAGGCGTGCCGTGGCCATCAGGCTCGACAGCAGCGATGGCCGCAGGATCGGATCGCCGGCGCGCTCATCGCTCACGCGCAGCGGCGTGGTGCCGGCATGCGTGAAGGGCTGGGCGGCGCGCTCCGAAACGAGCGTGTGCGTAACCGTTTCGACGAAGCCCAGCCCCACGAGCGTGCGGCGGGCTTCGCGCATGCCTTCGACGTGCGGCTGCGGCGCGGCGACGCGCACCTGGATCGTGTCGAGCATCGGCACGCGGTCCATGCCGTGCAGGCGCGCGAGTTCCTCGATCAGGTCGATCTCGCGCTCGATGTCCAGGCGCCGGGGCGGGACCGTGCAGGTGATCGTGCCGCCGGCGACCGAGGGCGCGAAGCCCAGCGTGCGCAGCGTGGCGAGCATCTCGTCGGCCGGGAGCGGGTAGCCCAGGACGCGTTGCGCTCGTTCGACGCGCACCTGCACGGAGCGCGGCGCGGGGAGCGACGGACCAGCGGCCACGCGACCACCATCGAGGCGGCCGCCGGCATGCTCAAGGATCAGCGCGACGAGTCGATCGGCGGCGGCATCGACATCTGCCGGTGCCACACCGCGCTCGAAGCGGTACGAGCTGTCGCTGGCGACCTTGAGCCCGCGGCTTGAGGAGCGCACGGACTTCTGCGCGAAGGTCGCGGCTTCGATGAGGACATCCGCCGTGCGCTCGCTGACTGCGCTCGGCGCGCCACCCTTGACCCCCGCGATGGCGGCGGGCACGGCGGCATCGGCGATGACCAGATCACCCGCACGCAGCGCGAGCGGCTTGGCGCCTTCGCCGATGGGCAGGAGCGATTCGCCGTCCTTGGCTGGGCGTATATGGATCGCGGGGCCAGCCAGCCGCGACAGGTCGAAGACGTGCGTGGGCTGCCCGTACTCGAAGAGCACGAAGTTGGTGGCATCGACGAGGATGTTGCGGGGAATCTGGCCGATCGCGCGCAGGCGCTGCTGCATCCACTCGGGGCTCGGCCGCACGCTCACGCCGCGGATCACGCGCGCGGTGTAGAGCGGGCATGCCTCGTGGTCGTGGTTCGTGATCGGCACCGGACCCACGCCATCGGGGATGCGCGCGAACGTGGGCTCCTTGACCGAGCGGCCGGTCATGGCGGCGAGCTCGCGCGCCAGGTTGAGGTGGCTCAGGCAATCGCCACGGTTGCTCGTGAGCTCGACCTCAAGCACGACGTCGCCGTCGTCGGTCGACTCGCGGTGCTCGACGGGGAAACCGACCCGCGTGAACGCATCGGCGGCCTCGTCGGGAGTCACCGGTCGGTCGAGGTAATCGTTGAGCCAGCGGACGCTCGTGCGCATGGGGTGCCAAGGTAGCGCAAGGGTCGGATGGCGGCGGGGCGTGGAGCGCCGTGCTACCTTCCCACGCATGCTCGTCCTCCGTCGATCGGCCGTGCTGCTTCTGGCCACCATGCTTGGGGCATGCGCATCGAGCGACCAGGCCAAGGACCAGTCCGAGCCCACGATCGACATCACCGTGCTCGTCGACGAAAGCGTGAAGAGCGACGATCGCGCGCAGTTCCAGCCGGCTCGCTACACGCTCTTTCCTGATGGCGCGCTGCACGGCCAGGCCGGTGGTGGATTGACGATTCGAGACCGCCCGCCGCGCGTGCGCGTGCTCACCCCCACGCAGCTCCAGCCGATCTGGGATCGCTTCGAAGCGGTGATGGATGCGCAGCCGCCGTTCCCGCCCGGTGCGCCGGGCAGCGACATGCCGTGGATCACCGCCGTGCGCCCGACCCCGGGTGACGTGACGATCATCGTCTGGATGACGCACGACCAGCGTGGCACGTGGTCGGTCACCCGGCTCGATGCCGCAGCGCGACAGCAACCCAACGAAGTGGCCTCGCTGGTGCGCACGCTTGCGTCGGCCTGCTGGATGGATGACCTTCCGGCCGATCGCGACCTGCCGATGCGCTACGACTTCGGTGCCGATCCCTACGCCACGATGCGCGGGAACGCTGCGCTGTCAGCGCCATGATGCCCGGCGCGCTCGACCAGGTTCCCGCGGGGCAGGCATGCTCGGGCCCCGAGTCGCAGCGATGGCCAGCCGTGCTCGCGCCGGTGATCGCGGGGGCGATCGCCTTGGCGACCGCCTCGTGCGCCACAGCGCCGGGCGTGCAGGCGCCGCGTGGCGTGCCCGGCTGCGAGGCCGCCGTCGACGTCTGGTGGGCCGATCCGCCCAAGGCGCGGTTCGAGTACGTGCGGCTCGATCGCGGAGACTTTGGATGGGGCGGCGGCATCGATGCATTCGATCGACGCACGACGTGGGGCATGACGCTTTCGCCGGAAGACTGCGCTCGGGTGTCGTCGGAACTTGCCGCGATCGATTGGTCTGCGCTCGCTGCGAAGATGGAGAGCGTGACCGAGGATCGCGCGTACGTCGTGATCGTGACGGGAAGGACCGATGAGCAGCGCATGCGTGTGCAAGCCGATGACGCGGCGATTGCCAATCTGCGCACGACGCTGATGGCGATCGCGGCGCGTCGGCTCGAGGGCACGCTTGATGAGTTGCCCAAGGCGGGGCAGCGGTTTGACCAGACGCGCGACTGAGCGGTTGCCCGGGAGTGTCAAGGGTTTCGGCCGGGATTTCGGTGCAGATCGTGCTCGGTTCCGCTGAAGTATCCCGAACGAACTTCTTGCGGTTTTCTTGGCGACCCCCCTCGCCGGGCTAGTGTGGCCATGCAACGCGTGTTGCACATCAAGGAGCGTGCCCATGGAGCAGTCCATTCGGTGGCACGCGGTGGCCGGGGCGTATGAGCATCACCGCGACCGTCTCGTCAGCAGCCTCTCAAGGCTGTATCCCCATGCCGTGGTCGAGGATGCCGTGCAGGACCTCTTCCTGAAGCTCGCCCGCATCGGCTTCGGCGATCCCGAGCAGCTCACCGATCGCTACCTCTGGCGGGCCGCCAACCGCGCGGTGCGGCGGCGCATCCGGGTCGAGCAGCGTCGCCTGATCCGGCTCGAGGCGCATGCTGCGGCAGACTGGTCCCTCGACGACACGATCGAGGCCATGCACGCGTGCATGGCGCACCGGCAGGTGCAGCGCGAGTCGCTGGCCCAGGCGCTGGGCGCAGTGGATCCCCGAGAAATCGAGATCTTCCGCATGCTGATCTGCCAGGGCATGACTTACCGCGAGGCGGCGTGCGCCCTGGGGGCCCCCGAGCACGAGGTCACCAACCTGCGGGTCCGCGGCTTGCGCCGCCTCCGTGAGCGAACCGTTGCAGCCGCTGGCTAGCGCGGCTGTGCGCGGTGCGAGCGTGGCTGGGTGCGCACGGGCGATGGTGCGGGCGATGGTGCGGGCGATCGTGCATGCGATCGTGGTGGAGTCGCGCATCCGGCCCGCGTCGTCGGGCGTCGGCCCTAGACTCATCCCTCCATGACGGATCCGATCGTCGGCATTGATCTGGGCACCACGAATTCGCTCGTCGCGTTCGCCGACGCGCGTGGTCCGCGCGTGCTTGGGCCGGGTCGGGGGTTGGTGCCCAGCGTGATCCGGGTCGATGCTTTAGGGGTGGTGGTTGGCGAGCGGGCGAAGGCCGAGCGCGCCCAGCACCCGCAGACCACGGCAGCGAGCGTGAAGCGACTCATCGGTCGCTCCGCGGCCGAGGTTCGCGATGCAGGTGCGCCGCACGGTCTGTACGTGGTCGATGGCCCGCGTGGGCTCGCGGCGGTCGGCCTTGCTGATCGGACGCTCTTGCCGCAGGAACTTTCGGCGCACGTCCTGCGCGAACTCGCCCAGGTGGCCTCGGCGGAGCTCGGGGTTGCCGTTCGACGTGCGGTAATCACGGTGCCGGCCTACTTCGACGATGGCCAGCGCCAAGCTACGCGTGATGCCGCGCGGCTCGCCGGGCTCGAGGCCGTGCGCATCGTGAATGAACCGACGGCAGCGGCGCTGGCCTACGGCATCGGGCGCGGGCATCGCGCGGCGGAAACCGTGGCGGTCTTTGACCTCGGCGGCGGGACCTTCGACCTGAGCATCCTGTCGGTGATCCCGGGTGACGGCACTGGTTTGGATGGCGAGTTCCTGCAGGTCCTCGCGACGGCAGGCGACACCGCGCTCGGTGGTGACGATCTTGATGCCGCCATCGTGAACGAAGCCTTGCCGCGCTACGAAGCGTGGCTTGGCGGGCCGGCGACGCCGCATGGCCTGGAACTGCTTCGCGCCGCGGCCGAGCGTGCCAAGTGTGCGCTCTCGACCGCTGAGCGCGCGAGCGAGCGCATCGAGCACCCGCACGGTGCATGGGAGCTCGTGATCGATCGTGCGTTGCTCGAGTCGCTCGCCGAGCCGCTCATGGAGCGCATGGCAGCGTGCTGTCGGCGCGCACTCGCCGATGCGGGCTCGCCCGCGATCGATCGCGTGGTGCTCGTCGGCGGAAGCACCCGCGTGCCGGCGGTGCGTGCGCTCGCAGGCCGCATCTTCGGGGTCGAGCCGTACACCGCGCTCGATCCGGACGTGGTGGTGGCGCTGGGTGCTGCGCTGCAGGCACAAGTGCTCGCCGGAGGGCGCACCGATTTGCTGCTCATGGACGTCGTGCCCTTGTCGCTGGGCATCGAGACGGCCGGCGGTGCGGTCGCGAAGATGATCGTGCGCAACAGCGCCATGCCTGCGCGCGCAACCGAGATGTTCTCGACCGGCGTCGACGGCCAGACCGCGGTCAAGGTGCATGTGGTGCAGGGCGAGCGGGAGCTCGTGAAGGATTGCCGCAGCCTGGCCACGTTCGAGCTGCGCGGCCTTCCGCCGATGCCGGCAGGGATCCCGCAGGTGCAGGTCGACTTCATGGTCGATGCGAACGGCGTGCTCGCGGTGCACGCTGTGGAGCGACGCAGCGGCCGTCGTGCGCAGGTGCAGGTGGTGCCTGCATACGGCCTGACCGCCGACGAGGTCGATCGCATGGAGGCCGACTCGCTGGCCCACGCCCGCGAAGACATGCACGCCCACCGCGTGATCGATCTGGTGGTGAATGCCCGGCTCGACATCACGTGGATCGAGGACGCCCGCGCGCGCGCGGGTGCGCTGCTTGACGCGGCCTACCTCGAGGAACTCGAAGGCCATCTGACGAGGCTCAAGGGCTTCATCGCGCTCGCCGAGCGCTCGCCGGGCCAGGTGGATGCCGATGCCTTCCACGCGGCGAAGGATGCGCTCGACCGCGCGAGCATGCGCCTGCACGAGGCCGCGATCGTGCAGAGCCTGCAGTCGATGGACCGCGGCACGAAGGGAGCAGTGCAGCCATGAAGGTCGCGGTGATCCTGCCCGCAGCGGGCAAGAGCGTTCGGTTCGGGCTTGGCGACAAGCTTGGCCAGGACCTTGGTGGCCGGCCGGTGCTCCT
>CAMDAQ010000014.1 GCA_945888705.1 Singulisphaera sp. GP187
ATGTGGCTCATGCTGCAGCAGGAGAAGCCGGATGATTATGTGGTCTCCACCGGCAAGATGATCAGCGTCCGCCAGTTCTGCGAACTCTGCTTCGGGCACGTCGGACTGGATTACCGAGACCACGTCGAGATCGATCCGCGGTACTTCCGGCCCGCAGAGGTCGAGCAGCTGCTCGGCGATCCCTCCAAGGCGCGGGATCGGCTGGGCTGGACACCGAAGACGACCGTGGAGCAGCTTGCTGCGATGATGGTCGAGACCGACCTCGAGCTCGCTCGCCGCGAGAAGACCCTTCGCGACGCAGGGCACCAGCTGCCCGCGAACTCTGGCCACGATCAGTGAACCGGCATGCCGTCGATGGCCTGCGGCGGACGGATGGGCACCCGATCAGTGCACAACGAGGACTCAGGGCTCCTTGACGACGCGGAACCCTAGATTGCTCATGCGCACGGTCGGACGGTAGGCAAGGCGACGCGAGGCCCGGCAGTTGTTGGAGTTGTTGTTCCACGCTCCACCGCGGACGACTCGCGCCGCACTGCCGATCGGACCAGGACCGCTGCCGCCGAAGCTATCGGATAGGTACGGCTCGTACACGTCACTGACCCACTCAGCCACGTTGCCGGACATGTCGAAGAGTCCGAACCCGTTTGGTGCAAGCTGCCCGACAGGACGAGTCTGGTAGATCGAGTTGCGGCTACACCAAGCGATGTCGATCAGCTCGGCATCATCATTCGTGCCATTCGGCGTTGCGGGATAGCCATGGAAGGCGTTCGTGGTCAGTGCGCGGTAGGCGTACTCCCACTCCGGCTCGGTCGGCAGCCGCGTGCCGGTCTTGGTCAGGAAGTCCTGGATCGCAACGAAGCTCACTCGCTCGACGGGGCGATTCGGAACCGATGACAGCGGGACAGCTGCGCTGTTGGACCGGAACGTGCTCGGATTCGAACCCATTTGCGCCGTCCACTGGGCTTGCGTGATCTCGGTCCGCGACATGTACCAGGCCGGCAGGACCGACTCGGTGTGGATGGGGAACTCGTTTGCTGCGCAGGGATACACGTCTGAAGCGCTGCATCCCATCGCGTACAGCCCGGGAGGAATCAGGACGAACTCGATCCCGGTCTGGTCATCCCGGACGCGCCAAGGCCGTTGCTGCGCGGTGATGGCCGTGCGGATCGAGGCATTGGTCACCACAGTGGCGTTCGGGACCACTTCCAGCGGCGTCGCCCAATCCGGAACCGCCACGTTCGACAGCGTCATGTCACTCGCCGGCGTCGTTGTCGCCGTTCCGCCCGGGGTGGTGACACTCACCGCCTTCGGACCAACGGTGCCCGCCGGCGAGATCGCCGTGATCGTCGTTGCACTGACAACCACGATGCTGGTAGCCGACACGCCTCCCACCTTGACATCCGTCGCGCCGGTGAAGTTGGTTCCGCTGACCGAGAATGGCATCCCCCCGACCGTGGGGCCCGTCGAGGGTAATACGCCGTTGAGAGCAGTGATGGTCGGTGCCGCGATGTACGTGAAGACCGATCCGAGTAGGACCGCGGTTTCGGCGGGAGTCGTCACCCGGATCTGCTGCTGGCCCGTTCCCGCCGGGGTGACGGCCGTGACGGTGTTGGCATCCACGACGGTCACAGCTGTGGCGAGGCCCCCGCCGACCAACACGCCGGTCGCGCCGGTCAGGTTGGTACCCGTCACGGTGATCGTGGTCCCACCTGCCGCAGGTCCGCTTGACGGCGTCACGCTTGTGATGGTGGGTGGAGTCTGGACTGGGGCGAATCCACCCAGCAAGAGCGCGGAGCATGCAAGCAGCGCATGGGCGGCACTGCGGACGACAAGGTTGGTCACGGCCATGGTGGGGTTCCTGAGTGCGCAACCTTACTCGTACCCGGGAGCTTGGTAAAGCCTGTGGCGAGTCACTGGGGCAGCCGCGACCGATATCGAAGCGCTCAGACCGTCCACGCGGCCAGCATCAGGCCGAGGTCAGCGCCATCGACCGACCCGTTGCCGTCGATGTCGGCCAGCGTTCCCGCGGTACCGAACTCGCCGAGCAGGATGCCGAGGTCAGCGCCGTCGACGCGCGTGTCGTCGTTGAGGTCGGATGGGTTCGCTGGCGTGCCGCCCTCGACAAAGCTCTTCACTTCGCCAGCGACCAGATTGTTCGCCCAGTCACGTGCCAGGATGTAGTAGTCGACGTTCGCGCCCGCGGGCTGCGCCGGCATCACGGCACGCCACAGGTTGTTGCCGCTCCACTGCATCGGGATCTCGTTCCAAGGTCCCTGGTTCGAGCGGATCGCCAGCGCGATGCCGCGGTCGTGGAACCCACGGTCGCTCGTCATGTCGTCGACGATGATTGCACGCACCACATGCGCTGAGGGCGCATCGCCGGGAACCACGGACTCCATCTTGAGCACGCGCGGCGGTCGGTTGTCGGCCGGACCGGCCGCGTTGATGTAGATCTGGTTCTGGAACGCGCCGCTCTCGCCTTGCGCCGTGACGATGTCGAAGTCGCCGTCGTTGTCGACGTCCGCCACCTTCACGTCGAGGCTCGAGTCGGTGACGGCGGTGATGGCGTTGGCGACCACGCTGAAGTTCGCGGTCACGGGCCGGTTGTTGCGGTAGATGCGCTCGCTTGCGGAGCCGAGCGTGCCGACCACGATGTCGAGGTCGCCATCCATGTCGATGTCGAAGAATCGGCTGTCGTTGTCGTCGGTCGTCGGATTGGTCGTGAGCTGCGCGCTCACGTTGGTCCAGCTCGTGCCGAGGCCGTTCGCATTGGCCAGCAGCAGCTCGGTGTTGCTGGTCCCGGCATTCACGCCGAGCAGGTCGAAGTCGCCATCGCCGTCGAAGTCGCCGGTGTCGTACGAGTAGCACGTGTTGTCGGTCGGCATCGTCTGGTTGACGTAGGTGCCCGATCCGTTGTTGAGCCAGAGCCGGCTCGACTGCGTGCCGGTCGTGCGCGTTCCCACATGGAGATCGAGATCGAAGTCCTGGTCGACGTCGAGGAACAGGATGTCCATCTGCTCGCTCACGTTGCCCGCCGGGGTGAGCGCCGTGTTGTCGGTGAACTTGCCCGTGCCGTCGTTGAGGTAGAGCTTCGGCTTTCCGGTCGTGCCGAAGCGGTTCGTGCCGCTGTTGCAGAGCGCGATGTCGAGGTCACCGTCATTGTCGATGTCGCCGAACTGGCCGCGGCTCGAGCCGAGGTTGATCGCGGGCATCTGCCCGGCGGGCGCGGCCGAGAAGACGCCGCTGCCGTTGTTCAGGAGCAGCAGTGCCGGTCGCGCGTAGTCCTGCGCCAGCAGCATGTCCCAGTCGCCGTCACGGTCGACATCGCCGAACTCCACGCCACGGAAGCAGCCAGTGATGCCGGCCACGTTGACGTCGGTGACATCGGCGAACCGGCCGGTGCCGTCGTTCAGGAAGAGCCGGGGCTTCAGCAGCGCGCCGAGGGACGAGTAGCCCTGGCCGTTGGCCCAGGCGATGTCGAGGTCGCCGTCGCGATCCACGTCGCAGAACGAGAGCTGGTTGGTGTATTCCGCCTGCGTGGGGAAACGCGTGGTGGTTTCCCGGACGAATTGCTGCGCCGAGGCGGCATGGCTGGCGACGAGCGCGACGATGGTGGCAAGCTGGTGACGCACGAGGGCTCCTGAGTGCCCTGAACCTAGCACCAACGAAGCCGGGGTCGACCGTCCATGCGCCCTTTCGGGCGACTTGGTGCGTTATCGACGGCGACGCTTGATCGCGGCCGACACCGTCTGTGGGGCGGGGGCCGCAGCGGGCGCACTGGTTCCGGCGGCCTTGGCTGCAGCCGCTTGAGCGCGGTTCATGAGCGCCTTGTGCAGATTTCGGATGCGGTCGCGGGCCTGGTGGATCTGCTCGGTCTCTGCGCCCTGCAGGAACGCGGCAGCCATGGCATCGTTCTCGTTCAGGCCTTCGATCGACACGTTCACGCGCTCCTCTTCCTTGACGACGCGCATGCCGCGGACGCCGAGGTCCGACAGCAGCAGGATCGCGCACTGGACCTTCGGGTCCTCCGCCGGCAGGCCTTCCATCACTCGGCCGACCAGGCCGCGCATCGCCGCCGAGTAGAGGTCCTCGTTCACGCCGCGGCTCTTCACCACGGCCTGCACGTGCTCCTCCATGAGGGTCTTCTCCTGCAGGCGCACCTGAACGATGGTGCCGTTGAGCGCAAAGGTCCGGTTGCGGAGGTTCGCCACCGAGGCGATGACCGCACGGCCGGTGGCGATGTTGCCCTTGGTGTACGGGTCGCTCGTGTCGCGCTCGCGTTCTTCCTGCGAGAGCTGCCGATCGACCTCCATGCGCTTGGCCTCGACGTCGATGCGGAACTCGCGCACGCCCATCTCGTGCATGAGCCAGAGCGCCGCCTGGAAGAGGGGGTTGTCCTGCTCGACCTTCTTCTCGAGCCCATCGGCAAGGAGCCCGCTGATGATCGCGCCGAAGTTCGGGGCGTCATACATGCTCTTGATGATGGTCGCGGCAAGGTTCATGAAGACCGGCCGCGGCTGCGGCTGGAGCTTGATGGAGGCGCCGTTCAGGACGATCTCGGTGGTGGCCATGGGAGGCGGAGGCTAGCCGATGGATGCTCGATGTCCATGGCAGGATCGATTGGACGGTCCCGGGTCCGTACAGTGGTGGACATGCTCACTGCGCTGCTGACCGTGGCCATGATCGGACCGCCTGACGTGTCATGGTGCCGGGCCGGCACGCCCGCAGGCGAGCGTGCGGCCCATCAAGATCAAGGCGCCTCGGCCGCGCAGGACCGCGCAGGCGATGCGGGTCGAAGCGACGCCGGTTCGGACGGCCGGACCAGCGCCGACGCCGCGTGGTGGCACGAGGCACGCTTGGGCATGTTCGTGCACTGGGGCCTCTACAGCGTGGCGGCTGGTCAGTGGGAGGGCAAGGACATCCCGGGTTGGGGCGAATGGCTGCTCAACAAGATCAAGGTGGACCCGGCGGTCTACGCGAGCACGCTCATGCCGCGCTTCGATCCGGTGAAGTTCGACGCCGATGCATGGGTGCGCGCGGCGAAGGACGCAGGCATGGGCTACATCGTGGTGACGACGAAGCACCACGACGGGTTCCTGCTCTGGGACAGTGCGACGACCGAGCTCGACCTCATGGGCACGCCGTTCGGCAAGGCCGGCCGCGATCCGCTCCGTGAGCTGGCGCAGGCGTGCACGCGCCATGGACTGCGGCTGGGCCTCTACTTCAGCCTGATGGACTGGAGCGATCGCGACTACCTGCCTCGGCGCGACTGGGACACGCGAACGACCGACGGAGCCTCGATGCCGCGGTTCGTCGATCGCATGCACGCGCAGGTGAAGGAGCTGACCGATGGTCGCTTCGGGCCGGTCGCGATCCTGTGGGGCGATGGTGACTGGGAACACTCGGCCACGACCTGGCGTGCGGAGGAACTCATGGCTGCCGTCCGCACGTCACAGCCGGGCATCCTCGTCAACGACCGTTGGTCGCTGCCGGGCGACTACGCCACGCCGGAGAACAGGATCCCGGACGGTGCGCTCCCCACGCGGCCGTGGGAAACCTGCATGACGATGAATGGAACGTGGGGACACGTGGTCCATGACCACCGCTGGAAGCCTGCGACGGACCTCATCCGCAACCTCGTCGACATCGTGAGCAAGGATGGCAACTACTTGCTCAACGTCGGTCCGATGGGCGATGGTTCCTTCGATGCGCCGACGTCGGAGCGGCTGGAAGCGCTCGGCATGTGGATGCGCACGAACGGCGAGGCGATCCGTGGTTGCGGTCCAGTCGCGTGCGCGCGCCCTGCATGGGGGCGCCTGACCGCGAGCGCCGATCAGCGCCGCGTGCATGCGATCGTCTTCGACCTGCCGACCGATCGCACCATCACGATCGAGGGCATCGCCGGCGCGCCGGCCAGCGCGCGCGTGCTCGGTGCTCCGGACATCAAGGTCTCGACCCGAGCGGTTGGAGCATCGCTCTCGATCACGCTCGGCGAGGGAGCGCTGGATCCTGCAGCATCGGTGATCGTGCTCGAGTGGGATGGCGAGGCCCCCATCGTGGGAACGCCTGTGCTTGTGGGCGGCGACGACCTCTTCCTGCACGAGACCGAACTCGCGTTCAAGCCCCCGGCGGCGGGCTCGATCCATGTCACGCTCGATGCGACCGCGCCCACGATCGACTCGCCCCGCTACACGGTGCCCATCAACGTGCAGCGCACCACGCAGGTGCGTGCGCGGACGTTCGTCGATGGCATGCCCGCTGGCGAGGCCTTCGAAGCGATCCTGCGTCGCGCGGAGTGGATCCCGGGCAGCGATGATGTGCCGCCCGAGCCGGGCGTGTCGTGGACGCTCATGCCAGGCCGGTTCGAACGCGTGCCGACGCAGGAGCCCTGGCGTGGCGCGGGCATCACGCGCGGCACGGCGAACGCGATCGAACTTCCATCGACGCGTCCGGCCGATGCCTTCGCGCTGCGCATCGATGGGTTCATCCACTGCGACCAGGCCGGCATTCATGCGTTCACGCTCGTGAGCGATGACGGCAGCACGCTTGAGATCGATGGGCAACGCGTGGTCGATCATGACGGACTGCACGGCCCAACCCGCATGACGGGCAAGGCAGCGCTCGACATCGGCTGGCATCGCTTCACGATCCGCTACATCGAGGCCGACGGCGGCGAGAGCCTGAAGCTCCTCTGGACCACCCCGTCGGATGAGCCGGGCACGGCGCCAAGGCCGATCGACGCCACGCTGCTTCGCCACGAACCTGCACGCTGAAGCACCGCCCTACCATCGACGCCGATGACCAAGGCGCCGACCAATCCATGGCTCGTGCTCGCGGCCATGACCGGCAGCCTGGCGATGGTCTTCCTCGACGCGACGATCGTGGGTGTGTCGCTGCCGACGATCCAGCATGACCTCGGGCTCGGCGTGGCGGGTGGCGCGTGGGTCGTCAATGCGTATCTGGTCACGCTTGCCGGCGCGATGGCGATCGGCGGACGCTTCGGCGACGTGATCGGTCGAGTGCGCGCGTTCCAGGCGGGTGTGTCGATCTTCGCCGTGGCCAGCCTCGGCTGCGCGCTGGCGCCGAGCGGCGAGCTGCTGATTGCCGCTCGCGTGCTGCAAGGACTGGGTGCATGCCTCATGCAACCTGCATCGAGCGCAATGGTCGCTGGTGCGTTCCCCGAAGGCAAGCGCGGCAAGGCGATGGCGGTGTATGTCGGCGTGCCGCTGCTCTTCATGATGCTGGGCCCGGTGCTCGGTGGTGCACTCACGCAGTGGGCAGGGTGGCGATGGATCTTCGGCGTGAACCTGCCGGTCGCCATCGCTGCGCTCGCGCTGGTCGCGATCGTCCGGCCGGTCGAGCCGGCGGCCGAGCGACGGCCGATCCACTGGACCAGCGCCGCGCTGCTCGTGCTTGGCCTGCCTGCACTCGTCTTCGGATTGCAGGAGCAGGCGCGACCGACCGAGGGCATCGAGCCGTGGGTCGGACTGCTCGCACTCATCGCGGGTGCGGCACTCGTGGCGGTCTTCACACGCGTGCAGTTCACGCTCGCATCACCGCTCCTGGACCTGCGGCTCTTCCGTGACCGCACGCTGCTTGGTCAGGTGATCGTGCTCGGGCTGACGCAGGTCGCCACCATCGGGCAGACCATGTTCGGCCCGGCATACCTGCAGGGTGCGCTCGGGTTCACGCCGCTCCAGAGCGGCTTGGCCGGGCTGCCGCTGGCGCTGCCGGCCTTGCTGCTCGTGCATGTGGCCGGCCGCGTCTACGACCGGCGCGGTGCCGTGGGCGTGGTGCGTGTGGGCAGCGTGCTCTGCGCGTTCGGGCTCGGTGCGATCGCACTGGGCATGGTCGAGCGCTCGTACGCCGTCATCGCGATCGGCATGACGCTGCACGGTGCCGGCATGGCCTTCCTGATGAACCCGATCCAGACCGACGTGGTGAGCCGTGTGCCGCCCGCGCAACGTGGCGAGAGTGCGGGGTTGGCGGCCACGGCGCGGCAGGTCGGCAACGCGCTCGGCGTGGCGATCGCTGCGACGGTCCTGGCCCGCACGGGACTCCCGACGTTCGATGCCGACGCCGTCACGTCGGCCGACCTCGAGGCCGTCTCGCGTTCCTTCGGATGGATGGGCGCCATCCAGATGCTCGCGATGCTCGCGGCGGTGGCCGTCACGTGGAGCCTCGTTCGCGATCGCGTGCCGCACCGCGCACCGCGCGCCTGAGGCACGGAACGGTCACGAACCACACGCACTCGAGCGGCGAACTCAGCAGCTCCAACCGCCGTCGATCACGTGCACGGCACCCGTGGTGAAGCCGCTCTCGTCGCTGGCCAGATGGACGGCCAGCGCTGCGACTTCCTCGGGCGTGCCGAATCGACCCGTCGGCTGACGGGCGAGGAATGCGGCGCGCGCCGCGACCGGATCCGCCTGCGCCGCAATGCGCCCCTCGAGCGAGGGACTCTGCACCGTGCCAGGGCAGATCGCGTTGGCGCGAACGCCCTTGGCGACGACATCGGCCGCCAGCGCCTTCGTCATGCCGATCACCGCTGCCTTGGTTGCGCCGTACACGTATCGGTTGGGCGCGCCCTTGATGCTGCTGGCCACGCTCGCGATGTTCACGATGCTCCCGCATCCGCGGGCCAGCATGCCGGGCAGGACCGCGCGGATGCATCGATGCATGCCACGCACGTTGAGGTCGAAGGCCAGGTCCCACTCCGCATCGGTCACGTCGAGCGCCGTGCCGTGGTGCACGATGCCTGCGGCATTGAGCAGCACGCTCACGTCACCGGCCGCCGCCGCTGCTGCACAGACCGACGCGTCGTCGCGCACATCGCAACGCATGGTTCGCACACCGGCGTGCTCGCGTGCCAGCGCGGCGAGCGCGGCTTCGTCGATGTCGGTCGCCAGGACCTGCGCGCCTTCGTGCGCGAACGCGATGGCGCAGGCGCGGCCGATGCCCGCACCCGCGGCCGTGACGAGCGCAACCTTCCCGGCAAGCCTCATGGCTTGCCTGCCGGGATCATCGGGACGGCAGGGATCGTGGGCACCGCGGGCACAGCAGCACCGTCCGGTGCCGCCTCCGGCTTGGGCTCGGGCGGTGCTGCCGGCGGCGTCTTGCCCTGCTTGCGGAGCAGCGCATCGATCTTGGCGCACTTCTCGTGCATCGGATCGGCGGGGTGCAGGTCGGTGTGACGCACGATGCCCTCGGCATCGAGGATCGTCACGTGCGGGATCCCGTTCACGCCGTAGTCGGGATTGAAGACCTCCTGCTCGCTGAAGGCGATCGTCCAGTCGATGCCCTTCGCCTTCATGAACTCGGCCATCAGGCCCTGCTCCTTCGCGGCGTCGCCGGCGCAATCGATCGGTGCGGCGCCACCCGGGTAGTGCTTGCCCTGCAGGCTCGTCACGCCGATGATCGCCACGTCGTCGGGGCTGTAGTGCGCGCGCAGCTCCTTCACGTTGGGGATGCTGCCCACGCACGGACCACACCAGGTCGCCCAGAAGTCGAGCACGACGACCTTTCCCTTCAGGTCATCGAGCGACGAAAGCTTCACGGGTCCCGCAGCGTCCTGCGCCCAGGTAAACGCGAGCTTCGGCGCGGGGTGTTCCATGAACTCGCCGCGCGTGATCGCATTGTCGAGCTTCTTCGCGAGCTTCGTGAGCGACGCCTTCTCCTCGGGCGAGGCCTTCTCCTTCGCCACGACGATTGCAGCGAGCAGGCGCAGCCGGAACTGCTCGCCCTGGTCAGGATCGGGTGCGAGCCGCTTGATCGCGTCCACGAGCTGCACGCCCGCAGCGAGCTCCTTGGCGCTGCGCTCGGGCGTGAACCACGCTTCGAGTTCCTTCACCTCGGCACCGGCCTGCGCGAACTGGTCCGAGGTCAGGCGGCCGATCAGGCGCGTGCGGTCGGAGGGCGAAGCCGACTGCTTCCACGCCGCGTAGCCCGGGTGACCGAAGAGCGCAGCTGCCGTGGGCGCATCCTCCTTCGACATGGACGAGGCGTAGACGAAGGCGTCGAAGCCATCGGCGGTCGCCTCGCCGGCGAGCTGCTTCAGGCGCGCCTGCGCGGCATCGCGCTTCGCCGGCACCATCGAGCACGGACCCATGAGCTGCTTGAGCTGCGGCCAAGAGCACTCGCTCGGCTCGATGCCATCGAGGATCCCCGTGAAGAACGCCGTCAGTTCCTCCTGCGAAGCACCCTGAGGGTGCTCCTTGAAGAAGGTGCGCTGCGCATCCTGGATGCGGCTGATCGCCTCAGGCGTGGGCGGTGCGATCGGCAGGGCAACGAGGCTCGCGACGACGATCAGGACGTGATGCATGCGGAAGAGGCTACCGCGATGCGCTGCAGGAACGGCAGGGTTCGCGAGCGGATGCCAGGCGCAACGTCACGCGCCGTCGAGGACGATGACCTGCGCCGGATCGACGGCGAGCCGGACGGTCTGCCCCGCACGATCGGCGACCGGCGGATTGAGTTCAGTCACCCGCAGCCGGAGCCCGCTCGCGTCGAGTTCATGCTGCGCGAGCTTGCCCAGGTAGGTGCTCTGGATGCAGGGCAAGGAGACCGGGCCAGCCGCGTCGATCGTCCACGCCTCGGTCCGCACGCTCAGAAGGACCTGGCTGCCGACAGCACGGTCGCCCACATGCGTCGACTCGAGCAAGCCGAGCACCGTGCGCAGCGAGGCGCGACCATCGGCGGCGTGTTCCACGGTGGCCGGGATGAAGTTGGTCTCGCCGAGGAACTCAGCGAGGAAGCGCGTCTTGGGCCGCTCGTAGAGCTCGCGCGGCGAGCCCTGCTGCACGATGCGGCCATCGCGCATGACCACGACGTGATCGGCCAGCGAGAGCGCCTCGTCCTGGTCGTGGGTCACGTACACGGTCGTGATGCCGAGCTCGCGGCAGATGCGCCGGATCTCGTGGCGCATCTCCAGGCGGAGCTTCGCATCGAGGTTCGACAGCGGCTCGTCCAGCAGAAGCACGCGCGGCCGGAACACGATCGCTCGCGCAAGCGCCACGCGCTGCTGCTGCCCGCCCGAGAGCTGGTTGGGCTTGCGGTCCGCGTACTGGTCCATGCGCACCATGGCCAGCGCCTCATCCACCCGACGCGCGCGCTCCTGGCCCTTGACGCCGCGCACGTCGAGGCCGAAGGCCACGTTGTCGCGTACGGTCATGTGCGGCCAGAGCGCATAGGACTGGAAGACCATGCCGCACTGGCGCTGCTCGGCAGGCAGCGCCGTCACGTCCTGGCCGTCGAACAGGATGCGGCCCGCGGTCGGCTCGATGAAGCCCGCGATCATCCGCAGGATCGTCGTCTTGCCGCAGCCGGAGCCGCCCAGGAGGAAGAACAGGCTGCCGGGCTCGATCTCGAGCGAGAGATCGTGCACGACCGGCACGGAGCCGTAGGACTTGCGGATGCCTTGGAGCGTGATGCGGACCACGGTCGCGGGAGGATAGCCTGATCGGCATGCACGACGCTGAGCGGCGCATGCGGGACTTCGAGCGATGGCATCGGCGCCCGGCACCACGGAGCGAGACCTCCGCCGGTGCCGACTTTGATGCGCTGCGCCGCACCATGCGTGATGCAGCCAAGCGCTTCGCCGGCATCGCCGAAGCGTGGGAAACGTCGGCGCCTCCGGCGCTGCGCGATCAGTGCGTGCTCGCGGGCTTCGCAGCCGGCGTGCTCACCGTCGTCGTACCGAGCGCGAGCGTGACCTATGCGCTGGACCGGGCATTGCGCGAGGGTCTCGAAACCACGCTGCGCGAGGCGACCGGCGGCAAGCTCGTGCGCGTGCGCAGTCGCGTCGGCGCCGTGCCGTCGTGATTCACTTGCCCACGCAGAAGCGCGCGAAGACGAGCCCGATCACGTCATCGGGCGTGACGGAACCGCCGATCGACCCAAGCGCGTCAAGCCCTGCGCGAAGGTGCGCCGCCACGAGCTCGGCATCCGGCAGCGAGGCGCCGCCCTCGCACGCGCGCCTGGCCGCCGCATCCAGCTCGTCGATCGCAGCGTCGATCGCCGCGCGGTGACGCGGGAGCAGCGCGGCGCCTTCCGCCGACTCGCTGGCCGCAGCGGATCCGAGCCGTGTCGCAAGTTCGGCGCGCAGCGCATCGAGGCCAACGCCTCGGTGGGCGCTCGTCACGATCGTGCCGGGCGGCGCACTGCCACCCTCGTCCTTCTTCGTGAGCACGACCAGCTCATGCGGCGCGGCCGCGGGCAGCTCGTCGCCCGGCGGCACGCAGCGCACGCTGAGCGCGGCACGTGCGATCGCCTGCCGCGCCTGCTCTTGCATGGCGGCATCCAGTGCCGTGCGCGGCGGCTCGATGCCAGGCGCATCGACGAGCATGACCTCCTGCCCAGCGACAGAGACCGGTTCGGGGACCGCATCCCGCGTCGTACCGGCGAGCGGCGAGGCCACCGTGCGCTCCTGTCCGAGCAGTGCATTGAAGAGGCTGCTCTTGCCGGCGTTGGGCGGACCCACCAGGACGACCCACGGTGCCGGTCGCTCGATCGCACCCGCGACCGGCGTGGCGTGCAGCGTGCGCAGGTTCGTCACGATCGGTCCGAGTCGATCCGCCAGGGTGCGGCCGCCGATGGCGACCACGTCCTCCTGGTCCGTGAAGTCGATGCCGGCCTCGACGAGCGCGAGCAGCGTGGCCACGCCGTCACGCGCAGCATCGACGGCCCGCGCCGCCTCGCCCTGCTGCATGCGCTGGGCGGCGCGCAGTTGCGCATCGCTGGTCGCCGCGATCGCCAGCGCGATGCCCTCGGCCTCGTCGATCGAGCGCTTGCCGTGCAGCCACGAGCGCGCCGCGAACTCGCCGGGCTCGGCCCCACGCGCGCCGCGCTCGATGCACGCACGCACGGCCTCGTCCAGGAGCTCGGGATGGCCAGGCAGGAGCAGTTCGACGCAGTCCTCGCCCGTGAACGAGCGCGGTGCGCGTGACACGACGGCGAGCGCGCGTGAACCGTCCCATGGCAGCACGCACGGCGCAACGCCTGCGCGCAGGTCCGAGGCAAGCCCGCAAATCCGCAGCGATGCCGAGCCCGACAGGCGCACGATCCCACGCAGCCCATGGCCCGGCGGCGAGGCGACGGCCACGATGGTCGCCGACGCCTCCATCGCAGGATCAGCGGCCGCCGCGCTGCTTCGCCTGCGCCTTGGCCTGGGCCTGCTGGAGCGCGCGCGCGAACGCACCGCCGAAGAGCCCCTTGCCGCCGCCCTTGCCCGGCTTGAGCAGGTCCATCGTCTCGATCTGCGCACGGATGCGCTTGGACTCGAGGAAGCCGATGAACGTGCTCGTGGCGATGTAGAGCGTGAGCCCGCTCGGCGCGTTGTAGAGCATGATCGGGAACATGATCGGCATCATGACCTTCATGATCTTCTGCTGCTGCTCCTGCTCAGGCGTGAGGGCGGTGGTCGGCGGTGCGGAGTACTTCTGCTGCAGCCAGAACACGACGCCCATGAGCAGCGGCACGAGGTTGATGCTCTCGAGCGTGAACAGGTACAGGTTCACCGAGATCGGCAGCGCGATGAACCGGTCCGGCGCGCTCAGGTCATTGAGGAAGGCCCAGTCTGCGCTGATCGCCTGGAACGCACCGAAGAATGCCGGCTGCTGGCGCAGCTCGAACGCGATGTAGAGCACCGCGTAGAGCGCCATCCAGATCGGCATCTGCAGCACCATCGGCGCGAGGCCGCCTAGGCAGCCCATCGGGTTCATCCCCTTCTCGCGGTACAGCCGCATCTGCTCCTGCTGCATGCGCGCCTTGTCACCCGGGAAGCGCTTCTGCAGCGCATCGAGCTCAGGCTTGAGCGAGGCCATCTGCTTGCTGAAGCGCGCGATCGAGATCTGGCTCGAGCGCGTGAGCGGGTGCAACGCGAGACGGACGAGGATGGTGAGCGCGATGATCGCAAGGCCCCAGTCGAACACGACCCAGTCGTGCAGCAGGCCGAGGAAGACGACGAGTCCGTTCGCCAGCCACGAGAAGGTGCAGAAGGTGCAGCACCCACCCATCTCGTACACAATCATGCCGATCATGCCGAGCGTGGACATGGGCTGCTCATCGAGCAGGACACGGCGCTCGAGCGGGCCGGCGTAGACGCCCAGGCGCATCGTCGACGCGGTTCCGGGCACGATCAGCTGCTCGCCCGACGTCACGACCGTGAAGATGGGGCGACCCGTGGCGATCGGATCGCCGAACTGCGCCTGGATGCGCTCGACCGCCGGGGCGGCACGCAGGCTGGGGAGGCCCTTCTCGCTCTCGTCACCGGAGTGGATCGCGAGGGCGAAGTAGCGGTTGGTCGTGCCGAACCACGAGAGCGTGCGCTGGTCGGCCGTGCTCGTGGCCGTCGGCCACAGGTCCCACTGCGCCGCCTCGAGCTGCGAGACGACCGAGCTGCGCACCATCGAGGTGTCGTTGCTCAGGACGATGGACTGGCCCGGATCGCGCTTCTCCGAGAGCAGTGCGCCGATCATGAATCGGCGGATGTCCATGAGCGATCCCGACTCGAGCGTGAGGTCGCCGGGCCCGTAGTGGAGCCAACGCACGCGGTGCTCCTTGCCATCGAGCGACTCGACCGACTGCGTGATGCGGAGTTCATGCCCCGAGACCGTGAACGCCCGGCGAGCCTTGATGATGGCTGCGCCGGCTTCGTCGTGCACGACCGTCTCGAATGCGCCGTCGCCCGCCGCGGCCCAGATCGGCGCGCCGCCGGCGGCGGCGAACATGTTCACCGCGACGCCATCGACGATGAGCGAGTGCACCGCGAGCAGCGGCACCGACTGGCCGGCCAGTGTGTCGATCGGCTCGAGCCGATAGCGCTCGTCATCGGAGGGGAACTCTCCCTTGCCTTCGATCGCGCGCTCGGCCGCCACGCGCGCCTTCGCTGTCCTCCATTGCTGGGCAAAGAGCACGCGCTCGATGCCCGCACCACGCGCGGTGAGCTGGAGCTGGATCCGCGCATCGGCAGCGGTGAGCGGACCGCCCACGATCATGCTGCCGGCACCGGCCGAGGCCGGCTTGGCCTGCCACATGGGCTGCTTGGCCGCGGGAGCCGTTGGCGTCGAGGCGGCCTGAGCGGCGGGCTCGGGCTCCTTGGTCGGCGCAACCGGCGCGATGACCGGCACAGCAGCATCGGTGGCGCCGGTCGGCTGGGCCACGGTCGCTGCAGGCGCGGCCTGCGATGCAGTGTCGGGCTCGCCCTTGGAGCGCCCGCCGCCGGTGATGATGGCGAAGACAAGCGCCGTGGCGATGGCCACGACGACGAAGGTCACGATCGTTCGCTTCATGGTTGGTGTCCGTCAAAGGCGCTGGGCATCACTTACCCTGCAGCAGCCGCTCGCCGAGCCAGTCGTTGATCTCGGGGATGCGCTTGATCTTGTCGACCGTCGTCTGCACGTCGTACGGCAGGCGATGGAACTCGATGATTCCCTCGCGCGCGGGGTCGGTGTCGAGGATCGCGTAGCTCGCCTCCACGAAGCCGTCGCGCGGCTGACCCACCGAACCCGGGTTCAGGATGACCTTGGTGCCGGCCACGATCTGGTACCGCGCGCCATCGAGCTCGGTGGGTGGATAGAACTCGTACACGCGGTCGCCGTCGCCATCGCCCGCGGCTGATTCCATGAACACGCCGGGGCAATGCGTGTGGCCCACCAGGCAGACGTGCTCGAACCGGTCGAAGATGCTGGCCATCTTCGTCTGGCTGCGGTCGCCGTCGTCGGGGAAGATGTATTCGTTGATCGGCCGGCGCGGCGAACCGTGCACGCAGAGGTAGGGGTAACGGCTCGCCGGATCGGCTGCGGTCGGCTCGCTGAAGTCTCGATCCCTGGCCACGCGCACGCGCAGGCTGTTGAGGAAGGACCAGCGCCGCAGCGCCTCGTCCGGGCTCGCCTCGCTCTCGAGCTGGAACCGCGTCCAGTAGGCGGCCTGCTCGGCGACCTGGTTGAAGTTGGTGGGCTCGTAGAGCGCGGCGAAGTCATGGTTGCCCATGAGCGCGAACTCGCAGCGCTTGGCCACGATGTCCACGCACGCCACCGGATCCGGCCCGTAGCCGATGATGTCACCCAGGCACACGATGCGATCCACACGCTGCCCGTCGATGTGGGCCAGCACGGCCTGCAGGGCCTCGAGATTCGCATGGATGTCGCTGATGAGAGCCGTGCGCACGGTGATTCCTGTGGTGGGCGCGCGATGGTAGCGCGCACCCGACGGGCCCGGCGGCGAGGGCTAGAATGCCGCCCCCCACTGCCCGGCCGCGCCGGGCGCAACGAGGACCACACATGGCTGAGACCAAGCACTACGACCTCATCGTGATCGGCGGCGGACCGGGCGGTTATGTGGGCGCGATCCGCGCGGCACAGATGGGCATGAAGGTCGCCTGCATCGAGCGCGACAAGCTCGGTGGCGTGTGCCTCAACTGGGGCTGCATCCCGACCAAGGCGCTCCTGCACAACGCCGAGGTCTACATGGAGGCGATCCGCCACGGCGCCGACCTCGGCATCGAGATCGACCCCAAGGCCGTCAAGCTCAACTGGGAGAAGGTCATCGGCCGCAGCCGCGGCATCACCACGCAGCTCAATTCGGGCATCGCGTTCCTCTTCAAGAAGAACAAGATCGACCACATCCAGGGCCACGCGCGCATCCTCAGCGGCAAGACCGCTGCAGGCCCGTGCAAGGTCCAGGTGGGCAAGGCCGTCGGCACCTATTACGCCGGCACCGGCGAGGGCGCCGACCAGGTCGTGACCGCCGACCGCATCCTGATCGCCACGGGTGCCGCGCCGCGCCAGCTCCCGTTCGCCGCCAACGACGGCAAGGTCATCATCGGCTCGGCCGACGCGATGACGCTCCCCAAGCGCCCCGAGTCGATGGTCATCATCGGTTCCGGCGCGATCGGCATGGAGTTCGCCTACTTCTACAACGCGTTCGGTACCAAGGTCACCGTCATCGAGATGCAGGACCGCATCCTGCCGGTCGAGGATGACGACATCTCGGCTGCGGCCCTGAAGTCGTTCACGGCGCAGGGCATCCAGTTCCGCCTGGGCCAGGTGACCAAGGCGATCGACAAGGGCGCCAACGGTGCGACCGTCACCATCGTCGATGCCAAGGACGAGAAGAAGTCGGAGAAGCTCGACGCCGAGGTCGTGCTGGTCGCGATCGGCGTGCAGGGCCGGACCGATGGGCTCTTCGACCCGGCGCTGGGCATCCGCATGGAGAAGGGCCACGTCTGGACCGACTTCAAGGACAAGCCGCGACCGACCTACCAGACCAGCGTGCCCGGCATCTACGCCATCGGCGACGTCATCGGGCCGCCGTGGCTCGCCCACGTGGCGAGCGAGGAAGCCGTGGCCTGCGTCGAGCGCATGAAGGGGCACGATGTCCCAGGCGTGAACTACGCCGCGATCCCTGGCTGCACGTACTGCAATCCGCAGGTCGCCAGCGTCGGCATGACCGAGCGCGATGCCAAGGCCAAGGGCATCCAGTACAAGGTCGGCAAGTACCCGTTCAAGGCGCACGGCAAGGCCATCGCCGTCGGCGCGACCGAAGGTCTCGTCAAGATCATCGTCGGCCAGTACGGCGAGATCATCGGCGGCCACATCTTCGGCACCGATGCGAGCGAGCTCATCGGCGAGATCTGCCTGGGCATCGCCATGGAAGGCCTGGCCGAGGACATCATCCACACCGTGCATGCGCACCCGACCATGCACGAGGCGATCCACGAGGCTGCGCTGGCCACCGAAGGTCGCGTCATCCACGGCTGATCGGTATCCTCGTCACGCACATCGCGCACGCCGCGTTCCTGGTGGGACGCGGCGTGTTGCGTTTGACGGGCGCCGCATCGGCTGGTCGCCCCTGCTACCGTCCGGTCCGATGAGCGACCCGATCCAAACCATCGCACGCCCGCGCTGGCTCACGCCGCTACGGGCGGATGGGTTGCTGCTGGCGTGTGCGGTGATCTGGGGCATCAGCTTTCTCTGGCAGAAGTGGGCGAACGAGCACGTCGGTGCGCTGACCTACGTTGGCGTCCGAAGCCTGCTGGGCGCGGTCGTCGTGGCACCGCTGCTCTTCAAGGCCTCGGTGCGTGCGGCCCTGCGCGATCCCACCCGCCGGCGGCCGCTGGTGCTGGGCGGGCTCGCCGCCGGGGCGTGCCTCGCGGCCGCCAGTGCCTTCCAGCAAACCGGGCTGAAGACGACCACCGTCACCAACGCCGGCTTCATCACGGGTCTCTACGTGGTGCTCGTCCCGTTCATCGGCAGGTTTCTCGGCCAGCGCATCGGCTGGGCTGCATGGGTCGCGGTCGCGCTTTCGCTGGGCGGACTCACGCTGCTCTCCTTCAGCCATGTGATGTCGGTGGATGACCTCCAGGGGTTCATCGATGGCCTCAACCGGGGCGACCTCTGGGTGCTCGCCTGTGCCGTGACCTGGGCTGTGCACGTGCATGTCGTGGGCTGGGCGGCGCCGCGCAGCGATGCGATCGCGCTGAGCGTGCTGCAGTTCGTGGTCGGCGGCACGATCGCGACATCGCTGGCCTTCCTCGTCGAGTCGCCCTCGATGGGTTCGATCGAAGCCGCTGCCGCGCCGATCGTGCTCAGTGCGATCTTCGCCGTCGGCGTGGCGTTCACGCTGCAGGCGGTCGCGCAGGATGTCGCGCCGCCCACGCACACGGCGATCCTGCTCAGCCTCGAGAGCGTCTTCTGCGCGATCGCCGGCGCCGTGTGGCTGGGCGAGGAACTTGGTGTGCGCCAGGTGAGTGGTGCCGCCCTGCTCCTGGCCGCGGCGCTGCTTGCGCAGCTGCCTGCTCCATCATTGCGCAGGCGGGACGATGAACAGCAACGAGCCTGAGGGCCGTTCTTTCATGCGATCCGGCCGCACCAGTTCAACACGGCCCTCCTGATTCACCGTGCCGACCGGGTCCAGCGGTCCTTCGGGAGTGCGCAGCACGACCACCGACCAGCCAGCATGCGTTCGATCGGGCGTCGGTGTGATGACGCCGCCGGGAAACTCCCAGCAGAGCATGGCGAAGGGCCGCGGAGCTGCCGACAGCAGTGTGACGGTCCGGGCACGAGCCGATCGCCACTGTGCGGGAAGGTCGAGCTTGGCGATCGAGTCGACCAAGGCCTGTGCGCGGAGCCACGATGGTGATGCGTCTGGTCGTGGCGTCGGCGCCATCCAGTCCTGCTGGTCCACGCGCTCGCGATCGATCGCCTCGAGGGTCGGCTTGAGGAAGGATGTCAGCGCCGGCAAGGATTGCTGGGCACGAAGGCCCACTGCGCGCGCAAGGTAGAGCCGCAACACGGGATCGATCGCCGGCTCCGTGGCGGGCGGCTGCACGCTGACCAACGCGTGCATCAGCGCCAGGGCCGCATCGGGACCGTGATCGGCACCGGCGGCAAGGCGCTGCGTCAACGGCGCCAGCAGTCCCGCCAGTGGTTGCGAGCTGTCACTGACGATCTCGAGCACATCGAGAGACCGTTCAGTCGGCTTGGCCTGGTTCACTGAGTCGATCGCCTGCACGGTGATCCGGCCGCCGCGCTCCACCACAGCCGTCATCGGTCGACGGTGCCACTGGCGCGTGCCGTCACGCAACACGATCAGTGCCAGCTCGTCGAGCTTCAAGTCACGCACGCGCGCCTGCACGCCCGCCGACCAGTCGTGCTCGCGGGGCAGGAGCGCGAGGTAGCGACGCGCCGCGTCGATGCCGGGGCCGACCGTGTGATCCCTGAGCCACGACTCGATGCGTTCTCGCTGCATCCGTGAGGCTGCGAGCGACTCGGGAAGAGGATCCAGCGAGAGTCCACGCGCCAGGATGTGCCACGCGACCACGGTCCGCCACGATGGCTCCAGCAGAGCCGCAGCCTGGAACGACGGGACCAGCGGATCGGCTGCGCGGGCCTCGATGAAGTTCCGCAGCGCCTGGCCGTACAGCGTCGGATCACCGGCCTGACCGGCAATCGCCTCGATCGCACGCACGCGCTCGGCGCGCACCTGAGCAGCGGCATCCTCTGCATCGAGGCGAGCGGTCAGTGCATCGATACGCTGGTTGAGTGAAGCGCAGGACTCGGCACGCGATGCAGGGAGCGCCGTGTCATCCGTGATCGACTGCACGGCAGCGCGCGTCGACGCGATCAGGCTGCGTGCATCGCCACCGTTGCGAGCGGCTTCCTCGGCCTGATCGATGGCTTGCGCCACGGCCGCCACTCGTTCGGCGAGCGCTGCCCGCAGCGCTTCCTCGCGAGCCGCGGCGGCGCGCTGTGCACCCTCGAGCCACGCTTCGATCTGTGCACGGTGGGTCTCGCTGGTCGGCCCATCGAGCATGGCGCGCACACGGGCGACGGGAGCATCGGGAGCATCGGGCGGGCCCGCCGCAGCAAGCGCAGCGCGGGCTTCTTCCTCGAGGACGCGTCGAGCGTCCATGCGCTCGCGCAACCGCGCACCAGCGTCCAGCATCGCCGCGCGTGCAGCGAGGCCATCATGCGCCGCCTGATCCATCAGGGCCAGCGCCGGTGCGAACTGCGCACGATCGAACCCGGCGGCCACCGCGGCATCGACCTCTGCGGCAAGCGTCTGCGCCTGCGCATCGAGTTGACGTTCGCGCACGACCCACGACACGCCAAGCCCCACCACGACCAGACCGAGCGCCACCTTCGCAGCACCCCAGGCCAAGCGACCATGGCGCCAGCGACCATGCGTGCGAGCGCGGGCCTCGCGGGCCTGTTCAACGCGGTCGTCGACCAGGTCGGCATGGCGCGACAGCGCCGCTGCAACCGTCGCATCGTCCGCCAGCGGATTGGCGATGAGGGCCACGAGTGCAGCATGCGTGGCAGCCGCGCGATCCTCATGCGCATGCAACGCCAAGGCATCGGCGAGCGATGCTGCACCTCCAGGGCCGCCGCCGACCCATGACCACGCCGCTGCATCATCGGCCTGGCCCGATGCGGCGCGCCACTCATCGAGCAGCACGCGTGCGAGCACCGTGGGGTCGAGGCCGCGAACGGCGTCGAGCCAGCGAACAAGCTCGACCGAGAGGGCCACGCTCGCCGGTCCACCGAAGGCATGCAGCTCCGCTGCAAGCGACCAGCACGGCGCGATGCGACCTGCAGCTCGATGACGATCGAAGGCCACCCGTGCAGCGCGAGCGAGCGATGCATCGATCGCCTGCTCGAGCTCTGGCGTCGTCGTGCGTCGAAGATGCCAGCCAAGCCCGGGCTCCACGCCATCAGCGTCGTCGGCACCTGTCCAACCGGATGGCTCATCGACTGGACCGAGCGCGTCGCAGAGGGCGCCGAGTTCGTCGTGGGTCAACGGGACCAGATCATGCCCTGCGGGCACCGAACCATCGACGTGACGAGCGAGCCACGGCGCAGCGAGCGCGCTGATGGCCGCATCACCACCCAGTGTCGAGATGCACGACGACACGCTGCTCACCGACCTTGCGCTCGATCGCCGGTCCAGGCGCAGCCGACGGATCGCCTCGAGCGCGAGCGTCACCTGGTGGTGCAGGCTCTCATGCAGGGACTCGTCAACGATGAGACCCGCTTGCACGGCGCGCCATGCGCTGGCTGCGCGCGCCGCATCGAGCACCTGCCCGCCATGGTGCACGCCGCTCATGGACCGACTGCCTCGATGCGAAGGAGCACGAAGCCCTGTCCGCCGCGCGGTGCGATCTCGGCGAAGGCCTTGGGCCACCGCGCGCGCAGCGCATCGCCGCGCGCCACCGCCGACGTGGCAGCCTCGACGTCGGCCGCCGCAGCGGTGCTGTCCCGCTCGAGCTGGTCCTTCAGGTCATCGAGCCCTTGTGCCCGGTATGCGGCGATCTTCTCGGCGATCAAGGGATGCTTGGCGAGGTAGGCCTCGTACGCATCGCGACTCTTCGGCGAGCCCAGGTTCTTTCGCGCCTTGGCAGGTTGCTCCCGCACCAAGCGATCGTGCTCCCGAACAAGCGTGATGACCTCGTTGGCCTTCGTCGCCTCGACGAGCCGGCGCCGCGTGGCATCCTGGTCGAGTGCGGCATCCGGCGTGAACGTGAACGTCACGCGATCGCCACGGCTCGCCAGCGCCACGGTCAACACGCCGCGTGTCCCAAGTTCGTCGCTGACGTTGACCGCGGCCGCACGACCGGGCTCGACCGTCTGGGGACCATCCTGCGAATGAACCGTGATCGCACCCGACCATGGCAGGCGCAGCGTGGTCCGAAGATCGCTCGCCTTGGGGATGAGCGCCTTGCGCTGCACCTGCAGCGTCAGGGTGCGGGGATCGATCCGCGCCGCCGCCTGCTGGCCATCCACCATGATGGCGGCCGCCGTGACGGCATCGAGGATCGACTCGAGCGCTTCGCCGCTGAGCGCAGGCAGTTCAAGGGCATCCCAGGTCCATGTGGCCGAACCATCGATCGAACGCAGTTCGGCCAGGCGCTTGCCCGACGAGTGCTGCGAGAGCGCACCATCGAGCCACGCCACGTCCACATCCGCACCGTCCGGCCATGCGACCGCAATCGATGCGCCGCCGATCACGCCGAGGCGCTGTTCACCGCTGGCAGCCTGTGGTCGCTTGAGCAAGGCATCCGCCTTCGCCACCGTGCTGGGCGCTGCAGCGTCATCCGCCTTGGGCTTGGCGCCGGCACGCGACGGACGATCGGTTCCTTCAGCAGCGGCGAGTCGCGACTCAAGCTCAACGATCGCGGTGCGATCGCGCGATGCACGCTGATCGAGCTCGCCGACGCGCGCCTCGAGGCCGGCCTTGGACTCGTTGGCCGACCGGAGCTGCGCCTCGAGTTCATCGACCCGCGCGCGCAACCCATCGCGCTCAGCGTCGGTCGGCGTGATCTCGGCGAGCGACGCCGCATTCGGCGCCGGGGCCTCAGTCCCAATGATCTTGATCGTGGCGACTGCAGCCCATGCGGTCACGAGCAGTGCGACGACCCATGGCAGCCATGGCACCGCGCGAAGGCCACGACCGCTGCGTGATGTCGATGTCGCCGGGCCCTGGTCCATCGAATCACCTCCCACATCGATCGCCGGCATGCTGGCCTGTCGCTGCGCCGGGTCGATGCGCGTGGGTGCCTTGGTCTCGAGCATCGGCACCACCAGCTTGCCGCGACGTTCAGGCTCGAGCGCCACCGGCGCCACCGGCGCCGCTGCCGAGGCCTGCGACGCTGCCGCGGCGCGGCCGGATCGGGCAACTGCGACCAAGCCACCCGATCGTTCGAGCCGACCGGGCGACGAGAGATCCAGCACCACGCCCTCGGCATGGAGCGCTGCATGTGCGGCGTCTGACCCTGCAAGGCAGAATCGGATGGAGCACTCGGCGTTGGGCAGAGGCTGCGTGAACTGCGTGTTGAAGGTGATCTTCCAGCGCTCGCGCGGCGGTACGACGGACACGACTTCGTCGAGCAACGCAAGCACCGGCACGTTGCGGCGATGGATGATCCAGACCGGCTTGGGCGACGGCGCCAAGGCGGCCTCGGCCACCACGCCAGCCCAACCTGCATCGCCGGCGACGGTCTTCCAGTTCGCGCACACGTGCACGGGCTGCGTTGGCCCCTCGGGCAGCCACGCTTCGCCCTCGAGGTAGGCCACGCGCCCATCCCAGGCGGTCTTGAACACCGGTTGTTGCACGAGCCACGCTGGACCGCCCAGGCCGAGTTCTTCGCCATGCAGCACCAAATGATGCGCCAGGCGATTCGGGCGCCCCGCATGATCCGTGCCGGCGTGGGCCACGCGGCTCACGACATGGCGCCGCATGCCATTCATGTCGACAAGCACATGGCTCAGCGATGGGATCGGATCCTGTCCATCACCAACCGCGCGATGCACGCTGATCGCCTCGAGCCGCTGCATGAGCAGCGGCGGCATCGAGTCGGAGATCTGCACGATGCACAGCCCGCTCGAGCCGGGCTTCAGCCCCTTCGGTGCCGACGTGAAGAGCAGCTCCTGTGCCATGGAGTCACCGTAGTGCGCGGATCGTGATCTGGTTCACGATGTCTTCGAGCATCTCCTGGCGACCGCTCACGGGCTCGACCGCTTCCAGATCATGCGCGAGTCGATGGAGCTCGGCGAGGTTTATCCCTCGCGAGAGGATGCGTCGACCCAGGTCCCCCTGCCAGCTGGAGTAACGATCGCGCACGAAGGCAGCGAGGCGGCCGTCGGCCCGGATCGCGGCAGCGACCTTGAGACCTGCCGCAAAGGCATCCATGCCGGCCAGGTGAGCGATCACGAGGTCTTCGGGCGTGAAGCTCTCGCGACGCCGCTTGGCATCGAAGTTGAGGCCGCCGGTCGTGAAGCCGCCCATGTCGAGCACGGCCAGCATGACCTGCGTCGTGAGCGCAAGGTCGGTCGGGAAACGGTCGGTGTCCCAGCCCAGCCCCGGCGTGCCCATGTTGGCGTCGATGGATCCCAGCGCACCCGCGGCGATGGCCGCACGGAGTTCATGCTCCATCGAGTGCCCCGCGAGCGTGGCGTGGTTGGTCTCGATGTTGAGCTTGACGTGATCGATGAGTGCGAACTCGCGCAGGAAGTTCAGCGTGGCCTCGACGTCGCTGTCGTACTGGTGGGTCGTCGGCTCGTGCGGCTTGGGCTCGATGTAGAGCTGTCCGGTGAAGCCGATCGATCGCGCATGATCGACGGCCAGGTGCAGGAAGGTCGCAAGTTGCTCACGCTCGCGTCGCAGGTCGGTGTTGAGCAGCGTGGTGTAGCCCTCGCGTCCGCCCCAGAAGACGTAGCCCTCGCCGCCAAGGCGCATCGTGGCCTCCATCGCCACCCGCACCTGCGCGGCAGCATGCAGGAAAACGCGCACATCCGGGCTCGTCGCGGCGCCGTGCATGTAGCGCGGATGGCTGAAGAGGCATGCCGTGCCCCACAGGAGCCGTGCGCCCGTCGAGCGCTGCATGGACTCAAGCCGATCGATGACGGCGTGCAGGTCGCGTTCCGTCGCGGCGATCGTGGGGCGCTCCGGTGCGACATCGCGGTCATGGAAGCACCAATGGCTGATGCCGGTCTTCGAGAGGAACTCGCCGAACGCATCGACGCGTCGCAAGGCGTTGTCGAGCGAGTCGGTCCCGTCGTCCCAAGGCATCTGCGCCGTCGGCGCGCCGAACGGATCCGAGAGCCCGTTGCGCATCGTGTGCCAGTAGCAGCTGGCGAAGCGAAGGTGGTCGCGCATGGAGCGACCGTCGACGACGGCCGACGGGTCGTACTGTCGCAGCGCAAGCGGCTCGTTGCAGTCCGGTCCCTTGTAGGTGATCGATGGGACGCCGGCGAAGAATTCAGCCATGCGCGCAGTGTCGCACGAAGCCGGCGTCGGTGCAGGGCTCGGTCGTGGCAACCGGTTCGCTCGCTGCGTGCTTGGCGCCCCATGCACTGATGACGGCCACCGCGCACACCAACGCCACCACGACGATCTTGGTGACCGCAGCAGTGGGGCTTGACGCGGCGCGGCCGACCAGCGGCACCGTGAGCACCGGGGCGATCGGCGAGAGGACCACCACCCACCACCAGTGCGGCGCGAACGTCGAGTAGTCGTGGGACTGGCCGGCCGCGGCGCTGCCGACGAGCAGGGCCGAGAGAAGCGTGGCCACGCCGACCCCTGGCGTGAGCCGACGGTTCCAGCGGCACGTCACCGACATGGCCAGCAGCAACGCCGCCACGGCGCCCAAGGCAAGCGCAAGCTTGGCGAATCCGCTGGCCATGCAGAGCGAGGCCATCGAACCGCACGCCACCGCACCGATCATGGCCGTGGTCGCAGGCGCCGATCCGATCGATGGACACAGGACGAAGGCCAGTGGCAGGGCGGCCAGTGCGGCGAGTGCGCGATCTCCGGCGGTCCATGCTGGAAACCGCATGAAGAAGACGAGCAGCGCAGCGACGAGCGCCATGACGGGCGCAAAGACGCAGCCGACGATGCCGTCGATCGGACGCTCATGCGAACCACGCACGAGCGAGAGCAGCGCGAACCCTGCGATCACGAACGGCAAGGTGTGCCACTGCGCCCACGGTGCCGTGGTGCCTTCCTGCAACCAGACGGACAGCGCAAACGCCGTCCCGAGCGACAGCCCCGCTGTTCCCGGAACGACACGACGGCCTTCATGAGCCTGTGGTCCCACCGCGACCCACGGCGATCGGGGCAGCAGGAATAGGATGATGCCAGCGAGCGCCGGCACCGCAACGGCAACGAGTGCCATGGTCAGCATGGTGACTCGGGATCCTCAGGCATCCCGAACGCTCGGCGCAGCGCAGCCGCGGGCTGCGCGATCACTTCTTGCCGCCTGCTTCGTCGGCCTTGGCTTCAACGCCCTCGAGGGCGACCGTGATGCGGACCTCGTCGCCAAGCATGCCCTTCTCGACGCCCCAGTTCATGCCGTACTCGCTGCGCTTGATCGAGAAGGTCGTCTCGAAGCCTGCCCGGGCGCCGCGACCCATGTCAGCTGCACCGGTGAATTCCACCGGCACCGTGACCTGCTTGGTGACGCCGTGGATCGTCAGGTCGCCGGTCACCATGTAGATGCCCTTGTCGCCCATCGCGCAACCGCTCGACTTGAACGTCATCGTTGCGCACGCGGGCTCCTTCGCGTTGAAGAAGTCCGGGCTCATCAGGTGCTTGTCCAGGTCCTTGTTGCCACTGTCGACGCTCTCGGTCCGGATGGCAATGTCCATTCGAATTTCGACGCCGCGATCAAACAGGACGGTGCCTGACACATCGTTGAAGCGGCCCCAGAACCGACCGGCTCCAAGGTGCTGCACGCGGAAGAGCGCCTTCGAGTGCACGCCATCGATCGCGTAGGCGACGCCCTCCGGCGGCGGTTCGACCGCTGCGGTGACGGCAAATGAACCGATGGCGAGGACAAGGACGGCAACGATCGTGCGAAGCATCATGTCAGGGACTCCTGGAAATGCGGATGCGGGAGAGCGGACGCTATGCCCACGCGCGGGCGAACCGCAAGCACGCGACGTCGTTGCATCGACCCCCTGCCCTGCTGCGCATGAAGAAGGCCCGGTGCGTCGCGTGTTGCAACGAACCGGGCCCTGAAGCCTGTCGATAACGTCTTATAACCCGTCGTTCGAGAAGTTCATGGCTTGGAGGAGCCCGTCGAACTGCGCATTGGAGTAGAACTGGAGGACAACTCGCCCTGTGTTGGGTTTGCGCCCCATCTGAATCGTCACCTTCGTGCCCAGGTGCTCGGTGAGTTGACGTTCAAGATCCGCGACATGGGCGCTGATGCTGCGCGTCGGCGGAAGCCGGGTGTTCCCCGTGGAACGTTCGCGGATCCGCTTGGCTTCCTGCTCGAGCTTGCGAACGGGCCAAGCCTCCTTGACACAAGCTTCTGCCAAGCGCATTCGCTCCGGCATGGAATCAACGCTCAACAGGCACTTCGCATGGCCAGCCGAGAGTGATCCGGACCGCACGAGCGACGCGGTTTTGGCGTCTAAGTGGTTGAGCGACAATATGTTAGTGACCGAGGCGCGCTTCAAGCCCAGACGATCCGCAAGCTCCTCGTGGGTCAGCTCAAACTCCTGGACGAGGCGCTGCATCGCGATCGCCCGCTCCATGGGATTCAGGTCTTCACGCTGGAGATTCTCGATCAGCGCCCACTCAGCAGCCACCTGATCATCCACATCGTGGATCACGACCGGTGCCTCGGTTCGCTTCAGAAGCGCCAATGCGCGGAGGCGTCGCTCGCCCGCAATCAACTCGAAGCCCTTCCCCTTCGCCCGAACGACCAGCGGCTGCATGAGCCCCGCCGACTCAATCGATTGGGCAAGCTCCCGGATCTGTTCCTCGTGGAACATCTCCCGCGGCTGCCATGGATTTCGGCTGATCGAGGCCACCGGGACGATTCGGTATGACGTGCCTGCCTCGGTATGCGCTTGAACCGAAATTGAAGGGGCGGCTTCCGGAATCGGTGGAGTCACCGACCGATCAGAGCGAGGGGCGCCCGATTGCGCGGCATTTGGCGCCGGGCTGGCCTGTGAAGCAGCCAACCGTGTCGCGACATGCGGCATGGCAGGGGGAACAGGAGGAGCGGTGGTGCTGATGCCAACCGGAGGCGCGGCGTTAAGCCCAGTGTTCCCCGTGGAACCTGTGCTGGCCGGCAAGCTCGGCTTCGGGGCTGGAACCGTGTCAGCAGCCGCAACTTCCGCCGCTTCACGAACCTTGGGTGGCAATGGGACAGGAATCAGATTCCCCAAGCCACGGCCCAACTTTCGCGCCATCTTCGGCGCACGATCTCCACCTTCAATCGACATGTGTGCCTCCTTGCAGGGGCGGAATGTAGCGTTGGAGAAGAACACTCCTCAACAACCCGGCGCAAATTCCGTGATTTGTTATAGGACTTATTGGGACCAGATTTCCCGACATGCGCGAACCGATTCGGTCGATGATCTCCGCGATGCGCCCGACCGATCCCACCATCCTTGTTCGCCGCGATGCGACGACGTACGTGCTCAAGGTTGTCCCCAGCGTGATCGACAGCGATCTCGCCACCGTCCTGCGCAACGACATCGAACAGGCGATGAAGCGACGCCCCAAGGAACTTGGTGACGTGGTCCTGGAAGTCGGCGCCGTGACGGCGATGTGCAGCAGCGGGTTCGAAGCGCTGCTGTTGCTCTATCGGCTCTGCAAGGATGGAGCGCTGCCGCTCAAGCTCCGTGGCCCGAAGCCCGAGTACCACCAGCTGCTGCAACGCATGGGGTTCACGCGACTGTTCGCGATCGAGGCCTAGCGTTTTACAACCGTTTGTCGATTAGAACAAAACCGGTTCGCCCAGCGCGGGCGCGTGCACGGTCGTTCCGTCGGTCGCGAGCGCTGCGCTGAATCCGCTGCGCGCATCGGCGATGCCGTGATTGAGCACGACTCTTGTCGGCCGCTGCGGGAATCCCGCAAACCACCGCAGCAAGTCTTCGCGGTCGCCGTGACCGCTCACGCCCTCGACGCGCTCGATCCTGCACCGCACCCGGCGCTCGTGGCCATTCACCCGAACGCGCGTGGCCCCTTCGAGCAGCGCACGGCCGAGCGACCCTTCGAGCTGGAATCCCGTGAAGACCACCGACGTCCCTTCGTCCTCAAGATGGTCGAGAAGGTGGCGCACGATCGGCCCGGCATCGCAGAAGCCGGAACCCGCGAGGATCGCGCAACCACCTCGGATCGAACGCAGGTCCTCGCTCTGCGATCGGCTCGTCAGCCGGTGCAACTGCGGGAACTCAAGCGGTGATTCGCCACGCAGCATCATGCGCTGCGGCCCAGGCGCCAGGAGCCGCGGGTGCCGCTCAAGCACCGTCGCCCCGTGCACCGCCATGCCGCTGTCGAGATAGACCTGGAACCCGTCGAGCGCACCATCGCGCGAGAGCCTTGCGAAGTGCTGCTGCAGCTGCTGCGCGCGACCGAGCGCGAACACTGGAAACAGCAGCCTTCGTCCGTTCGCCACGGCGTCATGCACGACCGCGTCGAAGGTCCGCACGGCATCCTGCTCCCGCAACGAGCGATGCCCATTGGTGCACTCCATCACCACCAGGTCCGGCGCGCGCTCAGGCCATTGATGCGCCGCCAGCAGGGGATTGTTGAATGGACCGATGTCGCCTGAACAGAGCACGCGCCGGCGTGCACCGTCGTGCTCAAGCTCGAGCTCCACGCTCGCCGCGCCGACCACATGGCAGGCATGGTGCAATCGGACACGCATCCCGCCGGGCAGCTCATGCCACGCCGACCACGGAATCGCCCGCACCATCTTGGCCACACGGTCCGCATCGCGATGCCCGAACAGCACCACCGGCGGCACGTCGCGCGCACGGCTCGACTGCACCAGGTGCGCGGGCTCGAGGACCTCGAAGCTCGGCGCGGTTCCCGCGCCGTGTTCCTCGACCCGGACGAACTGCAGCGTTGCGCTCGATCGGAGCACCCGCGGCAACAGCTCGCTCGTGGCATCGCTCACGATGATCGGGCCATTGAAGCCCAGCCGCGACAGCATGCCCAATCGGCCGCAGTGATCGACGTGCGCGTGGGTGAGCACAACGGCATCGAGCTTCGCGAAATCGATCGGCGGGGGCTCGGCATTGCGCAGCTCCTGCTCCGGCGCACCCTGGAACATGCCGAAATCGACCAGGACTCGCGAGAACGCCGACTCGACCAGCGTGCAGGATCCCGTGACCTCGCCCGCGGCTCCGAACAGCGTGACCTTGGGTGATGTCATCATCGGGTCAAGGCTAGCCACGGGTTACGATCCTCGCATGGCACGACCCACGCGATCGATCGCCTTGATGACGGTGCTCCTCTTCGCCGGCTTCCTCGCCACGACCTCGCGCGCCACGACCTCGCTCACCGAGAGGGCAGTCGTCACCACAGCGCCAAGCGTGCAACCCACCTGGCGCGCGGCGCCGCTGCCGCACGCGGCATCCGCTGCACCGACCGCCGTCGACGATGCCGAGCGCCTGCCGCAACCTGCACTCAAGCCTCTCTTCCCTGAACGATCCATCAAGGGTTGGCACATCGTCGGCGGCCTCGCCACGTTCACCATGCAGGATGGTGTGCTCACCGGCAGCGGCACGGACACGCGCAACGCGTTCCTCGTCAGCCCGCGCAACTACGGCGACTTCGTGCTCGACCTCGAACTGCGCATCGTCGAGGGCAACTCCGGGATCCAGATCCGCAGCCAAGTGCGCGAGGACGAGGGCTCCGGGTCGCTCGTCGGGTACCAAGTCGAGATCGACCCCACGCCCCGTGCGTGGAGCGGCGGCATCTATGACGAAGGCCGGCGAGGCTGGCTCTTCGACCTCAAGGACAACGAGGAAGCCCGGAATGCGTTCAAGCCCGGCGAGTGGAATCGATACGTGATCGAGTGTCGTGGTCCGTGGTTCCGCACCTGGGTCAACGGTGTGCCCGCCGCCAACGGCGTGGACATCATGGATGAGGACGGACGCATCGCCTTTCAGGTGCATTCAGGTCGGACCACCGTGCATTGGCGACGCGTCATGATCGCCGAGTTGCCTCCGCCCAAGGTGGTGCGGATGTTCGATGGCGGAGCTCTACAGGCCTGGTCGGCACGTTCAGGGCTGCCGTGGTCGCTCGATGGCATTCCGCCGCACGCCCGACTCGTGAATCCCATGACCGAGGCCGAGCCATCGGCGCTCGTGAGCGACGAGGCGTACGGCGATTGCCTGGCGATCATCGAAGGCCGCTGCGATGACCCGGGCGCAGCGTTCATCGTGCGCCTCCCGGAGGGCGACGAGCTCGACGGGGGCGTGCGTTCGAAGATCGGTATCGATCGGCTGCGCGACGGCAAGGATCACGCGATCGCCGTTGCCATCAAGGGCGCACGCGTCAACACGTTCGTCGACCGGGCTGCCGTGGGAGAACGCCAAGAACCCGGCATGCCGGCGCATGGCCGCATGGCGATCCTCGGCTCGCCCGCCCAGAAGCAAGGCACGATCTCGATCGATCGTGCGCGCGTGATGGTCTACCCGCCCATGGAGGAACCACGTGTGGGGCCGCCCATGCCTGAGCGCATTGTGCCACCGACGGGCACGCAACCAACCGCTGCGCCGCCGACGAGCTCACCGGCAACGGCGCCTTGATGCACACTCACGAGGCGGACCACGCATGAACCGATGGCATGTCGATGTACTGCGCGCCGGCGACTTCCGGCTCGACGGCGGTGGGATGTTCGGGCTGATCCCGAAGGTGCAATGGTCAACCTGGGTCGAGTCCGACGCCGACAACCGGATCCCGCTCGCCTGCAACGCGCTGCTCCTGCGTGACGGTGCACGCACGGTGCTCGTCGAGACCGGCTACGGCGACCGCTGGAGCGACGCTGATCGCGCCGCATGGCTGCTCGCCCGCCGCACCGTGGTCGATGCGCTCGCCGAACTCGGCATCGCACCACGCGAGATCACCGACGTCATCGTCACGCACCTGCACTTCGATCACGCCGCCGGATTGACGACCGGGCCCGATGCATCGATCGCCCCGGTCTTCACGGGCGCACGCATCCACGTGCAGCGCACCGAATGGGAGGATGCGCTCGCGAACAAGAGCACCATGACGCGGACGTACCTGCGGTCGGTGCTTGACCCGATCGCGCAGCAGATCGTGCTCCACGACGGTACGTCGGAACCGCTGCCGGGCATCGAGCTGCGGCCTCTTCCGGGGCACACCTGGGGCATGCAGGGCATCTTCATCGAGGGCCACGACGGCGCATGGGCGTTCCCGGGCGACCTCATGCCCACGCGTCATCACGCCCATCCATCGTCAAGCCTCGGCTACGACATGCTGCCCTACCAGACCATGCTCTCGAAGCGTGCGTTCCTGCAGGAAGCCCTCGAACGCGACCTGCGCATCGTGCTCGATCACGACCCGGGTCACCCTGTGGTGCGCGCGGTGCGTGATGGCAAGCGTGTGGCGCTTGCGCCCGAGGCCCCCGGTATAGTCCGGCCATGAGCCGCATCGAACGACTGGTACCGATCGTCGCCGCCCTCTGCGTGAGCGCGCTTGCCCTCGCCCAAGGCCCCCGTGAACCGAGCGTAAACAGCCCGGCACCTGCTTGGCTGGGCTATGCCGTCATGTTCCTCATCGGCGCCGGCGTGCTTGGCGTGGCGCTCTACCCGGTCAAGCGCAGCCACATGGACTGATCCTGCGGACCGCCCGGACGATTGATCACACGATGATGGCCCAAGAGCCGATCATCACACCACACAGGAGACCCTTCATGTCACGAACGCAGTTCCTCTCCCTGATCGCGCTGAATACGGTGCTGCTGGCGGCCCTCGCGCTGGTCTCGCTCTCAGGCAGCGCCAGCGCGCAGCAGCGCCAGCGCGGCTCCTACATGCTGATCTCCAGCGGCGTGACCGGCACGCCCCTGTCGGTCGTCTACGTGATCGACGAAACCAATAATGAGCTCGTCGCCGTGGCTTGGGACGACGCCGGCAAGAAGATGAACTACGTCGGGTACCGCAACATCGCGGCCGACAGCATGCAGGCACGGAGGGGCGGACGATGAGCACCCGAAACGACAAGCAATCCATCGGCACCGGCGCTGCGATCCTCTGGGCCACCGCGGTCCTCCTTGGCGCGCTCGTGATCATCCAAGCGGGCCGGCTCGAACAGCGCGCCTACGCCGACCAGGCCAACAGCGGCCAGCAGGGCTACAGCGTGTGCTCGGCCACCACCGGCCAGGGAACGCCGTCCGAACCGATCGAGGCCGTCTACATCGTCGACAGCCGCGATGAAGTGCTGCTGGTCTACGCCATCGAGCGTTTCCAGGACTTCAAGGTGCAGCTACGGCACACCGAGAACCTTGGTGCACTCTTCGCCCGCGCCCGCGGGAACTGAGCCACGATGCGCGTGGTCGACACGGTCACCGCCGTCGCGCGCGCGGCATCGTTCACCAAGCGATCGATCAAGAACGATTCCAAGCGCCAGGCCCTGCGCCTGGCGCTGTCCATGGTGGACCTGACCACCCTCGAAGGCAAGGATTCGCGCGAGAAGGTGCATGCGCTGTGCGCCAAGGCGTTGCGTCCCTACCACGGGCCCCTCGCCGATCCGCTGCCGTCGGTGGCTGCGGTCTGCGTCTACCCCTCGCGCGTGCGCGATGCATGCGAGGCCCTGCGAGGCTCCACGGTGAAGGTGGCCAGCGTCGCGACCGGCTTCCCGAGCGGGCAGTATCCACTCGATCTTCGCCTGGCCGATTGCGCGCGCGCCGTCGCCGACGGTGCCGACGAGATCGACATGGTCATCACACGCGGCGCGTGGCTCGAAGGCCGCCATGCCGAGGTCGCGCAGGAGATCCGCGAGATCAAGCACGCCTGTGGATCGGCGCACCTCAAGATCATCCTGGAGACC